>JAIYDC010000148.1 GCA_027487685.1 Pseudomonadota bacterium | reverse complement strand
TGACCGCTTGCAAACTGCGACCCTTCAGCTCAGCGTCGCCGACGTCCGCCAGGCAGTGGATGAGCTCCTGCTCCTCCTCTTTCCCCAGCGGGGAATTCAGGGAACCAGGAG
Source organism: Pseudomonadota bacterium (assembly GCA_027487685.1). GTDB lineage: Bacteria > Bdellovibrionota > Bacteriovoracia > Bacteriovoracales > Bacteriovoracaceae > Peredibacter. The sequence goes on along the minus strand of JAIYDC010000148.1, from coordinate 38,425 downwards.
TCTCTCAGACATCCAGGACACACTTAATTCCCTGAAAAAACGCTTCACGATCTATTTCGAGGCTGTCCGTCCCCTTGGCCCCGAGGCCAATGAGAAGTCGGCCGCCAATGTCGAGGTCTTCCTCGATCGGCTCCCTAAGCTTGCAGAAATGCTTGATTTGGATGCATCGGCAGCCCTTCAGGGTGACCCCGCGGCCTACAGCCGAGAAGAAATCATCCTCACCTACCCCGGTTTTTACGCAGTCTGTATCTACCGCATCGCCCACGCCGTCTATGAGCTGAAGATCCCCCTGATTCCGAGGCTCCTGACGGAGTATGCCCACGAGAAGACCGGCATAGACATCCATCCAGGAGCAAGGATCGGAGAGAGCTTCTTCATTGACCACGGCACCGGTGTCGTCATTGGTGAGACGGCAACCATCGGCCGCAACGTCAAAATCTACCAGGGTGTCACTCTCGGAGCACTTTCTGTAAAAAAGAAGCTCCAATCCATCAAGCGTCACCCAACGATCGAGGACGACGTCGTGATTTATGCCAACTCAACCATCCTCGGCGGCGAGACAGTGATCGGTAAGGGCTCTGTGATCGGTGGTAACACCTGGATCATCGAGAGCGTTAAACCTGGCTCCGTCGTCACTGTCACAGGATAATCAGATGGAGATCGACAACAAGAAGATTCAAAACTGGCTGACTGATCATAAAGCCTTCCACTTCCTTGATGTGCGCCGGGACGACGAGAGAGAACTCTGTCACCTGGGTGGCTTACATATTCCTCTCCATGAGCTTGAGGCACGCTTTCAAGAAATACCCCGGGACAAGCTACCGGTCATAGTCTATTGCCACCATGGGGTCCGGAGCCTTTACGCAACACAGTTTCTCAAGTACCAAGGGCACGATGCTCTTTCACTTCGGGGAGGAATTGATGCCTGGTCTCTTGAGATTGACCCGACCGTCCCCAGGTATTAGAATCAAGCCTAGGAGAAAATCATGGGAAACATCGTCAATAAAGCCGTAGGCACTCTTCTCGTCGGTACGGCCATCATCCTCGGAGCGGGATTTCTCTTTGGGCTGCCTTTCAATTTCTTTATGTAGCCCTGGGACCCTCTACTTCTTAGCAGCTTCTTCAAGTTTCACTTCGTGCTCATAAAAGTACCACCATCCAAAGTACCAAGCGGATAACGCACTTCCGAGATGCCAAATGGCATGACCGTAGGGAACGTATTTCATGGCACAGAACGTCTGGTATCTGTCAATCAGCATGAAAATCACCGAGATCCCCAGAAGGAAAAACGAAATAATGAGATTCCGTTCCCAAAGGATGGACAGCCCTTTGTGATAAAGGAAGTCTACCAAGGCCACCGAGAAGAAGATGAGGGCCACATAGAATTGAGACCACACATCCAGGGGGACTAGAAGGACGTAAAGGAAAAGGTAGTAACCAGGGAAGAGAATATACGGAGAGATGCGCTGGAGGGGAGAGCGCTCAATCAGTCGTGTGAAGAAAAAGAAGGTCTGGAGAAAGATGATGGAAGTATAGTCCATCGCCATCGCGGCACGGATGTAGGTTGAGTGAGCAAACATACTCGAGATGCCCACAATTCCGAGAAAGCTCGACCAGAGGACAAGCTTTTTACTTGGCTTCTTATTCCGAAGCAGAAGGAGGGCCGCGACGATCAGGTAGGGCAATGAACTCGCGATAGAGACGGGCTGGCAGATCCAGCAACCGTCCATCATCCGCTCGCAGCCACAGTTCGGGAAGCAATCTGTGCGCGCGAAAATCGACCAGTAATCTATCATACGAAGACCAAACTAATCCAAGGGAAGAAGGAGATAATCGCCAGACCCACGAGCATCACGACAAGGAAAGGCAGAACAGCACGGATCACCTCCACTAGAGGTTGCTTAAAGATCCCTGAAGCGACGAAGAGGTTGATACCTATCGGTGGTGTTAGGTAGCCGATCTCTAAGTTGACGATCATGATGATTCCAAAATGGACAGGGTCTACGCCATAGTGGATGGCCATCGGGGTGAGGATTGGTGCCAGCACGAGGATTGCACTCATGATATCCATGAAGCAACCAACAATCAGAAGGAGCAAATTCACCGCCAGGAGGAAGGTGATCTTAGAGCTAATAAGCGATGACATCCAGTCGACCATGAGCTGAGGAATCTGCTCGAAAGTCATAAATTTATTCAAGCTCACGGCGAGAATCAGGATGAGAAAGAGCATCCCGAGCATTTCAGCAGTCTCCCTGAAGACCGCAAGGAATTCAGAGAATTGTAGTTCACGGTGGATAAGGAACTCAACAATCACGGCATAGAGAACGGCAACGGCCGCAGATTCGGTAGCGGTAAAAAAGCCGCTGTAGATTCCCCCGAGGATGATAACCGGCATAAGAAGTGAGAAGACGCCGCGCCGAAGGTCTGCGAGAAAGGATTTTAGTTGAAAGGTCGTCGTATGAATTTTGGGACGGGCATAGAGCATGTAGCCCGAAAGCAATACAACCAGGAGAATCCCGGGGCCAATACCTGCCTTAAAGAGGTCAACCACACTCACTCCGGCCATAATCGCGAAGATGATCATGGGAATGCTCGGCGGGATAATGATGCCAAGGGTTCCACCAGTCGCCAGGACGCCGGCAGAGAGTTTTTTTGAATACCCTGCCTCGAGGAGTGCCGGGTACATAAGCGACCCTATCGCAATCAGAGTCACTGGCGAAGAGCCCGAGATGGCCGCAAAGACCGCACAGGAGAGGATCGCCGCGACTCCCATGCCCCCTGGGATTCCGGCGGTGAGCGAGCGAGCGACATTGATCAGGCGCTTTGAGATGCTCCCTTTGGTCATAATTTGCCCGGCCAGAACAAAGAGCGGAATCGCCAGAAGGATCTCTTTGTCTGCGGCATAAAAGATGTCACCAACAACGACGGAGAGCGTTTCCCCGGAGACATTGATGTAGCAGATGCCGGCCAGGGCACCCATAATAACAAACAAAGGAAGACCCAAAAGGAGTGATACGACCAGTGCTAGGCCAATAAGAAGACTCGTTGCCATTAGTGCACCGCCTGAGGATCTTTCTCACGGGGAGAGAAGATAAAATAGAGGTAACGGAGGCTCATGGAGAAGAAGGTATAGGGAATGATTGCCTGGAGCACCCACATAGGCATATCGATGATGACATTTCGATCCGCAAACTCTCTCGACTCCAGAACATAGGTCCAAGAGTAGTATGTCATGGCCGCTGTGAAACCAAACACCAGGAGGTTGTGAAGACGCAGATAGATAGGGCGCAGTTTTCCTGTCCAGAGTTTGTCGGCAACTTCAGGCCGCAGGTGCTCGACCTTCTGGGCAACGAGAATCGCCCCGAGGAAGCCGGCCCAGATCATCATATAAACCGCTCCCTTCTGGGCCCAGGGAATGCCAGTGCGGAAAAGCTCCCGGGCGCCTACATCGAGGATGACAAAGACTGTAAGAATCAGCACGAGGACAGAGGCAATGAGAGCTTCAATCTTTGTGAGTACTTGAAAAAATCGATTGATCATTTCTTGGCCTTGAATGCTTTTTTACCCTCTTGAATAAGGGCGAAGATTTTCGCAGACTCTCCTCCGATATCTTTCACTGCCTGTTCCGCAAGTCCCTCGGAAGCCTTCTTAAATGATTCTCGCTCAGCTGCAGTTAAATTATAGGTGTTAACACCAGACTCCTTCAACACGGCCAGAAGACCTTCGCCCAGTTTGCGGACGTTCGAGCGGATCTCTCTGGCAAGACCATTGCCTGGGCCTGTCAGAATCTTTTTCTGATTCGCATCGAGACGGTCCCAGAATTTTTTAGAGTAGAACACCGCCGCTGGCTGATAGATGTGATTCGTGACGGAGTAGAACTTGATCGCCGTCTGCCACTCGGCCGCAAGAGTAAAGAGTGGCGTATTATCAAAAGCCTCTACGACTCCCGTCTGGAGTGCCGGCAGAACCTCCGGTGTCGCAATTGCAACGGGCGACGCCCCTACTTTCTTCCAAAATGCGAGGTGAACCTTGGACTCCTGGGAGCGGATCTTCACCGCCTTCAAGTCAGACGGCGACTTGATGAGCTTAGACTTGTGCCCAATGCTCCTCCAACCATTCTCAGCCCAGGTGAGCATCACGAAGCCTTTGGCCTCAAACAGTTTCCGGAAGGGTACGAGGAGGTAGTTATCGAGGATAAAGTCGGCTTCCTCAGAACTCTCAAAAAGATAGGGCACTTCTAAAAGATCGAGCTCAGGGATAATGCTCGCCATGGCCCCACAGGTCAGGCCACCGCCCTCGATATTCCCGCGACGGATCTTTTGCATGATCTCAAGCTCCCCTCCGAGTTGGCCTCCGAGGAAAGTTTTGATCTTGATCTGATTTCCCGATTCCTTGCCGACACGAACTTTGATTTCTTCTAGCGAGTCGGCCCAGGGTGTTCCCGCAGGAGCAATAGTTCCGAACTTGACCGAAAGTTCTTTGGCATAGGCCTGGGTCGAAAGGAGGAGGAAGAGCAACGTGAGTTTCATGGAGAACTCCTTAGAAAAGTTCGTCTGCGTTATTGAGGAGTCGCTGGGCCTTCTTCTTCTCCCAAGTGTTCTCTGGCCCAAGTTCCGGGTGTCGATCCTCTTGAGAAGAAAGAACCTCTCGCAAAAGAGCGTCGAAGAGCTTCCGGTCCTGAGTCTTAGTGGCATAGACTTCGGCCATGAGCACTTTTGTGCCTAAATACTCAGGCGCCGCAGCGATCGAGCGGTCGAAAGAGGCCCGACTTTTCTTTATATCACCGCCAGCAAAAGAAGGCGCGACAGAGTAGTAGCCACCCCAGTAGCGAGTGGCAGCGCCGTAGAAGTAGTCGGATTGAAGCTTCTCAACTCGCTCAATCATCGCTTTGATACGAGTTTTATACTTAAGGGCAGCGGTGATCCCACTCGCCTTCGCCCACTTCCCGAGGCTCGCTGCCGTCCAGTAGATGGCAGGGACTTCAGCTGCAGTCAATACTCCAAGGGATTCCTCAAGAGACTTTCCCCCCGCAACAAGCTTCCGAAATTCTGAATTCGTCGCCATCGCTTTTTCTCCAAAAGCAGCGGCGCGCTCATAAGCCTCTTTTTTCTGAGTCACCTCGTCGAGTTGGGAGTCGGCAAGGAAGTAGGTTCCACGTGTCAGGTAAACGAGTGGTTCCAAAGCATCAGGCCGAGCGCGGTGGAGCTCTTCGAACTTTGCAAGGGACTGTTGCAGCTTGACGGTTTCAACTCGTTCCGACCAAAGGGCCTTCGCCTCCGCCAGGATCCGTGCTTCCTCAGAAGTGCTAAGAGAAACGGACTTAGTCTCATTTTGCCAACCCTCTTTTCGAGAAGCGCAGGAGCTTAAGACAAGTGTGAGTAACAAGTAGCTGGCGAACTTCATTTGAAACCTCCTGGTCATATCATTTAATTAAAAAAGAAGTCGGAGATCCTGCCAAGCATATTATCCCCGAAAGTTTTCTGTCTTAGAGGTTGCCGAAGCGCCCGGAGAGACCCAGCGAGTACTGCGAATCATACTTACCTTCTCCGTTACGGATCATTGTGACCCCGGCGTTCAGAGCAAAGAACTGGTGGAACGCTAGCTGAAGACCGGCACCGGCATAGGGATCAACCCGAAGCGGGTTTTCCTTCGTCTCGGCCACACCGTTCGTAGTAACCACCGATTCCCCTTGACTTGCCCGACCTCCGGCACGCACATAGGCCCCAAGAAATGACGACACCGGAAAAGTCGTCCGAAGGCCCACTCCTGCCCGTTCTGCCCGGTCCTCCACCTTCACGTCCTGGCCGGGGTAATCGCTTCGGGACAGAGTGGTCGTGTACTCTGCCTCCCCTGAAAGAAGAGTCGTCCCATACAATAGCCGGGCCCCATAGGTCGCACCCGTTACATAGCGGGACGGCTCTGGGTACCGGACTAGCCGAGTCTCGACACCAAACAGCGGCTCGAGAGTAAGCTTCGTCTCTGCCCAAGCAGAAGAAAGGGTCATGAGGAAAGAAAAGACTAGGCCACGCCCTAGAATGAGGAATTGTTTGTTCGGTGTCATACAGATATTCTAGTTGTGGTATGAAAATTATTAAAGTCATGGTTTTAAATGCCCAGGATCTCTTCCTCTTTATGGATAAGCACACCCATGCAGAGATTCCTGTGACGGAGCTCACCGAGATCAAGTGGCAGCTCATGAGTTCATCGCTTTTTTCTAACAAGTCTAAAGAAAAATGCGTTCTCCTCGGGAATACGATCCGTGACGCCGAAGCGGATATCGTTATGGTCACTGAAGTCGGAGGCCCCGAGTCACTTGAGAACTTCGCGCGGTTCGTGCTCAATGACGATTACCTCCCCTTCTGCCTTCCGTCGAACTCCGACCGAGGCATCGACCTCGGGTACCTTGTCCGCCGTACACTCCCCTACGAAGTCAGGGTCACCGGGCACACTGACTACCGGCTGCCGGAACCAGCGCGGTGCTTCTCCCGGGACGTCCTTAAGCTCGAACTCCTATCGGCCGAGAAACCCGTACTGATTACACTTCTGGTACATATAAAATCGAAACTTGATCTGAGGCGCAAAGACTTTGAAGGACGCACCCGCAGGATTCTCGAAGTGAAAGGCCTGCTTGAGATCTTCAAAGCGGCTAGGGACGCCCACCCTGATGTACCTATCCTCGTTGGAGGTGACATGAATGGCCACGCCGGTGAAAGAGATACGGAGGAGGAATTCAAGGCCATCTATGAAACCACTGAACTCCGAGATATCGCCCACCTCGCCGCTATTCCAGATGAAGACCGCTTCAGTTATGTTTACTTTACCCGCGGCGGTAACCGCTTCGTCCAGCAGATCGATTACCTCTTTTTGGAGGAGCGCTGGCGGGACCTGATCGTTCGGGAAGACTGCTACTTCCCCCGGTATAGGAATATTAATGGGGTGCCACTGCCCATTCCTCAGCGCATGGAGCAGAAAAATAGTCTGCCGTCTGACCACTACCCCTTCCTCGCAACCTTAACACTCCCAGTAAACTGCCCCTGAATAATGGTGTCGAACGAGAAGAAAGCTTAATAATATTAAGCGTTTGATCGATATTGCCTGGGGAGCTCCTGGAATGGGTCGGTGCGCCTATGGTCACAAAAGTTGATTCTCGTCTGATGATTCACTTCAGGATAGAGCAGTAGCCTCTCCTGAACACCATTGTGCGAGGGCAGTTTAAAAAAGATGGTTCAATACGGAACCACTGGCCTTTTTAAGGTCTTATGCTATTTTTACCGAATAGTATTTTGGTTTTAAACTTCAAGAGGGGATCCATGGCCTACGACAAAAAAGATTCTGGAGAAAATGTTCGCATTGATATTACTGACGGCTTCGCGGTCGAGCGTGCCCTCAAGAAGTTCAAGCGTCTCTGTGATGCTTTTGGAATCGTAAAAGAGTACCGGGCCCGTGAGTACTACCAGAAGCCATCCGTGAAGCGAGTCCTAAAGATCGAGGAAGCCGAAAAGCGGCGTAAAAAAACCAACTCGAAAATGGGTCGCGGTTCCAAAAAAATCTAAGCTGAAAACGAAAGAAGGCCCCTGCATGGGGCCTTCTTTTTTTATTCAATCTTTAATCTTCCCTGAATGAAACCCTGTTTGAAAGTTCTAATCTCTTGAGCTCTTCCCTGCTTGGCCTAGAGTCCTCATGACCCTTTCATCCTGAAACCCACTCTTCCCTAAGTTCTCTTCCCTGCTTGAGATCATCCCGATCTCTCCATCCTTGGCATAAGGTGCGCCGGAATCCATTCCAGCGAACCTCTCTTAGCGTATTAACGCATCCGAAGGATAGTGCGGTTCTTGTTAAGGTCATAGATCATCTGATCGAGTTGAGCTTTCTGGGCCTTTGAGCCACTGTGAGAGCGGTAGTCAAGCTTCAGAGTGCTCTCAGCTTCTTGTGCTTGCATCGCCATGATCGCTGGGGCAGAAGACTGAAGGAGGTTGCCAAGGTTAACCACTTTTGAGACGTCAGCAACAACTGCGATACCGTTCTGGCCAGGGTTAAGACCAGTGAAGATCCCCGCTGTTCCTACAACATCATTCGAGTTGATGATCGGAAAGAAGTTAAGCCCAGGGAGGGTGCGGCCAATGTTATCAAAGGCGGCGATCGGTACAGCTACCCCAATGGCGGTTACGGTTTCACTAAGGGCAAGGTAAACCCGGGCGCCGTTTCCTATGTTAAGAGCAATAACCTGGTTATTCGCGATGAGGGGAATCATGTTTCCGTTGGGCAGAGTCGCCGAAGTGGTTTGAATATCCGCGAGCTCGGAAACATTCACAGAGATTTTGAGCTGGTTAACCCCGCCAAGACCGCTAACGAGTTCTAGCTGGCCAACTGGAGTCTGACCCCGGGGATGAAGCACTGGGATTGAAAGCGAGGCGAACTGCATGGCACCAAGGTTTAAGTCGGCTGCAAAGGACATCCAAACATCATCGTTGATGGTTTTGGCCTCGACCTTTACACCAGTTAGGACGTTTGACGGAGCATTTTGTCCGCAGGAAATGGCAAAGAAAGAGAGAGTCACAAGAGTGACGAAACGGAAAAGGAGATTTTTCATGAGGCTACCCAATGGAGACGAAGTCTCTTTGGATGATAACAACCTGGCCCTTCAACAAACGTGCAACTTGGTGAATACGTGCAACGGCAAGATGGCTATCCAATATATGATGCGTTATGTTAAAACGAATCAGAATTTTTTGCAAGCTAATTGTTGAGTGGACAGATCAAATGAATACCCCGTAGGATTCTAACCCTATGAAAGAGCTGACTTTTTATTTCGATTATCTATCTCCTTTTTCCTATTTTGCCTGGTTACGGCTGGGTCCTTTGGCACGGGAACTTAATCTCAAAGTCATTCTAAAACCCGTGGCCTTGGGCCCGCTCTTAAATCACTGGCAGATTAAAGGCCCAGGAGAAGTGACCCCTAAGCGGGAGTTCCTCTTAAGGCAGATGCTTCGTTACGCAGATAGGAAAAGCATTCCGTTTACGACTCCAAAAACTCATCCGTTCAATTCCCTCTACGCGCTCAGACTGTCCCTCGCCTGTGTCGCAGCTAACACTCAACTCCAGGTGGTGGACACTCTTTGGCGTGCGGGTTGGGAACGACGAATCGACTTAGGTGAACCAGAAGAGCTCCTAGAAGCTCTGCGAGCGAGTAACCTTCCAGCGGATGAACTCTATGAAGCGAGTTTTGGCCGGGAGGCCAGGGTTGAACTCAAGCAAAACATTCAAGAGGCCATAGGTAAGGGAGTCTTCGGGGTCCCGAGCTTTGTTTACGGCGATGAGCTTTTCTGGGGGAACGACTCTCTGGACGAACTTGCAGCCCTCATCCGTGGCGATGATAACCTGGATCGGGAGAAGCTCGCCTTCCTCCTGTCCTCTACCCCTCGCGCGGCGGCGCAATCTTTATGAAAAACCTCATTCTCTTGTTTACGATATTTGCATTTCCGGCATGGGCGCTGGAGCTCAAATTTATAGGGCCCTGCTCTCCGAACTTCATCATGCGAACTGAAGTGACTGAGGCCTACCGGAACGTCGGAGAGCTGACAGTGGCGACACTCGCGAAGCTTGGAGTTCCCTATGAGGGAAGCCAAGAGGGCCTGGCCTCAGCGTTTAATACGCCTACAGGTAAAGGCGCTCTTGAAATAGTATCGAACATTGAGATGCGGGCCTACGGTTGGTGCTATTCCGTCGACGGAGTCGCACCGGAGGTCTACCCCCATGAGATTCCGATTACGCCTGAAACGAAGTCAGTTGTTTGGCACTTCGGGTTTGCTCGCTACTACAAAGGTGAATGGATTACTCAGTGCACGCCGGCCCATACGATCAGACCGGCGTTCCTTTGTGAGTAAACGCTGCCAGAATCGACTGAACTAATGCAAGAGATCTAAAAATGATCCTTGCTCATTTTGTTCTTACGTAGGTTTAATTTACTTAAAAAAATTATCTCAGATTATTAAACTTAAACCTGTCTCTCGTTGAGAAAGGGTATTCTCCCGAATAGTGCTTTTTAACAGCGTAACCGGGATATCTCCCTCGCCTGATAGCAGATATAAATTCGTCTTTAGTCATGACAATCTTCATTCGGGGATCAAAGAAATTAGTGTTAGCTCCGGTTTTGGTTTCCTTGATCTTGATCACGAGCGACTTTGGGAGACGTCTAATTCTTTTGTCTCCTTTGTATTTTCTTTTGTCGTTTGGATCAATGATGAGATCTCCGTCCTTGAGGGCTTTTATCAGATGGCCATAGAGCTCATCCCAATTCATAGCCTTATTGCCGTGAGCTCGGCCAACGGCATTATTCCATAAATCCATGTTCTCGCTGAGTAATGAATTTGATCTAGAATCAAAACTAGATAATTCATTTAATCGTCCAAGCAACTCAGCAAGTCCCCCGTTATATTCAATTGTGTAGACACCACTTATGTAAGCATGCCTGAGAGCATCAACATCATTATCCTCTAGCCCTGGTCCATAGATATCTATGACACCATCTGATTTTTTCGGCATAGGTCGCAGATCTTTGTCGAGCCTTCTGTAGAGATCCATTAGTGCTTTATCTTTGAGTTGGTAAATCCTAAAAATATTTTCCATAATAAAATGGTATCATGAAATTTCAGAAACGAAGCCTCCTACTTATTCCCATAGCTCTTTTGAGCTTCTCAGTTTTTATTGAGCCAATTCTACTTGAGAAGACCAGTCACAGCATATCCATTGGTCGGGGTCAAAAAGTCCTGACGATTGGGCATATATCCGACCTTCATACCAAAGGGATTGGAGCAGTTGAGAAAAAACTTATCGATGCTCTCGAGCAAGCGAAACCAGAAATCATTGTCATCACTGGAGATATTGCCACTCCCGGAGGATCAGCTCGCGGCTATGAAGAGGTCCTATCCCGAATAAAGGCGCCTTTGGGTGTCTACTTCGTTCAAGGAAACTGGGAGTACTGGGAACCGATTCAAGAGCTGGCCCAAATCTTTAAACGACAGGGAATCAGGAACCTAACCAACAAAACAATCAAACTGAATGACGATCTTTGGATCGCAGGTCTCGATGATAATCTCGCGGGCTCTCCAAATCTAAATGTCTTAAACGAAATTCCAGAGACCAAAAAAATCATCGCACTATTTCATTCCCCTGCACTCTTTGAGTCAATTTTTGACAAGATTGATTTTGCTTTAGCAGGTCACTCCCATGGCGGACAAGTTCGACTCCCTTTCATGGGCCCGATCTGGACTCCGGAAGGAACGGGTGAGTTTGATGCTGGCTGGTATCACAAAGGCCGTGCAAAGATGTACGTAAGCCGCGGCATTGGCAATTCAATTTTACCGATGAGATTCAACTGCAGACCTGAGCTGGCGTTTATTAAGGTTCACTACTGAACCTCAGGCAGCCTTTTGACGAGCATTATACAGGTCCCACCTGGCCTGCATTGTAACCCAAAACTCCGCACTGATGCCAAAAACCATTTCTAGCTCTATGGCAAAGGACGCAGAAATCCCACGCTTGCCATTGCAAATCTCAGAAATTTTTCTTTCAGCGCAACCGATTTTTCCCGCCAACCACTTTTGAGTAAGGCCTCGTTCTTCGAGGATCATGACTTTTAAAAATTCTCCTGCAGATTGGCGGACAGATAACTCAATCATGATAATCTCCTACTTCGACATCGAGAAATTCGCCTTTCTCATAGCGAAAAATTATGCACCAAGGTTTCTCAATCGTTATCGACCAAAACTCTTTCAAATTTCCTTTAAGTTTATGAAGCTTCAGCGAAGGGGGCTCGCAAATTTGCTTCAAGTCATCAAAGGTATTCACATCACTTAGGGCCATGAGAAGAAAGATGGCCCTCTTATTCAGTCTGTTTGGGAACCTCTTCGAAGCTCCTTTTTGCACCAGATCTTTAGTAATTTTGCCGGTCACAGACTTAATCATTATTTATATATTACCACATAGTGTAAACTTTTTCAACTCAAACAAGTGTAGCATGTAATCTTGGCTTCAGCGGCCTGATTTCGACTTAGCAAAATGCCCGAGACATCCAGTCAGAGACATTTTTTCCTGTTGCGCCTAACCCTACCCGGTCTTAAAGTTAGGAATGGCCCACCGAAATAAGATCGAACTCCTGACGGAGCACCTGATAAAAATTATCTCCGAGACCAATGGTATATCGCTCTCGGATACGCTCGAGCTGGCGGTCATGGGCGATGCCCGCGATGACAATACGCTGGTGCGAAAGTCCCTCCATGAGTTCCGCCGCCTGATCAATGATTTCCACAACGATGAAGTCGATATCAAAACCCTCCTCGGGCATCAGGTCTCACAGGCGCTCTTCCAGTTTTTCAAGCGCTTTCCAAAGCCCTATATCGAGGAGCACATTCACCTCACGGGCTCCCTCTCGGCCGACTTTATTCATCCTCACTTAATGAAACTCCTCCAGGGGCCTAACCGCCAGGTGTATGTCGAAATTATTGATCAGGTTTATGGCGCTGGAACGGCGACTGGAATCGAAACCATTGAGGACGTGGACAATCTCATCCGCCTCAAAGAAGATGAGTATTTCGATCGCTACCTAAAAATTCTCCTCTTACCCAAGCTGATCCTGACCACGAAGGAAATCCATGCAGCTGCGGCCTACCATATGGCATCCCAGCTCTACCATAACTACAACGTCGGCATGCTCCGGCTTAAGTTCACTCTCTCGCGCGCAACTTCTAACTCCGATGAGAAAATCCCGGGCCTAGAGCACCTCACAGAAGAGGATGTAGTCCTCGGTCTTTATGACGGCTTTATGGCGTTTAAAAAACGCGTCCCCGAATTCGACTTTGTCCTATCTCCGTGCTTCCGTAAAGAAGCGAACTTCTTTGATGCCAGTCGCTTTGAAACGAAGAAACTCCATTTCCTGGCCCAGGTCGACGCCATCGTCGACATCATCGACAAGTACCCGTTCCTCTGTCCCTACCTCTGTGAGGTGGATACCGTCGGCTCGGAGAAAGACCTATACCGGAAGGGTCACTTCGCGGAGATGCAGCAAGGTTTCCGGAAGCTCCACTTTAAGGGCTTTTCGATCCGCTCCCACCACGGAGAAACCTGGCACACTCTCAAAAAGGGTGTTCAGGCGGTGGATAATGCGCTCAATATCTGGCACATCGATACCCTCGAACATGGGCTCTCACTCGGGATTAATCCCAATTTCTATTTTCACTCCCTTTACCGGCGCCTTGTGATCGCAAATGAGCGGAGTGCTAAGATCGACGTGGGTTCCAGCGACTGGAAGGAATTGATGGACATGGACTGGCGGGAGCACACCGAAGTCCGTGACAAGCTCTTCCGTGGCGAGGCCCTGAGCGATGATGAAAAGCGCATTTTTGTTAAGGTCAAGTTCCACACCGCCCGGGAGGTCGAGCACTACCAGCACGACGTTCTGAACCGCATGATTAATAAGGGTGTGGGCCTCATTGCCCTCCCGAGTTCGAACAATAAGCTCACCACGAGCTTCACCGATTACAAGGACCATCCCTTCTCCTGGTGGGAAAAGAAAGGTCTAAAATTGGGAGTGGGCACAGACAATTACATCACCCTCAACACCAACTATATCCAGGAACTTCTGATCCTTCTTTATACCGATGCGGAAAACCTTAAGATCACGAAGCTCTTGATGGTCGCTACCGGTGAAACCCGCCGCCCCTACATATCGCAGCTCCTTTGGAAGATGCGGCAGAATCAGTAGTTTCATTTTTACACGGTGAGCATCGGCTCGAGACGGATCCGTGTGATATTCTGCAACCTGTTTCCTTTTCAGGAGGTCAATCATGTTACGGATCCTCGCAACTCTTCCCCTTCTTCTCATCACCGCCTTTGCTCAAGGCCAGACCAATAGCTTTGGTGAGTGCGTTTCATCTGTTTCCCGCTCTAATGGTTACAACACTTCTCAGGCCAGGGAAGTCTGCGCCCAGCGTCCCCTGAGGTACGACAACTTTGGTGCCTGCATCGACGACGTCTATCGGAATAATGGCTATAATACATCGGGCGCAGGGGAGATATGTTCCCGAGCTTTGATTTCTTATGAAACCTACGGCGCCTGCGTCGAGGACGTGTACCGGAACAACGGCTACAACACGACTGCAGCACGTGAACTCTGTGGACGCATGCGCATCCCTTACAAGAGCTACGTCAGCTGCATCGAGGATGTCTACCGTAACAATGGTTATAATACCTCCAATGCCAGAGAGGTCTGTGATCGGGCCCGGATCTCTTATCCGAACTTTGGTGCCTGCGTGGAGGATGTTTACCGGAACAACGGCTATAATCAGACGGCTGCACGTGAGCATTGCATGAAGCAGCGAATCCGCTACGCGAGTTATGGCGTATGCGTAGACGATGTTTACAGGAATAATGGTTACAATCAAACAGCGGCCCGTGAGCATTGCTCTAAGCAGCGGATCCGCTACTCGAGTTATGGAGTGTGCGTCGATGACGTCTACCGGAACAATGGCTATAACCAAACAGCGGCCCGCAATACCTGCGCTGCTGCTCCGATCCGGTACCCTAGCTTTGGTGCTTGCGTGGACGACGTTTACCGAAACAATGGTTACGACCGAACAGGGGCACAGCAGGTTTGCGAACGGATGGTTCGATTCCCTGAAGACGATGATCGTCCTACAGGTCGCTAAGCCTTAGCTTCGGGTCAGCGATAATCGATAAACAGACCCGCTATTTTTTAAAGAATAGAAGCCCTGATAGGTTTCTATTCTTTAAAAACCTTAGAACTTGCTCCGCCATCTTTATGCCCTCTCCCTTAAAGGACTTCCCAAGACTTCATGCTGCTCTGGTAGGGCCCGTTTCAAGAAATTGACCTTCTGTTACATCTGAGTCGGTCTATCAGTATGACTGGTTATACCGCACTCAAACCGAATGAAAATCCAGAATGAGCTCGATGATTTAGGCATCCGTCCTATCCGAAAGCTCCGGGGCTTCCGACGAATAATGATAAGGAGGGCCTGAAGCGCAGGAGTCTTGAGGATACTATAGTCCCAACGGAGGGGCTTAGCTACGGATGAAACTTCTGAAGAAGCCTCGTAGCAGCTTCAGGAGCAGTGAGTTTGTGGCCTCGGATGTCTCGCTCCATTGAGCGAATGGACTCTTCACCCACTCCCTGAAGGAAAGCATCGCGAAGTCCGTGGTGAATCAACTGCCACATCCAGTCAACCCCTTGGCGATCCCGTTTCTCTTGAATGAGAGATCCCTGAAGGTGGAAGAAAGAGTCGATGGTCTCTTGAATCTCTGGCAACCCTAACTTTGTCACCGCTGAACATGAAAGTACAGGAGGCATCCATCCGTCGTGCCGAAGGATATGAAGGGCCTGCTGATAGTCATGCTTCGCTTTCTGGATTGCGATCCGCTGGTCTCCGTCGTCTTTTGTGACGACCACCAGATCCACTACCTCGAGGATCCCGCGCTTGATCCCCTGGAGGTCATCCCCAGCCCCTGGCTGAAGGAGCATCACAAAGAGATCCACCATCTGGGCCACTGTCGTTTCTGACTGGCCCACGCCTACCGTCTCAACTAAGACATAGTCAAAACCAAAGGCCTCACACAGGTAAAGGGATTCACGTGTCCGCCGAGCGACACCGCCGAGGGTGTCTCCAGAAGGACTTGGCCGAATAAACGCATACGCGTCGATCGCAAGCTCATTCATCCTGGTCTTATCGCCTAGGATGGAGCCTCCACTGACCTGAGAAGTAGGATCCACCGCCAACACCGCGACAGTTTTTCCCTGCGAAGTGAGGAGCTTACCGAAGGCCTCAATGAAAGTAGACTTCCCAACCCCGGGGGTTCCGGAAATTCCAATGCGCTTAGAACGACCCGTCTCTGGAAGCAGAGACTTTAATAATTCTTGTGCTAAAAGTTGGTGATCAGGATTAGAAGATTCAACGAGGGTTATTCCACGCGCGAGGATGGTTCGATCCTTCTGACGGATGCCCTCAACGTAGTCCTCTAATTTAAGCGATCTTTTCATTCGACTCCGAGTTCAAGGCTAAGCTTGCGTAGAAGCTCCGTGGCGGCCTCTGCTATGACTGTACCAGGCCCAAAAATTCCGGCGACACCCAATTTATAGAGTTTGTCGTAATCCTGAGGGGGAATCACGCCACCAATAGTGACTTGGATGTCCTCACGATTAAGCTTACGAAGCTCTTCTTTCAATTCGGGAACGAGGGTCAGGTGTCCCGCTGCGAGAGACGAGACGCCAATAACGTGAACGTCATTCTCTGCTGCCTGCCGGGCAGTCTCTTCCGGCGTTTGGAACAACGGACCCACATCGACATCGAAACCCAGGTCAGCGAAGGCGGTGGAGATCACCTTCTGTCCGCGGTCATGCCCATCCTGGCCCATCTTCGCAATCAGGATCCGAGGTCTTCGACCTTCGCTCGCTTGAAACTTCTCAAGGAGCAACTTCAACTCGCTGGTATCGACTTTTCCTAACTGAACCTCTTTCAGATAAACCCCCTTAATGGTGCGAATCTCGGCCTGATGACGGCCAAAAACTTTCTCCATCGCCAGGCTCATTTCTCCGACGGTGGCATGGGCCCTCGCTGCCTCAACGGCCAAGGCGAGAAGGTTACCCTGCCCGCTTCTGGCCGCCTCGGTCATGGCCGCAAGTGTTGCCTGGACCCGAGGTTCGTCGCGCTCCGAGCGAAGTTTTTTGAGTCGTTGGATCTGGGCTTCGCGGACCTCAGAATTCTCAACCTGAAGGATCTTGGGGACGTCGTCCTTCTCACGCTTATAAAGATTCACACCGACGATCGGTTGAACGCCCGAATCAATACGCCCCTGGGTGCGGGCCGCGGCCTCTTCAATGCGCATTTTGGGAATTCCCTTGGCGATCGCCTGAGACATTCCACCTAAGGCCTCAATTTCCTCAATATGCTCCCAGGCCTTCAACGCCAGCTCTTGAGTCAGGCCCTCAACAAAGTAACTTCCCCCCCAGGGGTCGATTACATCACAGGTATCCGTTTCAGTCTGAATAAAGATCTGCGTGTTTCGAGCAATTCTGGCAGAGAACTCGCTGGGCAGTGCCAGCGCCTCATCGAGGGAGTTGGTGTGAAGACTTTGCGTGTGACCGTGGGCCGCTGCCAAAGCTTCGATGCCCGTCCGAGTGACGTTATTAAAAACATCCTGGGCCGTGAGAGACCACCCAGAGGTTTGTGAGTGAGTTCTCAGTGCTAGAGACTTGGCATTTTTCGGTTTAAAATCGGAGACGATCTTGCTCCAAAGGAGGCGTGCCGCTCGCATCTTGGCAACCTCCATAAAGTAATTCATTCCGATCGCCCAGAAGAATGAAAGCCTAGGTGCAAAGTGGTCTACGTCAAGCCCCGTGCGAACGCCGGTCCGAAGGTACTCAAGACCGTCGGCCAGGGTGTACGCAAGCTCAAGGTCGGCCGTGGCCCCGGCCTCCTGCATGTGATAGCCGGAGATCGAGATCGAGTTGAACTTCGGCATAAACTTCGAGGTATAACTAAAGATGTCTGCGATAATCCGCATGGACGGTTCCGGCGGGTAGATGTAGGTGTTTCGAACCATGAACTCTTTTAAGATATCATTCTGAATGGTACCTGTGAGCTTATCCGGTGAGACCCCCTGCTCCTCTCCGGCAACAATAAAGAGAGCGAGGATCGGAACCACTGCGCCGTTCATGGTCATGGACACAGACATTTGATCCAGGGGAATGCCCGAGAACAGGATGCGCATATCGAGGATGGAATCGATTGCGACTCCTGCCATCCCCACATCGCCCTTCACCCGCGGATGATCCGAGTCATAGCCTCTGTGGGTCGCAAGATCAAAGGCAATGGACAGACCTTTCTGACCTTTCGTCAGATTATCCCGGTAGAAACGGTTAGATTCCTCGGCGGTAGAAAACCCTGCGTACTGACGGATGGTCCAGGGCCTCTGGGAATACATGGATGCGTAAGGACCTCGGATAAAAGGAGTCTGTCCTGGGAGTGACTTGGTCAGGCGCTCGAACTTTACGTCGCCTGAATCGTAGGCGTTCAGAAGCGGAATTCCTTCAGGCGATACGAGGACAGTACGTTTTTGAGGACCTTCAACTCGAGGCGTGCTCCAGGCCATAGTTCTAAAATCGTTCACGCGTGTCTCCTCTCAAAGGCCAGGACAATCTCTTCCAAAACCTCGTAGACGTTTTGACCTGCGAAAAGGTTTTTATGGCCAGGAAGCTCGGCCTTCCCTGCGAGAAATTTATGTGCAGTCTGAGACTCTTGGGCAGATTGAGCAAGAAGCGGGTACCGGTCATCGGCGGCGCAAAGAACTACGATTTCCTCTCCTCTTGAACGCAAGTCGGCGCTGAAAGCAGTAAGATCATTGACGGAGTGTCCAGGTTCCCGAACCTGCAGACCCAGGAGTTCAAAATAGTTTTTTACGAAATTGAGTCGAGCATTTAGGGCCCCGTAGTCCCCGAAGAGGGCCACATAAACCTGAGGTCTGGGAAGTTTTTCCATACGGAGCCGCAGCTCCTCGAAGCATCGGGCCACACGGAAAACCGTTGGCGACTTGAGTTCTACTCGAAGCTCTTCTTTGACATCCGGATAGTCATTGATACCAGAAAAGACTAACCGCCGGTGCTGGACCAAACGAAGCCGCTCCTCGCGCACACGGGCCAGTTCAGGAGTAAGATCCGCTCCCCCGAGGAGACGCTGCATGAGACTCCATGCCTCTTGGCAGAGCGCTTGTGTGAGATTTTCAAGATGATAAGACCCGTAGGCAGCGTCATCAACCACACCCAGCATGCTCTCGAGCGCAAGGATATGGCCAGTATTCCGACCCATCCGCCTTGAGCGTTCCACATGATCATCTGTGACGAGATTTCGGGCCTCAAGTTCTAAAAGCGAGTTATAGCCGGCAGATTGAACATGATCAGCTCCCCCAATATAGGCCGAGGCCACGGCCGTTTCGTTCCGGAGCATGTTCGAATAGCGCTCAAAAATGGTCCACCCTTGGTAGCTCGTGAGTGCGACCAGTTTGATGGAAGACGTATAACCGTTTTCTTGAAAGATCTTCTTGGCCAGAAGACGAGCGGCACGAAGTTTAGCGATGTTGTGGAAGAAATGCGAATCGACAAATACGCCGATATAAGTGTCTCGGTCCTGGGCCTCGGTCAACTTCTTGGCCAGAACCGCTAGTTCCTGAATGGAGTGTCCTCCGGCATCGTGGGCCTCAGTGCCACTTAGGATGTCTGAGATCACTCGAATAGAAGTGGAGCGAAAGCCTTTGCTACCTAGAAAAAAGACCTCAAGCTCATCCAGCGCCGAATGCTCCTGAAGAACAGACTCCACGATGCTCCACGTTTGAGTATCAAGAGCTCCGCGGTGGAAAAAGAAGTTTCGCACTCCGCCTTTAAGATCGTCACGGATAGCGTAAGTGGCGTCACTCCGGCTGAGTGCGACATAGGTCGTAGACGCCTTCTTCCAGGTAGTCTCAGGTGAAAGAGAGGTTTCACCCCGACGGCCAAGGGAGAGCGTGGGCCAGGTGAGTCCACTGATCGTTTTCTTTAGGATTTTGCCCGATATATCCGGCAACTTCAGTTCTGCCCTCAGGACGGATTCCCAGTCTTCTTGTTGGGTATTAAAAGGTGCATCGAAAAAGGTTGTAAGCGAGGTCACTTGGGTCTCCAATCGAAAGGGGACTACTAGACGAGTCCAGTCTAGCAAAAAAATGAGCAAAAATCCTCATTGAGATTACACTATAATGGTCCCGGAGGACTCATTGGCGTTAACGCTTTTAGTAGAAAATAATCCTAAGATTGAATCGTTCTACATGCTCAACCTTTCGACCTGGTTAGGCCTTGAGATCGTGACAAAAAAGAAGGCGGAGTACGCAATCGCACTCCTCCAAACAGAAGCGGCCAACATAGACCTGATTATCGTCCGCTCAAAGATCGAGAAGGAAGAGTCTGCCAAATTAATTATTGAATACCTCGCGAAGCGCCTACTTACGATTCCCGTGATCGAAATTGGGCCCGGAAAGGAAATCCCCGGGGCCTTCGCCCATATCCCAAACTCACTCCTCTTAAGGCCATTGATCCAAACTACGGCGAAGGCGTTGAAGATCACAGCGAAAGAGATGGCAGACAAGGTCGTTCCTAACTACTTTCCCATTCCGATCCTTTACTTTAAGGTTCTACGCCGGTCTGTTTGCCCGGTGTATTCCCAGGACATCGAGGATCCGGCAGTGTTCGTTATTCGGTTCACAAAACTCAAAGAGTTTACTGAGAGTGAAGTGAATTCTCTCGTTCAGGAGGGAATCACCCACCTCTATGTCGAAAAGCTTCATCGTCTCGATTTTGTCAATAATGTCACCAACGAACTGATAACAGAACTCGAGGCCCTGGATCTCTCTGTCGATGAGCAATTAACCGCTGGCGATAAAAGTGTCGAACACCTCACGCAAAAGCTCCTCTCCATCGGGATTACCGAAGAGACCGTAACACTCGCAAAGAAGAACATGGCCACCCTTAAGCGGACGGTGAAAACTAATCCAAAACTTGCAAAACTTGTCGAGCGTCTTGTCTCGAACAAGACAAGCTACGTCTACCGACATACCCAAATCCTCGCCTACGTGGGAAGCCATATCGTTCGGAACATCGATTGGGGAAGCCCGGATCAGGAAGAAAAGATCATGTTTATCGCCTTCTTTCATGACATCGCCCTAAGCGACGACACACAGGCCATGATCGCCTCGACATTGGAGCTCAGGAAGGCAAATTTTTCTCCCGAAGTGAAGACGTTGGTGGAAAAACATGCGCAAGTCTCAGCTGAATTCGTAACAAAATTCCCTCATGCTCCCATGGGCGCAGACCAGATCATCCGACAGCACCACGGAACACTCAATGGGATTGGCTTCTCTGAGCACTGGGGGAACAATGTCTCCCCGATGTCGGTTGTCTTCATCGTTGCCGAAGAGTTCACACGGATCGTCTTGAAGACAGAAGGGGCCCCACTTAACCGAAACGATATGTTAAGGGAACTCAAGGAAACATTCCCGACCTCACGGTTTCAGAAAGTCATAGAGCTTCTCGAGTCAGTCACGTTCTAGAAGATACTAGGTCAGGGCTGCAATATAGGAGACCCAGGCATCACAGTTTAGGGCGTCATCAGCTGGCGCAAATTCCCCATTCCCATTCCCATCTTCGTCGTCGCCTTCCCAGTAAGCCACGGTTTTTGAGAAACCTGCTTCTAAAAGGATGTCGCGAAGCTCAGGCAGGGTCCACATACGCCAGTGGTAGGTAAAGACATTCTCGTGTTTTTTTCCCTTCGAATCCTTAAAGTGGATGGCGAAAGTACAATCGTGGGTCAAAGGATTGAAGTGCTGGCATTCCCAGTAGTAAGTCAGCCCCTTGAGCTTCTTGGTATCAGTGATGAGCTTTTGACTTTCTGGCCCCGCGAAGATGTCGAGGTAGAAGACTCCCTGTTTGTTCAATGATTTTCTGACGGACTTAAAGTAGCGAAGAAGTTCGCTCCTCTTCTTGAAAATCCAATAGGAGAAGTTAAAGGCACATACCACTTCCACTTTAGGGGTCGAGGTCTTAAGCACATTTTCCTGGTGGTAGTGCATCCTCTGTTGCTGGGCCTTGGTGAGTTTCGAGAAGTGGCGCTGTTGACCCATCCGGATGGGTTCAGGGTCGAGGTCGATGCCGTAGGCCTCACAATCCTTAGATTGCTGTACCCAGGCGCACGAGATTGCCCCAGTTCCACAGAAGTCCTCCCGCATTGTATAGGGGGAGTGGCCATAGAAGCGCTTGTATTCATCGTGCATGAACGAGACTTCGCTGTCGGCATTCTGAACCGAGCGCTCGTAAAAATCGTACTTCTGTTCCAGGGTCAAAGCTGACTTCACTCTAAATCCTTTGGGTTCTTCAATCTTGCTCTGAGGTGCATGAGACCTAGATTTTTGAGACTTTTAGCATGTCATTCATAATCTGCAATGACTCTTCGATGACGGCGTCCTTCTTGAGCGTTTTCGAGAACTCCTCGAATTTCTCAAGCTGGGCCTTATCTTTTGCATTCGGAGAGAGGTCACGAACCTGAAGGTTCTTACTTTCTTCCTCTTTCTTAAAGACATCGGCCATCTCGCGGATCATCTTACGCTCGCGCTCAAAGTCCGTAGCTGCAAGAGAGCGCTTCGAACGCTCCTTCTGTTCCTTGTACCATCGGATTGAGTCGAGGACATGCTTAAACTTCTGGCTCTTCTTGACCCGCTCATTCGAGGCAACTCTTAGTTTTTTGATGTCGTAGGCCGGCTTCCATTTATCGTACTTAACTGCCTTAACCTCGCCCCACGGGATAGAGTAGTCGAGGAATTTCTCTCCACTCTCAAGGTGAGAGAACTGGTCCGGGAGGATAATATCTGGGCTCACTCCTTTGTACTGAGTAGAGGACCCGTTGATGCGATAAAATTTTTGAATGGTGATTTTGAGAGCACCAAGAGGCGAATAGGACTTGGCCATGGGAGAGACGTAGCCGTCAAGATCGACGACTGCCTGAACCGTGCCCTTACCGTGTGAAAACTCTCCGCCAACAATGACGGCGCGGTTATAGTCCTGGAGTGCAGCTGCTAAAATCTCCGAGGCAGAAGCGGCAAAGCGGTTGATCAGGACGATCGTAGGCTTTTGAAAATCAACTTTTGAATCCGTGTCCGCCAGAATGTCGGTACTACCAGTGTTCGCCTTCACCTGAACGATGGGCCCCTTTTCGATGAAAAGTCCCGAAATCATCCGCGCATCTTCGAGAGCTCCTCCCCCGTTATTTCGAAGGTCGACGATAAGACCATCAACGCCTTCCTTATTAAGGCGCTCGATCTCCCGGCGAGTGTCGTCGGTCACATTTCGGCCCGCACGATCATTAAAATCGCGGTAGAACTTAGGAATAGAGATATAACCGATCTTTGTCTTCTCTGGGGCAAGCTCAAGGACGGTTCCTTTCACGTAGGACTCATCGATCTCGACGACATCCCGGATGATGGGAACGACCTTCACGAGTCCATTAGGTTTCTTGATGGTGAGTCGAACTTCCGATCCTTTCTTGCCTCGGATCAGTTTAACCGCATCACGGAGTGACATATCGACGACATCGACCGGCTCTTCTTTACCCTGAGCCACTTTAAGAATGACGTCCTCGGCTTCGACCTCTTTGGTTTTCCATGAAGCAGAGCCTGGCACGATGCGCTCGACCTTTATGTAGGAATTCTCCTCCCGGAGGATGGCGCCGATGCCCTCGAGCTTCCCGGACATATCGATATCAAAGTCTTCCTTCTCTTCGGGAACAAGGTAGTTCGTATGCGGGTCAAAAACTTTAGTGATGGCATTATAAAACTTATCGAGCTTATCCGAACGCTTCTCGTTCACTAAGCGGGAGAAGATCTTCTTGAAGGACTTAAGGACCTTCTCTCGAGCATCCTTCTCGATCTCAACATCTGTCATTTTCTTCTCAGGGACTGGCTTCTTCTTCTTGCCTTTGTCGTCGGTCGCAAGACCGTTCTGCTCCTCTTTTTTATCCACAATCCGGCTCAGAACTTCATACTTCATGAGCCGTTCCCAGTGTTGGTAAAGTTCGGCTTCGGTCTTTGGAAAAGTGCGCTTTTTGGGATCGGTTTCGAGTAGGTCTTTACGGTTGTAGTCCAGTGGCTTTGACAAGATTCCCTCAACGTGCTTTTCGATCTGGCCGATGCGCTTGTTGAGAAGCTCAGAGGATGTATCTAGAACCGCCAAATCACCAGAGATCATCATATCGTCGAAGGTCTCGCGATATTTTTCGAGTTGCTTGACGTCGGAAACAAGGAGGAACTGCTTACCGTAGTCGAGGCGCTCGAGGTAAACCTTGAAAGCGTTCCGAGAAAGCTCGTTATTAATCTCTTTACCAGTGAAGTGCATCGCCTCCAAGGCCCCCTTGAGGATATTGCCCAGAACCATCTCCCGGGTATAGCGCGGCTTCGGACTCATGATCGAACCCAAGATCGACGGGTCGTCGCTAGTCGATACGGGTGAGCTAGTCTGCTGGGCAACCGCTCCTGGAGCGAGCAGGGCCAAACTGAGAAGGAGAACCTGGGATTTCATGGAACCTCGATTTGCGGTACGAATTGTTATGCTATTTTCTATCTACGGGAGTGGAGTTGCAAAGTATTTTCACCTAGAACCGCTGTGTAAGCCCTTTGAGAAACGGCTCGATCTCCTGAGCTTTTCTATCGTCTTTGCCGCAGATCTCCTGCGGGTCCCCCTTCAGAACCAGGCGAAGCTTCGGTTTGCAATCCCCGTCTAAGGTAGGAAGCTCATACTGGCAGGCAAAAAACTTCGTCGCGAACTCCTGCTCAAGCTGACGCGCAACGAGAGAGGAGACCTTTTGAATCTTCTCATCGCCGTCACCTACCTTCATAACCAGGAGGTAGTCGAGGCCAGCCGTGCGCTCGAGCCAGACCGTTGACACAGGATTAACCTCTTCAATGCGAAACACCTCGACAGCTGCACGAATGTCGGCAGAGCTCTCTTTATCCGGCTGTGAACCGTGCTGGGCACAGGCCGAAGAAGCAGCGATCAGGAGCACAAAAAGCAAGCGCATGAGAACCTCACAGCTTTAAATTAAACCATAGCCTTTAATGACTTTCAAAGAAAAGGTGACTACTATTTGGGCCATGTTTTACTCCCTTCTCAAGCCCGCGCTCTTCTCCATGGCGCCTGAAACAGCACATAATTTTACGCTCGAGGTAGCACGACTCTGCCCCCTCCTCGGGAAACTCTCCGGTGTCAGTCCAGATCAACGCCTGGGCCTTGCAGTAGGCTCTCTTCGCTGGACTTTCCCTGTCGGTCTTGCAGCGGGACTGGATAAAAATGCAGAGGCCCTGCCCTTTTTTGCGGCCCAGGGCTTCGGTGCTATTGAATGCGGCACCGTGACGCTTAGGTCACAGATGGGAAACCCGCTTCCTCGCATGTTCCGCTACCCGGAGGAGCATAGCCTACGCAACGCCATGGGTTTTCCTAATCACGGCGTCGCTGCCATCCGGCCTCGACTCTGCCAATACGCTCACTCTGCGCCACTCGGGGTCAACTTAGGCAAGAACAAGGATACTACGGCAGAAGAGAGCATCAGCGAGCTTGCCATGCTCTATGAAACCCTCTCCGATGCCGCCGACTACTTCGTGATCAATGTTTCTTCTCCGAATACCCCCGGATTACGGTCTCTCCAGGAACCCGGTTACCTTAGGGAGCTTTTTCGAGAGCTCAAGCAACGCGATAGCGTGAGAGACCTCTACCTTAAGATCGCACCAGACCTGGAGACCAGTAAGGTTCTCGAGTTGACTCAACTCGCCCGGGATTTGCACCTCACAGGTCTCATAGCGACCAATACGACAATCATGCCAGAGCGCGGAGTCGGAGGCGTCTCGGGCGTCCTTTTGAGAGAAAAGGCGCGGGCCATTCGCCAAGTCATTCTTCAGGAACTGGGTGAGCTGGAGCTCATCGCAGTAGGTGGGATCACCACTCCCGACGATCTCTTTCACCTCTGGAGGGATGGTGGGAAGGCGGCCCAGGTCTACACCGCGTACGTGTACCAGGGTCCTGATCTCCTGAAGAGTTTCGCTA
Organism: Pseudomonadota bacterium; assembly: GCA_027487685.1. Lineage (GTDB taxonomy): Bacteria > Bdellovibrionota > Bacteriovoracia > Bacteriovoracales > Bacteriovoracaceae > Peredibacter. The sequence goes on along the minus strand of JAIYDC010000148.1, from coordinate 12,753 downwards.
AAGCTCTCAGAGGATTTTGCGATGAGCAGGGTCTGAGTCTTCAGGAGTTCTTCCAGCTTCCGCTTTCTGAAAGGCGCTATCGGCTCAAGTGACCAGCACCTCGGTCAGCTAGCCCGCATACTCCGTCTCACCGATGTTCTGCTCAATGTATTCAATGATCATTGTGGCTATGTCTAACCCGGTCGACGCTTCGATTCCCTGAAGACCTGGGGAAGAGTTGACCTCAAGGACTAAGGGACCTCGTGCCGAGCGTAACAGGTCTACCCCGGCAACATTAAGGCCAAGAGCTCTCGCGGCACCGACTGCGGCCAGTGACTCTTCGGGAGAGATTTCAACCGCTACCGCTGAACCGCCTCGGTGAAGATTAGAGCGGAACTCCCCTTCCTTGGCCCGCCTCATCATACTTGCGACGACTCGATCCCCGATAACGAAGGCGCGGATGTCGCAGCCGTTGCTCTCTTTTATAAACTCCTGGACGAGAAAGTGCGCCTTCATCTGCCGGAAGCCGTCGATGATACTTTCCGCACCTTTCTGAGTGTCGGCCAGGATGACACCCTTCCCCTGAGTTCCCTCCAGGAGCTTGATGACACAGGGGGCACCGCCGACCATATGGATGAGCTTTTCGGTCATTTTCGTCGAGTGGGCATAACTCGTCACTGGGAGACCAATGCCAGATCGGGACAGAATTTGCAGGCAGCGCAGTTTATCCCGTGATCGCGTGATTGAGGTAGATTCGTTAAGGGAGAAAACACCCATCATCTCAAACTGCCGAAGCACCGCTGAGCCGTAGTGAGTGATCGAGGCACCGATACGGGGAATGACCACGTTAAAGTCTTCCAGCTTTTCGTCGCGATAGTGGACCATGGGTCTTGAGCTCGTGATATTCATGTAGCACCGGAGAGGATTAACCACGCGCACTCGATGCCCTCGGGAGAGGGCGGCCTTGACCAGCCGGTGAGTTGAATAGATCTTCGGGTTGCGCGAAAGTATGCCAATCTTCATCATCTGCCCTCCGTGGAACACTTCCTTAAGTCTAATCCGAAAGACTCTCCTGCAGTAGCGATTTTAGCTCTCGGACCCATTCCGGGTACTGCTCCTCGTAGTAGCGGTCGCAGTCCAAACGAGGCAGTAGCGGGTGTGCGCCTTTTTGACGGAGGAATTCGTCAAAATCCTTCCCCGCCTGGCAGAAATGAGGATAGTAAGGATCTCCCAGGCCAATCACGGCAAAACGCAAGTGCGACAAGTCCAACTCATCACCGAACTTCAGAAAACTCATCCACTCAGAGGCGTTGTCCGGTGGCTCCCCGTCACCATACGTGCTGGTGACGATGAGGAGCCGCTCGATATAACTAATCTGCTCCGGGTCGAGAGCTCCCATGTCATGCACTTCCACCGGGACCTCGTCGCCGAGAGCGTCTCCGATGGTATGGGCCAGATTCTGGGCGTTGCCGGTTTGTGAGCCCCAGACGATGAAGACAGGTTTCATTAATTCCGGCGGATTTTCACTGCTTCATAACCTGCTTTTTTTATCGCTGTTTTAATCTCCGCGTCGGTAAGTTTAAGATCCTTAAGATCGCTAAAACGTGCTTTTTTGTCTTCGAGGCTAACGGAGATGTTTTCCGCCTTATTTGTCGCCTTAAGCTCCCGCGTGATCGCCTCGACGCACATTCCACAAGTCATCCCGCTGACGTCGACTTCTACTTTCGCAGCGAAGGCAGACAGAGAAAAAACGAGTCCAATAAAAAACGATGATATTTTCATAGTTTACTCCCGGCATATGCCTAAACAATTTATGCCCATTATAGACGAGATCACCTGTAAGAGGTATACCGGGGAGATGAAAAAAGTCTGGGACCGGCTTGGCATCGCCTTCTCCTCCGCCTGCGTGATCCACTGTATCGCGGTGGCCTTTCTTCCGGTTCTTTTCCCGGCCATCTCTGCTTATACCCACTCCAGCTGGATTCATATTGTGGTGGGTCTCATGATCCTCTTCACTTCACCTCTAGCTTTTGTGCCGGGTTACCGAAAGCATGGCCTGACCTGGATCTTAGGCGCCGCCGCAAGTGGCCTGACGCTGATCCTCCTAGGAATCATCCTGGAGGGAAAGACGTCGGATCAATTTAGTCACGGTGTCTCTATTTTTGGTTCCATGATCCTTGTGTTTTCGCATGCTAAGAATCTTCAGCATTCTCATCGTCATAAGCATCAGTGCTGCTAAACTTTCTACAATCTACAATCTCACTGCCTATGGTCATCTGCACAATCAACGTTTCTAGTACAAAGGTCATAAAATTCTCCATGACCGAACTTCTCGCCCTGGTAAGCTAACGCCCCCAAATCCTGCCAGATCTTAAGTTATTCTCAAAAAAAAATCCGACCAAACTTGCGCAAAAATCCATGAAAGTGAAAATCCCTATCACCAGGATGAACATCCCGGCGTTGCCTTAGGAAGGGCAACGACACTAGAAAAGGAGTTTTCATGATGAAACGGATTTCTACTCTCAGTCTTGGGGCCTTGCTGCTCTTTTCTCGCTCAGGCCTCGGTTCCGTCCCGTCCCTGGCCACCACCTGGACAACTGACGTCTTAGTGGACAACGGAAGCTCCACCCAGCGAGACAAGATCGATCGGGCGGAACAGAAGGTACGCGAAATCGTCAGAAGCGAAGCCTTCAAAGATCGGGTCATCAACTTTACCTATAACGGCGCAAAACGCTTCGTCGACAACGGTGGACTGACCAACACCCAGATTTATTACAAAATTTTGAACGGGGCCGAGAGGCTCCTCCCGGCCCAGGACAACGAGATGGACCTCAAAATCAAGACCTACTATCAGGCCTCATCAACAGTGGGCTTTACCTCAAGCTCGAGCATGTACATCAATATGAATACCAAGTTTCTTAATTCCTATACGGTGCCAGAAACGAGCAAAACCATGATGCATGAATGGCTGCATAAGCTAGGTTTTAACCACGCTGTCTACTATTCCACCGGCCGGGATTACTCGGTCCCTTACGGCGTAGGCCGAATCGTTATGGAACTCGCCCGCACTGCTCTTTAAATAAAAGGAGATTCTCATGAAAATGCTTATCCTCGCTCTCTCTCTTTTTGCTTCTCTCACCTCTGCCGAAGAAATCCGTCTTGAGTATGATGAGGTGATCGAAAAACAATGTAACCAGGAGCTCAAAAGACTTGGCTGTGTCAGCGGTCAGGCAGAAAGCCCAAAATGCGCTGAGCTACAGAAGAAGAAACTGAGTACCAGTTGTCAAAACCTCTTTGACATGAAGAAGAAACAATAACAATCAGGACCAATCTAATGAAGGGGTAAAAAAAAAGGCTCCTTTCGGAGCCTTTTTTTTAAAATCAATTTGAGAATGACTACTTCTTGCCGTACTTCTTCTTGAAGCGGTCAACGCGGCCTTCTGTGTCCATAACACGCTGAGTGCCTGTGTAGAATGGATGAGAAGCAGAGGAGATATCGACTTTATAGAGTGGATATTCTTTGCCGTTCAGAGTCGTCTTATCAGAAGTTTTGATCGTAGAACGTGTGATGATTTCAAAATCAGAAGAAACGTCCTTGAAAACAACGTCTCTGTACTCTGGGTGGATACCTTTTTTCATATGCTGATCCTTAATTAAACGAGTAATCAATAAAATAAAGTTCTGGAAAGATACCTAGGAGGGCGCTAGCTGTCAACGAAAAGTCGTTGAAAAAACAGTCACCAACCTACTTCTTGGCCGCTGCTAGAACGATGCTAGCGAGTTCAGCTTCCGTCATCTTTTCAATAACTTTGGGATCTCTCTTGTCTTCCGGAAGGGTGATGTTTTTGGTGCCCACTTTGATGTAAGGTCCATACTTCCCATCCAACACCTGGGCCTTCTTTTTGAGTTTCGCCACCAGACCAAAATCCCGTAAAACCTTACCACCCCGGCGAGATGCTCCTTTCTCTTCAGAAAGAAGCTCCACAGCACGCTTAAGATCTACGCTGTGCAGGTCGTCCTCTTTCTTTAAAGAACGGAAGTTCCCCTCGTGCATGACGTAGGGCCCGAACCTTCCATTATTGGCAAGAACCGGCTTCTTCGTCTCTGGATGAAGACCCAGCTCCCTCGGGAGAGAAAGCGCCTGAACCGCCTCATCCACAGTTACCGTTTTTGGATCTTTCCCCTTAGGAAGAGAGGCACGCTTGGGCTTTGGGTTCTCATCTGTGACTTCACCCAGCTGGAAGTACGCTCCATAGCGCCCGACCAGAACATAAATACTTTGCTTCGTTTTGGGATCTTTTCCGATGGGCTTTGGGCCCTCGGCATGAGTTTTAATTAACTCTTTGATCTGCTCTGGGTCAAGGTCTGCCGGTGCAATGTCTTCAGGAATCGATGCGTGGACCTCATCCTTGCCATTGATCTCGACCACATAGGGCCCAAAGCGCCCGACCTTGATATCCATATCTTTGCCATCTTTGGTGATATGGATCGTCCGAGATTCCTCAGGCTTGATCTTTTTATCCTGCTCCTCAACTCTCTTGGCGAGTCCCGTTTTGCCCTTATAGAACTTCGTCAGGTACTTCAACCAATCCTCTTCACCGTAAGCAATCTTATCCAGAGAGGCCTCCATCTCTGAAGTAAAGGAGTAGTCGACCAGGTGCTCGAAATGATTCTCAAGGAGCTGGATCACGGCCATTCCCGTGAACGTTGGAATAAGAGCAGAGCCATCTTTTCGGACGTAGCCCCGGTCGAGGATCGTGCCAATAATCGAGGCGTAGGTTGAAGGTCGGCCCACGCCCTCTTTTTCCAAAGACTGAACGATCGATGCTTCAGTAAATCGTGCCGGAGGCTTGGTCTCGTGATGTTCCGGCGAAATGACTGCGGCCTTCAGGAGGTCACCCTTTTTCAGGACCGGAAGGATGACTTCCTTGTCTTCGAGAGCTGCTTCCGGATCGTCCGAGCCCTCGACGTACACGCGAAGAAAACCAGGAAATAAGATCCGAGTTCCGCTTGATGAGAACTCGGCCTCCCCGGCCTCAATCTTGATCGTCATAGAAGCCTTCTCGGCTTCCTTCATCTGGGTCGCCATGGTGCGCTTCCAGATAAGCTCATAGAGCTGAAGTTCCCGTCCAGAAAGACCGGTTTTTTCTGGGTGCGTAAACTCTGCACCCGCTGGGCGAATGGCCTCGTGGGCCTCTTGTGCGCCCTTAGTCTTCGCCTGGTACTGCCGAACTTCTGGATTCAGGTAGTTCTTTCCGTACAGCTCAACCACCATCGTCCGGGCGGCATTGATCGCCTCCTGGGAGAGGTTTGGGGAGTCCGTTCTCATATAGGTGATGAGACCTTCTTCATAGAGCCGCTGGGCCGTCCTCATCGTGTCCTTAGAAGACATACCGAGCTTTCGGTTGGACTCCATCTGGAGCGTAGAGGTGATAAACGGAATGGCAGGCTTCGAATTAAACGTCTTCTCCTCCACGGAGATGACTTTCCAAGCCGCCTTTTCAATATTCTTGGCAAGATCCTTCGACATTTTTTCGTCGAGAAGCACAACCTTCTTCTCATCCGTCAACTTACCCGTCAGACCATCAAAGTCCTTACCGCCGGCAACACGGCCGCCTTTTACGGAAGTGAGTTTAGCGTCGAAGAGGGCCTTTCTATCTTTCTCCGGATGGACTTGGGCCTTAATGTCCCAATAGACCGAGCGCTTAAAGCGCATCCGCTCCCGTTCGCGCTCGCAGATCATCTTAAGGCCAGTGGACTGAACTCGGCCGGCGGAAAGACCGTAGGCAATCTTCTTCCAGATAAGCGGCGAAAGCGTGTAGCCATAAAGCCGGTCGAGGATCCGGCGGGTCTCTTGGGCGCGAACGAGCTTCTCGTCAACATCCCGTGTCTCTTTCAGCGCCTTCAGGATAGCGGTCTTCGTGATTTCGTGGAACACCATCCGTTTCACAGGGACCTTCGGCTTCAGAAGCTCTAGAAGGTGCCAGGAGATCGACTCTCCCTCGCGGTCTTCGTCGGTCGCGAGGTAGATGATATCAACGCCCTTCATTTTGGCCTTGAGGTCGGTGATTATCTTTTTCTTATCTTTGGGAACGATGTAGAGTGGCTCGAAGTTTTCCTCGACGTTGACGCCTAACTTAGTCCACTCTTCTTTTTTGAGAGCGGCCGGAATATCAGACGCAGACTGCGGAAGATCCCGGATATGACCCATGCTTGCTTCGACAATATAATTACTTGGAAGGAACTTGCGGATGGTCTTAGCCTTCGTGGGAGACTCCACGATCACCAGATATTTTTTGTCTGCCATTTTTATCCTATATTAAGAGACTGTCTTTAATAGAGATAAGGGCCATCCAGAAAAGAGTCAAGGATTAAAATCTGCGACACCTTGAGCAACGGCCTAGGCTGTTTGCTGATTGGGGACCTAGTGGAATAAAGCTAAAAAAGCTCATCGTTGATGATGGCACAAAGATCGTGGGAGAGATAACGCGTGGTTTAAAGTGTCTCATCGACACAGGCTTCCGGATGAATCCAAGTACGCCGAATAGGTTCGTCGTACGTCTGGTTAATCTAGCAAGATCTCTGAACGAACGTCAGACTCCGGAATCCTACGGCTCGACGGATACGAGGCGGCTTCTACTTGTGGTTGAATCGTACAAAAAAAGAAGAGGCCAACTTTGTAGTGGCCTCTTCTCTGGAAGACTAACGAATAAAGAGCATGTCGTAGAACTTGGGGAGCGGCCATTGATCGTCTGGCACGATCTCCTCGACCTTCCCGCACAGCTCAGCGATCTTAAACGACTGAGGCATAAGTTCTTGTGCAATCTTACGCGCGACGGTTTCTTCGTCGTGTTTATGGATCGCATCGAGAGAACTTATAAGGTTCTGGGTCTGCTCGTAAAGAGACTTTGAAACTGCTGCAAGGTCCTTGAGAATTTCGAGTTCAAGCGAGGAGTCTGAACCCGCTTCCTTCTGCTTTTTGATCGAGTCGGCAAGCTGGGCCTTGTAATCCACCGCCACCGGAATGACGTTCTTCAGAACCATACCAGAGAGGGTCTTGAGTTCAATATCGCGGCACTTGATATAGCGCTCGAGCATGACGTTGTGGCGCGTAGCAATCTCCGACTCGGTGAAGACCCCAGTCTTCACCAGGAAGTTGGTCTTCTTGGCATCCTTCAGCACAGCGATCGCCTCTGGAGTGGTGCGCATGTTGCCGAGGCCGCGCTTTTCAGCTTCTTTCACCCACTCCTGAGAGTAGCCGTCGCCGTTGAAAACAACACGCTGGGCGTTTCCATACCATTTGAGGATGACCGTCGCGAGGGCCTCATCGCTTGATTTGCCTTTAGCGAGTTCGTCTTCAATGATCTTATTAGTCTCAGCGAAGACATCCACTGCGGCCGCGTTTAGGATCGAGAGCGGGTAGCCGATAGATGCCGAAGAACCGCAGGCGCGGAACTCGAACTTGTTTCCAGTGAACGCGAACGGTGAAGTCCGATTTCGGTCGGTGTTGTCTTTGACGAGGTCCGCGAGCTGTCGCGCACCGAGGTCCAACAGGGTCTTAGAAGAGGCAACGTACTTTCCTCCGGAGATCATCGAATCAAGGATTTCTGTTAGCGTCGATCCAAGGAAGACAGACATAATGCTCGGAGGTGCTTCATTGGCCCCTAGACGATGGTCGTTCCCGTGGGAAGCGATGCCCATTCGGATGGCGTCGGCGTGGCGGTAGACTGCCTCGGTGACCGTCGCAACAACGGCGAGGAAGCGGTAGTTTTCATGAGGGTCATGGCCCGGCTCGAGGAGGTTGACACCGGTGTCCGTCGCCATCGACCAGTTCAAGTGCTTTCCAGATCCGTTCACGCCAGCAAAGGGCTTCTCATGAAGAAGACACACAAAATCATGTTTCAGGGCCACGTTACGAAGGACTGTCATGACGACCTGGTTATTATCGGCAGCAGCGTTGGCATCCTTAAAAATTGGTGCCAATTCAAACTGACCTGGGGCCACTTCGTTGTGCCGCGTTTTCGCCGGAATTCCCATCTTGTAGAGTTCAATTTCTACTTCTTGCATGAACGCAAGGACCCGGTCTTCGATCATGCCGAAGTAGTGATCCTCTAACTGCTGATTCCGAGATGTGAGAGAGCCCATGAGGGCCCGACCCGTCATCACAAGATCTTGACGACCAAAGTAGAAGGCCTTGTCGATCAGGAAATATTCCTGCTCAGCACCGCAGGTCGTGTAGACCTTGTTCACGTCCTTCATGCCGACGAGCCGGCAGAACTTTGTCATGACTTCATTCATCTGAAGATCAGAACGCAACAGCGGAGTTTTCGTATCGAGTGCATCACCATGGTATGAAACAAACGCCGTAGGAATAACCAGGGTCTTTCCGTTGGTGGATTCCTGAATGAAAATCGGAGACGTAAGATCCCAAGTGGTATAACCCCGGGCCTCGAAAGTTGCACGGGACCCACCATGCGGGAAGGACGATGCATCCGGCTCACCCTGCATGAGCTGGGAGGCAGAGAGGGTCTCGATCGCACGGTCATTGTCAAAGTTCAAGAAGGCGTCATGCTTCTCAGCAGTGGAACCCGTCAGTGGCTGAAACCAGTGACAGAAATGGGTCGCTCCCTTGGAATTCGCCCATTCAAGGACAGAGTTAGCAACTTTCGTTGCAAGCGGCCGATCGATGTTCTTCTTCCCGTCGAGCACTTGCTTGAGTGCATCCTTGTCTTCGAGGGAGAGTGATTTTGAGAGATGGTAGTTGTAAACGTTCTCACCATAGTATTGGGATACTTTTAGGTATTTCCCATGCTCGCTCTTGGGAACGTTGCACTTACGGGATTTACGACCGTAGACCGAAAGCTTAGCTTGCTGACGTAAATGATTGGCCATGACTTCTTCTCCTGAAAGATGACTTTCGCATATTGAAATTAAAAACTTAGTATCTTTTAATGGAAACTCTAGAGAGTATTATCAGCGAAAACCAGAGATTTTCTAACTTCTTTTTATAACTTACCAGAAAGGCCCATTCAGGATAAACTCACTCAGGTATGCTAACTTTTCGACTCGCACAATCTTTAAAAAATCCTACGGACCCGGAGTGGCCCACGTTAGCAGACCACTCCTTCAAAGGACCCGTGCACACTGGTCGGCTATCAGGATTCCTCCTCTCCCGAGAAGCGCTCCGGCTTTGTCTCGAAGAACGAGGAGTATCCGCACCGCCGCGGTTACTGACTCTCAAAAGTTTCGATGCACTTCACCATTTCTCAGACTTCACTATCTCACTCACACATACCTCTGATTGCGGTGCTGCACTGATTGCCGACCGGCAGGCCTACCGGGGGGTTGGAATCGACGTCGAGCATGATGAGCGGGTGGTCAAACAAACCATCATGGAGCGTATCTCGCACCCGTCAGACAGCGCGCTGGATAATCTTGAACTCTGGTGCCTGAAAGAGGCGGTCTTTAAAGTCTTGATGAACGCCCGGGCCTCGGATCGACCCGTTGATTTTTCGTCGATCCAAATTGGCAATCAGCGCTGGCTCCACCCTCAATCCGGATCCGAAGGGTCTTGGGAATTGGAGCGGGTTAGGCCTTATGTAGTAGCACGGGCCTGGGCGAAAAACTAAACGCCCTTTCCGCCAGCCCGCGGTCGACGATGGAGATCTCCTTCAATTGCCGGGGCGCTCGACCGGGGATAAGCTCCACCCGTTCTAGTTTCCCGAGGCGAGAAATCACGAGTCCATAAGGCCGATCCATCACGAGGAGTGTTCCGAGCTTATCGACATCACCCTTTTCAAACCTCAGCTCATTCAAGAAAAGAACCTCATCGCCCACGTTCAGTCCACCCCGTTGGGCCGGCGAATCAAGAGAGATCGTCTTCACGAAGACACGCTCACCGGTGTACTCAAAGTCAGCGCCGATCCAAGGCGAAGAGGGCTCGCTCCACTTGAGCTCACAGCCAAGTTTCCGAAAGGCGCTTTCAAAATCAATATCAGTTGTGGACTCCACCATCTCCGTAAACCGAGTGAGGATCTCATCACCACCAATCTCTCGCACCATCCGGTAGATGTCTTCTTTAACCAGCCCGCGATGGGTGTGTTCTTTAAAGTCCTTCCAGAGAAGAGAGAGAAGCTCGTCAACAGAGCGGCCCTGCTCAACGAGAAGCGCCTGAAGGACGGTAAAGACGAGACCACCTTTAAGGTAGTAACTGACCGTCGAATTTTTTGAATTCTCATCTGGCCGGTAGAGCTTAATCCAGGCATTAAAAGAACTCTGCTCGAGAGAGTGATAACGACGTCCGGGAGTGCTGAGGTAAGTTTCTAGATTCCCTTTCACGATATCAAGATACTCTTCAAGGGTCGCAAGTTCCGCCCGGTAAACAAAGAGGTCGTCGACGAAGCTCGTCAGGCCTTCGGCCAGCCACAGGAGTGTGGTGTAGGCCTCGTTACAATAATCAAAGGGACCAAGCTCCCGCGGTCTAATCCGCTTAACGTTCCACAGGTGGAAATACTCGTGTGCGACGAGAGAAAGGTAGGAGATGTAGTCTTTCCTACTCCCGAGCTTCCTTCCATCAAAGTGAAGGGCGGTTGAGTTCAGGTGCTCCAGACCTCCATACAATTTAGGTACGAAATGAGTGAGGAAAAGATAGTCCTTATAGGGAAGGTCATTATCAAAATGACGGGCGACCGTTTCAACGATCTTCTTAATGTCGGCCTTCAGGTCATGGCGGTGGGGATATTGAACGCCGTAGAACGCCAACTGGTGAGGCCTTCCAAGAAAGTCGAAACCATCCGTCTCATGGCATCCAATCTCAACGGGGGCGTCAACCAGCTCATCGTAATCCGCGGCCTGGTAGAGGAATCTTTCTCGGTTGAGGGAGACGTCCCGTAGACCTGTAGAAAGCCGTGACCACGACGGCGGAAATCGAAACTCGATGGTCGGATCTTGCAGTTTATGATCCAGAATACCCACGAGATAAGAGGGCCCGTGGAGGAAGGCGTGGGAGGCATCCACGTGAGAAGTTCGAACCGTGAGTTCGTGGCAGTAAACTTCATAAGTCACCTCGAGGGTGGTTTCCCGGGTGGCCGCAGCGGACTTCCTCCAGTCAATTTCCCAGACCCCTTTGGCCAGCTGTGTGTGGAACAGCACCTCTCCGTTGGCCTGAGTTGCCTGAATCCAGCGGATGTGGCGGGCATACTCCCGCATGAGGTAAGAACCGGGACTCCAGGAAGGGAGAAACATTTTGAGCGATTCTCCGGGAACGTCCTCAATCCGAAGGCGGACCTTAACGTAGTGATGCTCTGGGTTCACGATTTCGACGAGATAATGGACCTTCATATTTCATCTCCAGGGAATCGAATAAGCATAAGATTTCGGCGGTCTAAAGACAACATTCAAAAGACCTGCTAGAATGGGCACCATGGAAAGAACACTATCCGCCTCTGATATCAAATTTTTTGTGACTGACAGCGCAGTCCGCCAGATTCAGGTCATGCAGGACAATGACTACACCCTCGAGGGAATGTCATTTCGAATTAAAATCGGTGGAAAAGGCTGCGAGGGCTTTACCTATGACACAGGCTTCTCCGAGCCCCATCCCGATGACCTGATGCTTCGAATGAGCTACCCTGTGATTGACTTCGAACTCACGGTACTCATGGATCCATTCACCGCCTTCTATACCCAGGAGCTTTCCCTGGATTATCTGTTGGATACATCGAGCAATGAAGAGGGCTTCATCGTGAATAACGCCGCAGATGGCCAGCACAGAGGCAAGTTTTTCAAGGACGAGGGCCTCCTTCCACCGTGGGCGAAGAAATGAAAGAGATCTCTCTCGACTACCGCTACCTCAAAGCGTTTATGGTCACCTCACGTTTACTGAACTTTTCAAAGGCCGCCCAGGAACTCAACATCGCTCAATCTGCTGTCTCTCGTCAGATCAAGCTTCTAGAAGAGTCCGTGGGTGACCAACTTATCATCCGCTCTTCAAAAAAAGTTCTTCTGACGGAAAAAGGACAGGCCTTGCTCGAGGAACTTGGAAGATTCGAAGGTAAACTTCAGGACATCTTCTTCGGGCACATGAATAAAGTGATCCGAGTGGGGATCCTTCACGGCCTCCTTGAAACCTGGTTTAACGACGTGATGGTAGAATTCTCGCGCACCAGCGCGCACCAACTCACGGTTGAAGTGAACTCACTGGAACTCTTAAAAGATAAGCTTCACAACGGTAAATACGACCTCATCTTCACGACGGAGAATATCCAAAGTGAACTCGTAAGTTCACTCAAACTTTTTGAGGAGAAGATGGTCCTTGTGAGCAAGAAAGAACTCACACCCAAAGAGGCCCCCGAGCATCCGTGGATCGTTTACTCCGAGAACGATCATCTTTTCCAGCTCTTTAAAAAGCGCTCACAAAAGATCATCGTGGTAAATTCGATCACCACCATCCTCAAGCTCGTTCAAAAAGGCGTCGGTATCGCCATTGTCCCAGATCACACGGTTAATGATAAAAACCTCAGCTCTTATGACCTGAAGGGCCTCCCAAAGCAGCACATCCACCTCTCAAGCCTCAACTTTCAACACATGCCCGAGCATATTGCCCAACTCGTCGATATTATCAGGACGCAACACAAGAGTTACTAACTGCCATCTAAAATTGGTGGCAACAACATCGATTAAGGGAATTATTTCGATCAAAAATTTTGACTAGCATTGTCGATCTCCTTCAGAAACGACGACTTAGCTTTCCCCTCGTGGGATGAGGTTTTGCAG
>JAIYDC010000049.1 GCA_027487685.1 Pseudomonadota bacterium | reverse complement strand
TCAAAAATAACAACATTAAGTTATAATGCTGTTAACCCCGTGCTCGGGCCGCTTTAGCGGACAACGGGGGGTAAACCTTTTCAGCAGGTACCTATGAGCAGTGAATTGAAGGAGCTTATTGAGTTTATGTCCAAGGCCCTCGTGGACATGCCAGATCGAGTTGAAGTCAACGAGATCGAGGGTGAGCAGACTACGGTCCTTGAACTCAAAGTCGACAAGTCGGATCTCGGTAAGGTGATAGGTAAACAGGGTCGGACAGCTCGGGCCCTTCGCACCATCCTCAACGCTGCTTCCACTAAGCTGCGGAAAAGATCGGTTCTCGAAATCATCGAATAGTAAGATTTTATTTCAATAAAAAAGCCTCTAAGAAAGATTCTTCTCTTAGAGGCTTTTTTGTTTTTGGTCTTTTTAAGCGGCCGTGCGCTGGTAATTGATCGAGTTGAGGACGTCGTCGATGAAGGTCGGATAGACAGTGATGGCCTCACAGATCTTTTCCAGCACCTGATGCTCGCTTCCCTCGAACTCTCCGTCGGCCACAGAGAGGAGGACAAGGTCCCGAATGATGTTACACATGGTGGCGTAGGTCAAATGCGGAAGAATCTTTTCCGCTTGTTCGGCCACTGCATGTAGCATCATCTCATTACTCCATCCTTTGATCTTTTCCATGATCTCCATATGCTGATCTTCTGGGAGGATTTGAGAAATTATTTTAAGCTCCGCTTCTTCCATCTCTCCGTCGGCACAGGAAACGGCCATACTCGCGAGGAAGATAAATTCCTTTATCTTCTTCGAGATCTCAGACTTGTCCCAAAGATAAGATGGTTCCATGAGCTTCATGAAGCCCGCAATCTTTGTTTCCATTTCCTGTTCAGTGAGCTCTGAATTCATGTGGGGTGCAAAGTGCTTAGAATAGGTCTCGGAGCGATAAAAGAGATCGAGCGCCATGACCCGCATCGGGCTGATCGGATGGGTGAGGTAAAAATCCTCTGGGCTGCCTTCCCCGGTCTTCATCTCGTTTTCAATATCGTTGTACTGGTTCACGTAGTCCTGCAGATTAAAGCACAGGTCCTCCGTTGTGACACCGCTTGAGAGCTTGAAGTTCGCCGTGCAGGCCGCTTCGTAGGAGCCGCAACAGATAAGACCGATCCGGTCTGCCGTGAGTTCGCCGTTACGCTGCCAGGAGAAGAGCTTGATCGTTTCTGCCGGGGAAAACTGAGAGGCCGCAAGCCCTGAGCCCATCGCCGAAAGCAAGTGATGCTGATAAAGGAAGTGACCGATTTCGTGGCCGATTACAAAGGTGAGCTCATCCTCAGTCATCTTTTCGAGGAGCGCTGAAGTCAGGAGAATATAGATCGATCCCTCGTGGGGCGGATAGCAGTAGGCGTTCATTCCCGGGTTTTGGGCGCAGTAGATATCAATCTTGGAGGTGAGCCCGAGTTTGTCAATGCAGCGGTCGATGCTGTTGAAAACTTTCGGCGCCATACCGCGCGTGAGCCGCATGGAGGATTTTAAGAGGTGCTTCTTTGAGTTAGGTGCCTGTATTGACGGATGAATGACTTCAGAGTGAAAGCCTGGGTTCTCGAGGAATTCATCGAAGTAGCTGCGGTCCCCATCGTAGACTACAGCGTCGAGATCGATAGAGCAGTCATTGTGCCGGTAGTACTTGCTCTTCCCCGGAATGAGAGAGAGTCCGCTCGTTTGAGTGAGCTGGCCCGTGATCCGTACGATGTTCTTCTGAAGTTCTTCGTTAAGGCCCGGTAGCAGGTGCCACTGCTGAGAGAGCTGGATCTCCTGAAGCTTAGCAGAGTAATCTTTCTGGAGGGTCTCGATTTCTTTTTGGATATTTATCACGGTAACTCCTTTAAATGATGAAACTCGTCGGCTTCGAAGAGGAGTGACTTTATGCTTTAATGCGAAAATTTTGATTCGGGCAGGAAGTTCCTCAACAGTATTGTTAGGGAGTAAAAAGGTCGAGATTCATGAAGACGACTTCTTCGTTCGCCGAAGGGATGAGGATCTCTTCTTTCTGCTTAAGAAAATCAAGGAGTAGGTGCCGCACCTTCTGGGCGTCTTCTTTTGAGAGTGTCAGGACCGAGGAATAGTGGAGGTCGAAGCCATTTTCATATTCTAGGGACTGGATCGCCTTGTGACGGTAGTTCTGGTGATGGGCCTTGATGAGAGGAGAATCTTTGGAGAGATGGATCCTCGTTTTCCCGATCCCATAGCGCTCACCATTGCGGGTCACGAGACCCTTCTCTTCCAAGAAGGCGAGGACCTTCTTAAGGAAGGGGGCCGGGAGCTTAAGCTTCGCCTCGAGCTTTTCAATCCGATTAAGTTCCGGGATGGAGGCCGCCATGTGCACTGCACTGTATGCCCAATGACTGTAGTAGATGGCCTTGGCCGCATCGTCTAGGTCCTGGTTATTTAGCTCGGTAATTTGCTTTTCTATTTTGAGGTTTTCCTGCCGCTTTCGAATCAAGCGCTTGTCAAAAAACTCCCGGGCCTCGACGGTCCCGGCACGCTCCTTTTGAAGAAGGTCCATGAGGAAGTCACTTTCTCCCTCATCAAGATCCAGGAAATGGGAAATTTTAACGATGTTTTCCGAGCTGAAATGAATTTTGCCTTTACCCAAAACCTGGGAAATATAGCCTGGTTGGCAGTTCAGGAATTCGGCCAGCTTCGCCTTTGATCCTCGACCTATTTTCACCTCTAGAAAGTGTGCTATAAGGTCTCGGTAATCATTTGCTTGGTAAGTGTTCATTAGTAAATGCTAAACATTCTTCGGATAATTAGCAATAAACAGTAAGGGACTACTTACCATGAGGCACTATACTTGATTTAAGAACACAAATCTAGTCTTGGAGGAGTTAATGAAAAAGTTATTGGTCTCTAGTCTTATTACACTTAGCGCGGGTCTCGCTTTTGCGGGAAATGGGTCCAGTGGAGGCGGGAACATTTACGGGAATCAATTTAACCCCTGGTTTTTACACAACACCAAAACTGTCAGCTATTGCCTCGAGGTTGCTCCGGAGTTTAGCGATATCTCTGAGGATAAGATCGCTTCGATGGTCGATGAGGCCTTCGGTTATTGGGCGCGGACCTTTTCACGAACTACCTTTCGTGAATACATCGACGAAGTCAGTGGCGTCAACCTTCGTCTTGGTACCCAGAACTTTGTCAGGGAAATGGCATGTGCGGCAACGACGGATATAAAATTTCAATTCGGTTTCCTTTCGGAAGATCAAAAAGAAAGCTGGCCTGGTTATCGTCAGCTTCTGGCCGGAGCTTTCAGGACTAGCTACGACGAGGTTCATCTTCGCGGAAGAGGTGTTATCTATATTGCACCGGAACGGGGAGCGCTGCGACCTCGATCACGGACTCTGCATCCGAAGCCGTGGTCTTATGGAACTCACAATGCTCTCCGTTTTACTCTTATACACGAACTCGGACACGTTTTTGGCCTCCAGGATGATCACTTTTCTAGCTGGAACCTCATGAGTTCGCGGATCGTTGAGAACGTGACAAGAAAAGATGAAGTCGAGGACAGTCGAGATTGGAACGTAAAGTCGATCCCATCACCGTTCGGTTGCAACAATGACCTTGAAGCAGAATTATATTATGAGGTCGAAACTTGGAAACCGGATCCATTTAAATTTAACAAGAACTCGGGTGCTCGACCTTCGCTAACAAGCGCGAGACAAATTCCGGAAGGTTTGGCGAAGATTTTGGGCCTGCCGGAAGACTATACCCTGCACATTCAAACCATCAAGCAACTGATGAACATTAGTTTCGAGGGTAGGGATTATGCTAAAATTAATTTCACCCAGTCTAGAGGTGGGGAAATAAACGCGGATGAGGCGATCTCACTCTACCTCACGAATAATCAAACGGTCTTCCAAGGAATCGCTCCTGAATCTTACGACATCGCTCACGAGATGTATTCGTCTACGCGGTTGACTCGGGTTACGGACGTTGTTCTTGAGCTGTCTAATGGTTACCAGCTTCCGGTTTTTGTGAATTTTGACCAACGTTGCTGGCCAGAGATTGGAACAGTCTACGACGGTAAAGTAGTCTTTAACATTTTTCTCTGAGGATTTGAATCGCAATGGATAAGCAGCATCTTATAAAACTCGGCTTTGTCGCCAACCCCCACGGGATCCGCGGTGAGGCCGAACTTCGCCTTTTCAACACCGAGGACTCGGTCCTCGAAGACGGCATGAAAGTCTTCCTCTTCCCGTCTTCCCAGAAATCTAAGATTTCTGCGGCCGGAGAAGAGTGGCTCATCAAGAATGTCCGCTTCGGAAATAAGGTGATCTGCCAGTTTGATGGCGTCCGAGACCGGACCCATCTCGAGTCCCTGATCCCGTTCGAGATTTTCTTGGATCGGGACACTTTTCCTGAGCCTGAGGATGGAGAGGTCTACCTGGTTGATCTTATCGGAATGGATGTCATCAATGAGGCAGGGGAGGTCTTGGGAACTCTTGAGAGCTTCTCGGACAACGGCATGCAGTACCTCTTCGATGTGCGCATGGCCCCTCTTGGAGAGATCATGACTCTGCCCTACGTCGACGCCTTCTTTCCAAAGATTGATGTGGAGAACCGCCAGATCACGATGATCCTCCCGGAGTATTCGGAATGATCATCCGAAAGATCTGGGTCCTGACCCTCTTCCCGGAATTTTTCAAACCACTCCTTGAGTGCGGGATTGCCGGTGCTGCCCTCCGAGGTGAGCGGAGTGAGAATTTGCGCTTTGAACTTCACTTCGTGAACATCCGGGATTACTCCAAGACCCGCTACAAGAGCGTAGATGATACTCCCTACGGCGGGGGCCCGGGAATGGTCATGCGGGCCGATATCCTAAGCGATGCGCTTCAAAAAGGCGTTATCGAGGCCGGTGGGTATACTGAGAGAAGCTCGCTCCGGGTGATCTACACTTCTCCTCGCGGGAAAGTCTGGAACAATAAGGTCGCCCGGGATTTTGGGACGAACGTTTTGGCCGATGCTCACCGGGACATCGTCTTTATCTGTGGCCGCTATGAGGGCATCGATGAGCGCTTCCTCGAGAAGTACGTGGATGAGTACTACTCCTTGGGCGACTTTGTCCTGACTGGCGGTGAGCTGGCGGTCATGACCATGCTCGACTCGGCGGTGCGGTTTGTTCCAGGAATTCTCGGCAACAAGCTCTCCTCAGAATACGATTCCTTTGAGGATGGGCTCATCGAGTACCCGCAGTACACAAAGCCCCAGGATTTCGAGGGAATGCCCGTGCCAGAGATCCTTATGAGTGGCCACCACAAGAACATTGAACAGTGGCAGAAGACGGAAAAACTCCGTCTGACAAAACACTACCGACCGGATCTTTTAAAAGATTAAATCTGGGGCCTAGGGTTTTTGGGGAACCATTCGCAGCTTTGAAACATCAAACTTCTGCTCTCGAAGCTTGGTGAGGATCTCTTGGTAGATCTCGGCCGGGATGGTCTTTGTCCGTGCCATGATCCAGACGTAATCTCGATTCGGGACTCCTATGACGGTGTAGCTATAGTCCGGAGCGAGGTCAATGACGAGGTAGGGGAACTTGAAGGGCCACAGGAACTGAATCCGCCATTCGTTTCCGCTGGGGTCATGGACCCAGGCCTTTTGGGTGTAAACCTTCTTGGGCCCGTCAGTTGCGCCGTTGTTGAAGCGGTAAACAACATCGATCCTTTTCTCTTCTGTGTTCCACGTGTAAGTTTCAACCGCGTTGAAGGCCTCGTCTTCGATAAAGGTCGGGATATGAGAGATCACGTACCAATCCCCCATGAAGCGTTGAGTGTCCACCTTGGGGACTTTGCGCAGCTCCGGTTTATCGCTGGCACAAGAGACGAAGAACAAAAGAAGAGATGGGATAAGTATTTTCATCTTTAGAGTGTATCTCGCTCGCATGAAATGGGAACTCGACAAGCCCTCTACAGTGAAGTCGTCCGCTTAAGCTTCCCTAAGGCCGTCCGCTCAAACTCAGCGACGACGCGGACCTCATCAATTTTGACCGGATGTAAATGCTGGGTCAGATCACGAACGACTGCTTCATTCAGCGCCCCCGGAAGGGTGAGGAGCACAAGTCTCTTGCCCTTCCTGAGATCATCTTCCAGCGTCAGTTCGGCCTGGTCAAGAAGACCCAGGGGAAGAAGAAACGACGCCAGGTCGTCTCTCAACTGATTAAAACTGACGAGGTGGCCCGCGATCTTCACGGCGTCACCGAGGCGCCCTTGGGGAATGATCTCGTTGCCAACACACAGTGCGCTATCCTGGGTCCGATAGAACCCATCTGGGGTGCAAAGAGTGTGGACTTCTGTGACTTTTAGGGAGGAACCTAATTCAAACTGGAGCGTAAAGAGGGCAGGTGACCGCACCAGAAGGCGACCGTCGTCGATCCGGACTTCATGCAGTGGTAGGACGCGCAGTGGGGCCTCTCCCGGAACCTCAGCTGAGGCCAACTGTGAGGAGACTTCGCTCATGCCGAAGGTTCGGGTTAATGGCCACCCGAGTTTTCTGGCCTCCTGAAGCAGCGCCTGACTCAGGAAATCTCCACCCACCACCGCCCAGCGCAGAGCTTGCGGAGCGCGAATTCCTCGGGAGACGAGATCAAAGACTTGAGTCGGGACGATGGTCGTGATGGTGGCGCCGCGAATCTGCTCTGCCCATACCTCCGGGGCCTGTCCTCGCGCATCGATGACACGATTCCCGAGAAGGTGGGCACGGGCCAGAACGGAGAGACCTCCCACATGATAAACCGGAAGCGACAGCGCCCAGACGTCAGCACTCGTGAGGCCGAAGTGTTGGTTCACGGCCTTGGCATTTGCAAAGAGAGCAGCTTGAGAAAGAGCGTATCCCTTGAGTGTTCCCCCAGAGGTTCCAGAGGAGAAAAGGATGAAGTGGTTCCGGAGGTCATAGGCCGCGAGACCCTTGAGGAGTTCAGGGATGTGCTTGCGGTACTCTGGATGGCAGAGCACTTGAGCTTCTTCGGCATCAAAATTTACATCGAACATAGAACCTTCCAGTTCCGGTTTTCAAGCTCTCTATAGAGACGCCGAACAGTGGCGGCATCTGGAATAAAACCATCCCGGTAGCTTCCACGGAAGAGGGGAAGTTCTTCGTCGTAGAAATTCTCTGTCACAATCCCATGGGTCTCAGTGAGGTCACCGTGGGCCAGGAGCTCTCCGTAGGTGTGCCAGCGCCCGAGGTCGCTTCCGAGGTAGGAGCTCACGACCACCTTTGCCTCGGTGACGGGCCGCTCTTCGCGGTTTGGCTTGTAGATGTAATAAGCGTGGGGTGTACCGGGGATAAAGTCTCTAGCACTAGGCAAAGGGAGAGAGCTCCAGTCCAGGTCTGGAGTCGGGTCTTCCACGTACTCCACTAAAGTCAGGGCCTCCTTGGGGAGAGCTCTTGTAAAAGTTGTGAGAGACTGGCGCTCAAAGCATCCATTGGCGTCAAGCCGGAAGCGCTGGCCCCGCTCAAGGAGCGGAAGAAAAGAAAAGTCATCCGGGCCCTGGAGTTTGTATTTTAAGATGGGCGCCTCGGCCGCTTCCTGAGGTGTCCAAAGCTGGTGGTTCCGGAAAAGAGTCAGCGGTGAGCGCTGGAACTCACTATCTTTCAGGAGAAGGGTAAAGACCTTTCGGTCGTAGTCGTGTTTCTGGAATTTAAAACTTTCCAGGAACTCATCACAGCTCCTGTCACCCAGTGCTTCATGGGGGAAGTAGTCCGCGAAGAGCACTTTGCGCCCGAGCTTCCCCTGAATAAAAACGCCGGACTTAACCTTCAGGTTACTCAGGCGGTTGGCGCGCTTGCGCGGTGTGAGCTGGTAAGGACTATAAATAATTTTCATACACTAACGCCGTGGCGAGGGTGACTGAGAAAACAATCAGGTGCACGCCGGAGAATTTGAGTCCCTCATTTAAATGAGGGCCTTTTTCTGTGAGGACAATGCGGGTGAGTTTAAGTGCCGGTAGGAGACCGAGAAAAACCCAATAGATGAGGGTGAGGTCTCGGAAATAGTGGAGAAGAAGGTAAGGGGCAAAAATGGTGAGAAGAATCAACGCCTGGTACGCGCGGGAACTCATCCGGGTCGCAAGTGTGCGCTTTCCTACTTCATGGTCAGTCTCTCTATCCCTGAGATTATTGACGCAGATAAAAGTGGTGGTGAGGAGACCAAAGGCCGAGGCGAGGACCAGGGCCCCTGCATCCAAGCGGAGAGCAAAGAGGTAATAGGACCCCATCACGGAGAAAAGTCCAAAAAAGAGAAACACAAAAAGTTCGCCTAGACCGTGGTAGGCCAGAGAAATTTTTCCTCCGGTGTAGCCGTAGGTGAGGTATAGGGAAATGAGACCCAGGATCAGAAAAGGCCATCCGCCACGGACGATAAGCGGAAGACCGCACAAGGCGCCAGCGGCGACACAAGCAATCGCCCAGCGACGGACGGTGGCCACCGGCACGAGGCCTGAGGCCGAAACTCTGGTGGGCCCCACGCGCTTTTTGTCAGCACCTTTTTCATGGTCGATGACGTCGTTAAAAAAGTTGGTAGCGATCTGAATAAATAGTGCCCCAAATACGGCCAGCAGGAGGTAGGCCAATTGTGACTCGCGCGCTGGGGAAAAATAGTATGCGTAGGCCACGAGGGGCGGGAGCACTCCGGCCAGGAGTGTCTTAGGTCTAGCGGCAAGGATAAAGTTTTTCATAAGATCCCTTCTTCTCGGAGAACCTCTTGGAGGGCATCAGGGTGTTGAAACAAACGATGGCCTCCGGGAATTCCCTTGACCGTAACTTCCCGCGGAAGGAGAACGTCACTCACGAGGTCCATGTACTTCTCATCTTGATGGCCCACGATGTAGAGCACTCTTTCTCTGTGAAGTTCAAGATCATCGAGGTAATTTTTTTGTTCTGAGAGCCTGTGCCGTCGGAAAAGCTCCGGGGATCTGCGGAAAATTTCTTCGTCGGGTGTGATGGGAGCATCGTGCTCGAAAACCGGAAGGGCATTCCACCAAAGGAGAAACTCCTTACGGTCGAGGCCTTCAAGTTTTTGAAGCACGCTCTCCTCAAAGCCCTGGCGTTGGAGCCGCTCTTCATCCGTCGACAAACCAGGGTGAGCGTTCACCAGCACAAGGCGCTTGAGCTTAAAGTTAACTGCGTGGGCAAGCTCCAGCGCGATCCTGCCTCCCATCGAGTAGCCTATCAGAGTATCCTGAGGGCCGATGCCTGAGATTTCACTTCCTGCATAAAGGTCATGGAGCTTAACCGAAGGGCCCAAGAAGGAGAAGTCCTGAGGGGACCCAAGGAAGCCGTGAAAAACATGAATCACTGGCCCCACTCCTTTAAAAAACGCTTCCCTTCATCGCCATCAGGAAAGAGTTCCAGCACCTGGACCTGTCCGAAGTCTTCGAGGTCGTTGCTGTAGCTGAGCCCAAGGCCCTGGGCGATGGAGCGGAAATCGTTCTCGTGTTCAAGGACGATCCGCTTGTCGAGGTTTAACATATCGAAGATGCGGCCTCCCCGATTGTTCATGATGATGAGGTTCAAATTGGGAGGAAGATCCCGAAGACTTGAGAGGTCATAGAAGGTGGTGACGTCGCCCAGAATGCAGGTGAGGCGATGAGTGAGTCCCGCTGCGAGTCCGATGGCGGAGGCGAGCTGTCCGTCAATTCCGTTCACCCCGCGGTTCCCGAACACAGACAGCCGTTTCCTTTGGGTCAACTCGAAGAAGCGGACCACGAGGGAGTTCCCTAAGTAGACGGTGTCACCGGGAGAGAATTTCTCCTGCAGCTCACCAAAGAGTGCTACTTCAGAGAGAGGGTAGCGCGCGATAAGAGTATCGAGCACCTCGGCCGATCCATCGGAGAAGGCATAAGGTGGAATTGAGCGCAGCTCATCCCAGAAAGCAGAAGCCTTCATAAGTTCACTGGAACCGAAGGGAAAGACTTCACCGTAGGAGAGTGCGGGGAGGTTTCGCGAGTCGAAGCTCAGAACCGGAAGGGGCCTTTTCTCGAGAAGGCGCCAAACTTTTGAGAGGGGGGTATGTCCCACTCGGACCAAGCCTTCGAAGCTTCCGGATTGAAAGAGTTCTACCAGACGCTTTTCCGTTTTAAGAGTGGAGAGCTCGTGGGCACCGCTCAGAGTCTCAGCATAGAAGGGAAGGCCCGTTTCGGCGAACTTCTCTACAAAGGGTGCCATGGAATGTCGCTCATGAGAGAAAAGAAAAAGAGGCTTCTTGACCCGCTTAAAGAACGCTGGAAGGGCCCCTAGGTTTTGGTGAAACTCCAGGGGGAGAGCATGGGCCACAGTATCGTCAACCAATACGTTTAAGTGGACCGGAAACTTCGCCCCTTCGAGTGACAAATCCGGGAGCCTTGCAAGATCAATTTCGATGTAGCTCCCTCGGCAGGACCTGGTGAGCGCTTCGTGCTCGATGGTCTGAGGAGAGCCAGTGCCGTGGAGTTTCTTTGGCCTGTCTCCGGTGATCAAAACGAGGGGCAGCTCGGAGTAGTAGGCCTCGAGCATGGCCGGAACGCATTCGGCGACTGCGGTGCCGGAGGTGGTACATACCGCTACCGGTGAAGTGGACACTTTCGCGAGGCCTAAGGCCTTAAAGCTCGCTACTCGCTCATCATAGTCGAAGCTGATCCGGTCTTCCGGAAAAAACTTCAAGAGGTCATGATTCCTGGCACCGGTGCAGAAATAAATTTTGGTGAGATTAAGTTTCATAGGTAATGCTTTCGAATAGTATTCCGCTTCAGGCGGAATTCTTCAACTTCTTTGGCCAGTTCCGACGCCTCCACCACACCTCCACCGGATTCGATGAAGAGGTGAGACCCCTCCCACTGCACGTTTCGGATGGAAACCACGAACTGTTGGCGCTCCGGGGTAACAACGCCGAACGCTGAGCCGAAGGTTCGCCGCGGGTACTTTATGGCATAGGCCGTCTGCTGTAAAAACCTGAGGGCAAGGTCCTTAGGATAACCCCCTAAGGCCGCAGTCGGAGAAAGAAGATTGGTTAAGGCCGTGAGATCAAGCTCGGGAGAAACACTCGCTTCGATGTCGGTTTTGAGATGCACCAGGGTCTTGTAGGGAAGGAGGTGCGTCGCGCCTACTCTGACCTCAGAAGAGAAGGTCGCAAGCTTCTCCCGGATATCTGTGACAACAAGATCATGCTCGTAGCGATCCTTGGGAGAACGAAGAAGATCTTCTTCCTGCCCTTGGCGGCCGGTGCCCGCTAGGGCAAAGGTGCGGAGTGTTTCACCCTGGATATTGAAGAGGAGTTCAGGGGTACTGCCGATGACGCCTCGGCCCGGTTCCCACAGCCCGTAGGGTGTGCCTGTGCCGAAAGTGAAAGCTCTTTTAAGCAGGGCCTTGGGTGTCTCCAACGAGGAAAAAGGGGTGAAGGTTTCACGAGAAATCAGGACCACTTTTCGAAGTCCCTCGGTGAAGGAATTTTTGAGGCGTTGGAAGTCTTTTTCATAAAGGTCGTCATCACTTCCAAGGCCGGTGAGAGCAGGTGGAGTGTCTGAGATATTCTCCAGCCACTTAATCACATGATCTCGCGAAACAATCATGAACTCCGCTGGTGAGTAGGCCAAGTATTTTGCGGCATAGAAGTCTTTGAGATAGAAAACCGGGCCCGGGCCGGGAAGAAATGTGTCTACGCCAATAGAACTTCCGCCTTTGCCGAAAATAACCTCCTGGCCATCATCGGAGCTAAGGAACGCTCCCTTCTCCCAGAAGTCTCGGTCGGCCCAGTCCTGTAGGGAGGACGAAGACTTTTTCATCTAGTACATCCAGGGAAACTTCTCGAACTCGGCAGGACGTTTTTCCAAGAATGAGTTGCGGCCCTCCTGGGCCTCATCGGTTCCGTAGGCCAGTCTTGTGGCCTCGCCGGCGAAGACCTGCTGGCCCACGAGTCCGTCATCGATCAAGTTAAAGCTAAATTTGAGCATCCGGATGGCCGTCGGCGACTTTGAGCAAATCATCTTCGCCCACTCAAGACCTGTTTTCTCAAGCTCTGCGTGAGGCACAACCTTGTTCACCATCCCCATCTCAAAGGCGTCCTGGGCCGAGTATTTCTGCTCGAGGAAAAAGACCTCTCGGGCCCGCTTTTGTCCCACCTGCCGAGCGAGGTAGGCCGAGCCAAAGCCGCCATCGAAGCTTGCGACCCGGGCATCGGTCTGCATGAACACAGCGTGCTCCTTTGAGGCAATGGTCATATCGCAGACCACGTGAAGAGAGTGACCGCCTCCTACCGCCCAACCAGGCACTAGAGCGATGACCACTTTAGGCATGAAGCGGATCATCCGCTGGACTTCAAGAATATGGAGGCGACCATGGGCGGCAGGCATTCCTGGTTTGGTGTCCTTGTATTCGTAGCCTGATTTTCCACGCACCGTTTGATCGCCGCCGGAGCAGAACGCCCAGCCGCCATCTTTAGTGGATGGCCCGTTGCCGGTCAGGAGAATCACACCAATATCATTCTGGCGGTGGGACCACTCGAGCGCTGTTAGGAGTTCGTCCACTGTCTGAGGGCGGAAAGCATTCCGCAGGTCGGGGCGATTGAAAGCTATCCGAACCGCCCCGGTGTGGCGCGCGCGGTGAAAGGTAATATCTTCAAATTTAACGTCGGTGACTTCCGTCCACTCGTTGGCATCAAAAATGGGGGAGATCATAGGAACCTCTCGCTAGTTGTGGGCGTAGTAGATGTAGGCTATGCCACCGAAGACCGGAACATGGCCGTAGGTTTTGAAGTTCATATTCCGTCGCATGATATCCACGAAAGTCTGGGCCGAGGGAAAAGCTTCTGAAGAAGCGATGAGATATTCGTAGGCGTCTTTGCGCTTGGTGATGAGGCCAAAAATGGGGACGTAGAGGCGAAGAAGTCCAAAGTAGAGGGATTTAAATAAGCGGTTCTTCGGCTGTCCAAATTCGAGGACAAACACCCCCTTCGATACACGGCCTAGCTCCCGCAATCCGAGTTCCAGGTTCTCAACATTACGGATCCCGAAGGAGATGGTGGTGACGTCGAAGGACTTGTCAGAAAAAGGAAGCTTTTGAATATCGGCGACCTTGAATTCAACGGGAAGAGGATTCGACTTCGCCCTCTCAATCGCACAGTCGATCATAACGGGAGAAAAATCTATCCCCACAACTTGGCCCGAACACGAGGCCTTGAGCTTAAAAGCGATGTCGCCTGTACCAGTCGCGCAGTCAAGTGCTGTCCGCGGGTTTTGGCGGAGAGCGAACGTGATGAATTTTCTCTTCCAGAGTCTGTGAGTTCCCATCGAAAGGATGTCGTTTAAAAGGTCATACTTGTGGGCGATGTCGTTGAACATGACCCGAACGAAATCAGCTTTTGGCATGGCTTAAATCCTCAGTTCTTTTTGGAAGACCGGAGCGAGTTTACGGAGCTTTTGAACAAGTTCGTCATACTGGGTAAGATTCAAGGCTTGCTGGCCATCCGATAGGGCACAGGAAGGTTCTGGGTGAACCTCAACGATGAGTCCATCGGCACCGGCGGCGACGGCCGCATAAGCCGCGTCTGGCACGTAAGGTGTGAGGCCCATGCTGTGTGACGGATCGACGATCACTTTAAATGAGGTGTTCTTTTTAAGGTAAATCACCGATCCCAGGTCTAGAAGGTTTCGAAGTTTATTATCGAAGGAGCGCACGCCGCGCTCACACAGGATGATGTTGTCCTCTCCTAAATTAAAGAGGTACTCAGCGGCGCCCAGCCATTCGGAGATAGTCGCTGAAAAAGCACGCTTTAAGATCACGGGCTTCCCGTAGAGGGAAAGTTCTTTCAGAAGCTCGTAGTTGTACATGTTGCGCGCGCCGACCTGGAAGACAGAAGTCATAGGGAGTAGAGTTTCGATCTGGCGAACATCGGTGACTTCTGTGATAAAATCGAAGGGCGACTCTTGTTTGAGCTTTTGGATGATCTCTAAACCTTCGGTGCCAATGCCTTGGAAAGATTTCGCGTTAGTTCGCATTTTGTGAATTCCACCCCGGATCAGGGTCGGGTGGTGTTTATGGCCCAGGATGGCACGCATCTGCGCTTCCGATTCAACGGCACAGGGCCCCACGATGAGGAACAGTTCGTCGGCGCGGAAGTTTAAGGGATTCGGGTCCATGTAGGGGTCACCTTTTTGGGGTGTGAAGTGTCTCGGAGGGAGCATTTTTTAGTCCTTCCTTTTATCTAATTCTACCCCCTATGGAAAGCGTAATCATCCCGAAATCCCTAGACATTCGCCCCTAGTTTGGCTATCCAAGACTTTTCTAACCACAAGCGGATTTCTATGCCTTTTCCAGTTCCATGTTACATAGGTTTAGTTCACGGGCCCATTCTGTCAAAAGAAGGCACAGTCATCACCACTTCTGTCACCAATCTTGACATTCATGACATCTCACGGACTGCTCGGACTTTCGGTTTTAGGCGTTATTTTATCATCACACCGATTAAGAACCAGCAGGGGATGGTCCGCAAGATCCTCGGTTTCTGGGAAGCAGATTCCGGACTCATTTACAATCCTGACCGAAGGGAGGCGTTGGCCGAAGCCGAGGTCATCGATACGATCGAAGATGTGATCCAGAGAATCACTGAAATGGAGGGGCGGAAGCCCTGCGTTGTAGTCACTGGTGCCAATTTTAATAGTTACGACGGAAAGGAAAATGATCTCTTGCAAAAGATAAGCGTTGACGGCACCCCTATGCTCCTGTTATTTGGTACAGGATGGGGATTAACTGCTCCGGTTGTTGAACAGGCCGATTTTCGGCTAGAGCCTATATTTGGCATAGCAGATGACGGATATAATCATCTGTC
>JAIYDC010000006.1 GCA_027487685.1 Pseudomonadota bacterium | reverse complement strand
TGAAAAGTGGATTTGAAAAATCTAGTCTTAAGTGTCAAATATTTCAAGACTAACTGTTCCTTTACCTTGTACTTTGGTCATCTGTGCCCATCTTTTTTTTTTTTTTTTTTCGAGTTAAATGGAATCCCAAGATAGTTAAGAATTTTCCGATAAGCCTGAACAAAAATATCAGCTATTTCGGACAAAAGGATGTAAATGGAATCGCCTAAAATGGGGTATATCCCGAACCCGATCGTTATTGAGCAAACCGCCCGAGGAGAACGTCAGTATGACATCTACTCGCGCCTCCTCCTGGACCGTATCATTTTCCTAGGAACTGACGTCAACGACACCGTGGCAAATCTGCTGGTGGCACAGATGCTCTTCCTCGAGCAATCTGATCCAGAGGCACCGATCCATTTTTATATCAATTCTCCGGGGGGATCTGTTTATTCAGGCCTAGGGATTTATGACATTATGCAGCATGTGACCTGCCCGGTTTATACCTACTGTGTGGGCTTGGCAGCATCCATGGGGTCGCTGCTCCTCCAGGCCGGTGAGGCCGGTCACCGTTACTCGCTTCCCCATTCGCGAATCATGATTCACCAGCCCCTCGGCGGAGCTCGTGGCCAAGCAACTGATATCGAGATTCAGGCCAGGGAGATTCTTGATCTTAAAAAGCAGCTTAATAATATTTATGTCAAGCACACGGGCCGTACGTACGAAGAGGTAGAGAAGGCGTGTGACCGCGACAACTACCTCGACCCTACGAGAGCGAAAGAGTTCGGGCTCATCGACAATATCATCGTCCCTAAAGGTAAAACGAAGAAAGCTTAAATCGTTAAGCGATAGAAAAGGCGAATATGAGTAAAGAGAAAGCAGGCGGATCCTACGGCAGTTTGAACTGTAACTTCTGCGGCAAGTCCCAGAAGGAAGTCAAGAAGCTCATCGCGGGCCCAGGCGTGTACATCTGTGACGAGTGCATTGAGCTTTGTAACGACATCATCTTTGAGGATTCGGTCAAGACCGTCGCGAAATCCGCGACTGATAATGTTCCAAAGCCTCACGAGATCAAGGCGCACCTTGACCACTACGTCATAGGGCAGGACCGGGCAAAGAAAATCATCTCTGTGGCGGTTCATAACCACTACAAGCGGATTTCTTACAAGGCCAACTCGCGAGACGGTGACGACGTTGAACTCGCGAAGTCCAACATTCTTCTGGCAGGACCGACTGGTTCGGGGAAGACCCTCATCGCGCAGTCGTTGGCGAAGTTCCTTAATGTTCCTTTCGCGATCGCTGATGCGACGACACTGACTGAGGCCGGCTACGTGGGGGAGGACGTTGAAAACGTCATTCTTTCGCTCCTCCAGAATTGTGACTTTGATGTCGAGCGCGCCCAGCGCGGAATCGTGTACGTTGATGAGATCGATAAGATTGCAAGAAAGTCTGAAAATCCTTCTATCACCCGTGACGTTTCCGGCGAGGGTGTTCAGCAAGCGCTCTTAAAACTGGTTGAAGGATCTGTCGCCAATGTCCCTCCAAAGGGCGGTCGTAAGCACCCTCAGCAGGAGTACATCCAGGTTGATACGCGGAACATTCTCTTCATTTGCGCCGGCGCTTTTGTCGGCCTAGAAAAGATTATCGAAAAGCGTATGACGAAGTCGAAAGCTGTAGGCCTTACTTCAAACAATATGGAGAAAAAAGAGAAGACACACCTTGAGACTCTCGGTGCGATAGAGCCACAAGATCTTGTGCGTTTTGGTCTGATCCCTGAGTTTATTGGCCGTTTGCCGGTAACGGCGATGCTCGAAGAACTCGATGAGAGTGCTTTGGTTTCAATTCTGACTCAGCCTAAGAACGCCATCGTTAAGCAGTATCAAAAGCTCTTTGACTTTGACGGTATCGATCTGGAATTTACTGACGACGCAATCCTAGAAGTCGCCCGCACTGCGCTGGCGCGAAAGACCGGTGCTCGGGGCCTACGGGCCATTCTCGAGCAGGTCATGCTTGACGTGATGTACGATCTTCCGGCCAATGAGAAGGTGGCCAAGTGTATCATCACTAAGGAAGCGATTACGGGTCAGGGGAAGCCGATTCTGGAAGAAGGTGACCGGAAAAAGCGGATTGAGGCTAAGACTCAGGCCAAGGGATCTAAGAAGATTGAGAACGCGTCGTAATTTTTTTGTAAACAAGTTCTAACTAAGAGTAATCATTAATGTCAGTCGGGCCGGGAAAAAAACTCCCGGCCTTTTTTTTTGTGTATTCGATTTTGGATTTCGTGGGATAATATTTTTAGAGAGAACCTCATGAATGAGATTCACTTGAGACAGAAAGGCGCAGGAGGTGCTATGTCCGATAAGAAGTCCGAAGCTATTAATAACTTCCCACTCCTTCCACTAAGAGATGTCATTATCTTTCCTCACATGGTTGTTCCTCTCTTCGTGGGTCGTGAGAAGTCCATCTCCGCCCTTGAGAAGGCCGCCAAGAACGGGAACGAACTTTTCCTCGTCACGCAAAAGGACGCGAGCGTCCTGAATCCGGAGCGCGAGGACGTTTATGACATCGGAACCGTAGTTAGCATTATCCAGATGCTTCGGCTCCCGGATAATACCGTCAAGGTGCTTATTGAAGGTAAGTACCGAGCGAAGATCCGGACCTTCCGCTGCGAAAACGACGGCTACTACGCTGACGTCGACAAGTGCGCCGATGTCGTCGATAGTGACGTTGAGGTTGAAGCCTCAATGCGCTCAGTGAAGTCGATCTTCGAGCAGTACGTGAAGCTCAACAAGCGTATCCCGCCTGAGCTCCTGATGAGTATCTCTTCGATCACTGATCCTTCCCGCCTGGCCGATATCATCGTGGCTCATCTGACGATGAAGATCCCAGAAAAGCAGGACATTCTTAACGCCGTGAATGTCGACTCTCGTCTTCAGCTTCTCCTCGAGAAGATGCAGGGTGAGATCGAAATAATAAACGTCGAAAAGCGCATCCGCTCCCGCGTGAAGACTCAGATGGAAAAATCCCAGAAAGAGTATTACCTCAACGAGCAGATGAACGCGATTCAAAAAGAACTTGGTAATAAGGATGAAAAGTCCGATGTCGCCGACATGGAGGAGAAGCTCAAGTCGAAGAAAATGCCGGAAGAGGCCCGCGAGAAGGCGATGAAGGAACTTCGAAAACTGAAGTCTATGTCGCCGATGTCCGCCGAAGCCGCCGTGGTCCGCAACTACGTCGACTGGATGATCTCTCTTCCTTGGGATGAGTATACTCAAGATGACAATTCTGTCATGAAAGCTAAAGAGATTCTCGACAATGACCACTATGGTCTGAACGATGTGAAAGAACGAATCATTGAGTACCTCGCCGTCCGCGCCCTCGTGAAAGATGACACCCGGGGAACTTTACTCTGCCTGGCAGGCCCTCCTGGAGTTGGTAAAACCTCAATCGCTAAGTCCCTGGCCGAGTCTCTGGGGCGGAAATTTGTCCGGATCTCATTAGGCGGAGTTCGGGACGAAGCCGAAATCCGAGGTCATCGCCGAACCTACGTAGGTGCCATGCCTGGTAAGATTATCCACGCTCTGAAAAAGGCCGGCACTTCCAATCCGGTCATTCTCCTCGATGAGATCGATAAGATGTCTTCTGACTTCAGAGGAGACCCTGCCTCAGCGATGCTTGAGGTTCTCGATCCTGGTCAGAACAAGAATTTCGGTGATCATTATATCGAATGCGAATACGACCTATCTCGGGTCATGTTTATCATGACCGCTAACGACCTCAGCGCTATTCCTGGCCCACTCCGTGACCGAATGGAGATCATTCATATCGCCGGTTACACGCCGGACGAGAAAATGCAGATCGCTAAGAAGTACCTCTTGCCTAAAGCGTGGGAGTCTCACGGGCTTAAGAATTACCCTGTAACTCTTACGGACAAAGTCTTCGCGCAGATTGTCCGGGGTCACACGAAAGAGGCCGGAGTTCGCGAGCTTGAGCGTCTTATGAACACCATAGCACGTAAGACGGCGACTGAGGTCGTGACTGAAGACATCAAAGAAGGACGCAAATTTACGGTCACAGAGAAAAATCTCGAAAAATACCTGGGCCCGATCAAGTACGACCGCACTGGAATCGAAGAGAAGCCTCAGATTGGCCTCGTGAACGGTCTTGCTTGGACATCCGTTGGAGGGGAGCTTCTTCATATAGAAGTCGTGACTGTTCCAGGGAATGGAAAGATTCAGGTCACTGGAAATCTCAAGGACGTTATGCGCGAGTCCGCCTCCGCGGCCCTCTCTTACGTTCGTTCCATCTCGAGTCGCTTGGGTGTTGACCACGAGTGGTACTCTAAGAATGACATCCACATCCACGTTCCAGATGGGGCGACCCCAAAGGACGGTCCATCCGCCGGTATCACCATGGCGACGGCGCTTACCTCAGCGATCGCTAACATTCCGGTTCGCCAGGATGTTGCGATGACCGGAGAGATCTCCCTTCGAGGGCGGGTGCTTCCGATCGGCGGTCTTAAGGAAAAAATCCTCGCGGCTAAGCAGGCCGGGATTACTACCGTGATCATACCGAAGAAGAACGAGAAAGACATCGTTAAGATTCCTGATGAGATTAAGGATGGGATGGAGATCAGACCTGTGACGGATGCCGAAGAGGTACTTCGCGTCGCTTTGAACCTCACGAAGCCGGAAGAATTTATGAAAGTGCGGGCCCTCAAGGTCCTCGATGGAGATGCGAATTTGCCGGAAGTCGCCAACCAGTAGAATCTTTTTAACAAATGCCGCTAAATGGAAATGCCCTCGATACTTAATCGGGGGCATTTTTTTTGACCTGTTGAAGGTCCATTTTTGTGATCGCATTCCACTTTTTTAATCACTTTTGTTTTAGCTTCTTCTCTTCTTTTTCGCGCCCTCAAGTCCTAGAAGCCCAAGAATCCTCTCATTTTGCGCATCGTTTGGATCTTGCATGAATCTTTCAGGTACGGCATTCTCTTGTAATAATTTTTTTCAAAGTGATATCAGCGTGATGAAAAATAAGGCTATTGTTCTTTGGGTGTTCTTTTCCTTTTTTACCGCTTGCACTCATCGATCCCAATCAGAAGATGCGATTCTCCAGGAGAGTACCAAACTCAATAGGTTCTTTGATAAGGTTTTTGAAGCCCAGGTGGAGCGGTACCCTACTTGGCAGACCTATTTAGGAAGAAAGACTAACTATGGTCTTTTGGACAATGAAACCGAGGCATATGGCCAGGAAGAGCACGAAATTAATATCCAGACTCTTAAGGAACTTAAGGAGTTTAAGTTTGAGTCCTTAAACGAAGATGCGCAGACCAGTTACCGAATATTTAAATATCAACTTGAAATGCAGATTGAATCCTACCAATGGCAGTACCACTCCTTTCCCCTTAACCAGATGTTTGGATATCAGTCAGAAACACCCTCATTTTTAATCAACATGCATCAAGTTGAGTCTGAGAGCGATGCCTATGCTTATGTTTCCCGCTTAAAGGAAATCCATCGGGTCTTTTCTGAGCGCTTAAAGTTTGTCCAAAAACAAGAGAGCTTAGGCATCGTGCCCCCACACTTTGTTTTTGATAAGGTGATAGCGGATGCCAAGAACATCATAAGCGGTAAACCATTTCAACCGGGAGAAAAGAGTAGCCCGTTGTACGAAGATTTTAATCAAAAAGTGAATCGGTTAAAAATTTCAGACAAGAAAAAACAAGAGCTGTTGGGGGAGGCCCAGGCTGCGCTGAAGAAATTTGTTTTACCCGCTTACCAAGAGCTCATATCATACATCCAAAAACTCGCGAAGAAACATAAACTCAACCAAGGCGCATGGTCTTTACCTAGAGGCACTAGCTTCTATGAGTTTCGTCTCAAGTCTGTTAACACCACTGAGATTGAGGCCAATGAAATTCATGCTATTGGACTGTCCGAAGTCAAACGCATTCAGGATGAGATGCGCGTGATTATGAAGCAGGTTGGTTTCAGAGGAAATCTCAATCAATTTTTTGAACACATGCGGGGCCCATCTTACCATTATCCAGATACGGACAGTGGAAGAGAAGCTTATCTTGCCCATGTAGATAAGGTGCTGACTGGAATTAAGGCCCAGTCTCCTAAGTTATTTAAGACCTTCCCCAAAGCGGATCTTTTAGTGAAGCCAGTGGAAGCCTTCAGGGAAAAGAGTGCGGGGACCGCTTTTTATAATGGCCCATCTTTGGAGGGGAACCGGCCTGGTATTTACTATGTTAATCTTTACAAGATGGCCGACAATCCAACGTACAAGCTTGAGGCCCTTGCCTATCATGAGGCCATACCGGGCCACCATATGCAGATTGCGATCGCCAGGGACCTAGAAGAATTGCCTAAGTTCAGAAGAACGAGTGGCTTTACTGCCTACACTGAAGGATGGGGACTTTACTCAGAATTACTGCCAAAAGAGATTGGACTTTACGAAGACCCATATTCTGACTTTGGCCGCCTTTCCATGGAGATTTGGAGGGCCGCTAGAATGGTAGTAGATACGGGGATTCATGCTAAGAGATGGGACCGTGAACGGGCCATCAAGTATATGAGGGATAACACTCCTAGTGCTGAACTTGAAACAGTTAAGGAAATTGAGCGCTATTTTATCATGCCGGCCCAAGCGACGACTTACAAAGTGGGGATGTTGAAAATACTGTCTCTTAGAGAATTAGCAAAGAATGCGATGGGCGAGAAATTCGACATCAGAGAATTTCACGACATTGTTTTAAGAGATGGCGCATTACCCCTGTGGATCTTAGAAGATAAAGTGAAGCAATGGATAAAGAAGAAGCATTAGATTTACTGAACGAATGGATAAATTCTCAATCTTCTCTCATTGGCCTCATCTCTAAAACGGTTGGCCTGCTCTACCTTATCGAAGTCAAACTTAGGAATTTGAAAACGTATAGAAAATTTCTTCCAAGTAAAAAGTGGGAAAGTCATTATCTGTCTCATTATCAAGTTCACAAGAATCTCCTAGTGGATTTGATTGTTCTATAGAATAGGCAGTGTCAGTTTGTCACCAGCTAGTGTTTCTTGTTTGAAAGTATTGGATAGCAAGAACCTGTCGCCGTGCGCAAAACTCTTCACTCAAAGGCATCCTAAAAGCTGGGATCAGTCATTGAGCCTCTCCGGCCTAATGCTGTAAGAGCAAAATAAGACGAACTAGGCTCCCCATTCTGAATGAAAATCCCGTTGACATTGGTAC
Organism: Pseudomonadota bacterium; assembly: GCA_027487685.1. Classification (GTDB taxonomy): domain Bacteria; phylum Bdellovibrionota; class Bacteriovoracia; order Bacteriovoracales; family Bacteriovoracaceae; genus Peredibacter. Next base: position 30,769 of record JAIYDC010000006.1, on the reverse strand, counting down.
CCTGACTACCTAAAATGGTCTCTCAATTTGACACGTGGGCGTTTAGCTCAGCTGGGAGAGCGCTACCCTTACAAGGTAGATGTCGGGGGTTCGATCCCCTCAACGCCCACCATTTGTCAGGCCTCTTCTCTCTACACAATCTAAGTGACATTAAATGACTTTCGATGGCCCTGAAGCCTAAAGAGTCTTGGCTGCGAAGGTCATCTTCAAGTGATTAGTATGGCCAACAACTATACTTGTTAAAAAGATGTTTATTTTTTAAGTTCTCCTTAAAGCGAAGCGCTCGAAATCTTATGATTCGTGCTGGCAATCACTGGTTTTAATCATTATTAGGTCATAAAATAATAAGGCGAGATTATGAATCCTTAAAATGATCAGTCTTCCTGTCTCATCTTTTGAGTGGCGAATAAAACAACGGGTATTCATGAAAAAGACGATCGTAATCATTGAAGACGAAAAAGAGATATTGGATTCTCTCCAGTACCTCCTTGAACGAAATCAGTTTACGGTTTATCCCTACACCTCTGCCGAGGAGTTTTTTTCGGCCAGCCCACGACTTCAAAACTGCCTTTACTTAGTTGACTGGAACCTGCCGGGTATAAAAGGTATTGATATCATCCGTACCATCCGCTTAAAGGATAAGATTTCTCCAATCTTTATGATCTCTGCCTACAATCATACAGATCAAATCATCGAGGGTCTGCAAAGCGGCGCTGACGATTACATCACAAAGCCGTTTAATTTTGATGAACTTCTCGCTCGCGTCGGGAACGCCCACGCTAAGGTGAGCTCCCTTCAGGATAACCTCATGAATGTGGGCGTGAAGCTGATTCCGGAAGCACATGCGGTCATGAAAGACGGAGTGACTGTGAACCTCACATCCAGAGAATTCATTATTTTTCATCACCTTTATAAAAACGAAGCCGTCGCTGCAACCCGGGATGAGCTGATCAATCAGTTCGACAAGGATATGGAGATGACGTCACGGAACATCGACGTTCACATCTTTTCGCTTCGAAAAAAGATGGCAAAGATTCATATCGTGATTGAGACCGTATGGGGAACTGGTTACAAGATCGTAGTCTAGAACAGCATCCGGAACTCTACTTCAAACCGATCCGCGGCTGGCACGTTCTTGCCGGAAAGTGTCTTCACCACGTTGACATTCACTTGGGCCGGAAGAATGAATTCCTTCTTCAGAAATGGCGTAATCGAGGAGAGCGTCGTCGTGAGCTGGGCCTGGTGCTCTGTACGATCTGAATTGTAGGATAGGATCTCGTTGGCCGCACCATACCTGGAAGAATAAAGGGCCTTCATTTGGTGCATATAACGGTACATTGGTGTAACTGAGATCCAGTCGTTCAGTGCTATCGTCGAGCTTAAGATCCAGTTGATTCTGTCGCCATACTTAACATCAAATTGACCCTTCTCTGAAGAGAGCTGAAAATCCTTCTCTACCGGAATTCGAAGCGTCCGAGACGTAGGCGCCTGGTAGGTGTAACGCAGGAAGGTTCCAAAGCTCAGGTGGTCATTGACGTTGTAACCCGTGGCCAGTTCTCCGAAGAGGTCAAATTGGCCGTCCCCAAAACCAATGTCCTGCAGAATATCGGGGTTGTCCTGGCGGCCAGTCGGCAGATTGGCCCCTGGATAGAACATAAGGCCGGTGTATCCCTTATCGATTAGCTTGGTCATGAACCCGACTTCAGTATCTCCGTAGCCGCGACCGGCCCAGTCGCCGATCGGTTTATAGGCATAATAATTTGTGATCACTGACTGAATTGTGTTTTCGTTAGCGTCAACCATCTGGCGTAGGTTTTCCGCGTAAATGGTGTTTTGTGTGCCTCCGTTCTGCTCCAAGAGGCGAGCGACTTCCTCGTAGCTATTGCCTGCAGTCCGTTTGATGCGGGCACGGACATTTGCTTGATAGTAGCTGACCTGGCCGTAGAACATGATCGTATCAGTGATGCCATAACCGAAGCCAGTACCGTGAACGGTCACTTGGGCGTCCGCGTCCACCTTGTATTCGCCGACCACAAGTCGGCCATAGGCCTGTGGGTCCAGATTAGGAGCTATCAGGTTCCCTGTCATCTCATTGAAGGTAGAGGCGTCGACCCGGAAACTGGCACCCAGGCTCGATTCCTGGCCCGATTGGTTAAAATTCTTAGTGATCTTCGACGTTGTCACATTTCTGTAACCTACGATCCGTACACCCGCCGGGAGAACCTTCCAGACATCTGCATAGACGGCCAGGCAGGCACTCATCATCAAGTAGGTTAGGAGCAATTTCATAGCAAATGATTCCTGTATCGCCGTTTTGTGGAGTTTACGTCAGGTCTCTGAGCGAATGAAGTTTCTACAGGGAGGTATGTAATTTAGTGCAGATGCCTGTTAGGAATATAGGCAAGGGTTATACTTGTGCAACTTTTTGGTTTTTCAGAGACTTAGGAGGTTATGTGGTAAAGCAGTTCTTGTCCATCGCTCTCCTTGTCGTATTATCCACGGGATGCGGGCAGGAGAGTAAGATCAAGAACCACGTCAGCTCTGAGAGCCTGGCCAACGCCTATGGTGACGGTAAGTACGTCATCCGAAACCTCACTTTTCCGCTTTCAGACAGCTCACTTGCCTACCAAACCCCGCTCCCGGGAATAGGTCCCATCGCCGGTGGTATTCTGAAGTTCGTTGGAGATGTTTTCGCTGCTAACACGAACATGGGAAAGCTTCAGCTCTCCTACACTCAGCCTATCCCAGAGCTTCCGACAGAGCTTCAGTCCGTGCGCCTGCGACGCTTCTTTTTTTACATGAAACCACAGGAGCAAGGGAGACGTTTTCGCGACTGGTTTACGAACTATTTCATGGGCCGCGGTAACGTGACTTTCGACTTCCTCGAAAAACTCGCCGTCCGCTTCCAAACCGTGAGCCTGGAGAATCCCGAAACATACGTGCCCACATTGACGACCAAAGACTATGACCGACGTGAAATGCGGGAGCTGATGGAGGTCTTCTCAGGTAGCTTTCAAGGTACTGTCGTTGATACGGAAAAAGCGAAGAATGTAACCCTCCTTCGCTACGGCCGCTCTGACAGGAATAAAGATACTGTGCTGAAGGATTTCGGGCAGATCTACATCATAGAGACAAAGCTTGCGCAGCGAACGAAGCACTTTTTTCTGGATCATCCAAAGCTCAAAGGATTCTTCCGACGTATTCTTATGCTGGATGAATCGCTTCTGATCGAACTTCAAAAGGACCCTGTGATTGAAGAGGCTTTTAAGACCATCATGGGAGAGATTGCAAAGGAACTTGAAGATCTTCAGGTCACTTTCATCGATGCTTGTACCCCTGATTCTTGCCTTGAACTCCGAGTACCAGATGTCAATCTGGTTCCGATCGCTCGGAAGGGGAACGCCATCAAGCTCGACGCTGTGATTCACGCAGGCAAGGTTCCAGAGTCTTTCAAGCTCAAAGGGTTTGTGGAATTCGAAGTCAAGGTTGCGACCCCTCGTGGTGTTTAGGAACTGCCCTCGTTTAGTGGTGCTGGATTGAGAAAAAGTTCATAGTTTCTACTAACTTAAGAAGCCTGATTGAGGGGACTCCCGACTTCGTCTTCGAGTCCAGGGAACAGATGTCATTTGGCAGAGTTATGTTTCTGAATTGAAATGAGGTAACTCATCTGCCACCACCATTTTAAGAGGGCAGTTTATGGGAGATTGAGCTCGATGGCGATTCCGAATTTCTTGCCTTCCTCAATGAGAATCTGCTTGATGATAGCTGCCGGGTAGACAACGTTCACAAGGCTAAGCTTGGAGTTAATGTCGATCTTGCAGCCACTGGTACACTGAAAATCAGATGAATAGCACTCAAAGTTTTTGATCGGCGGTTTGTTCATAAACTCCGAGTAGAAACTCAGGAAATCCACAATTTTCTCCCGAAGCTTCGCATCCAGTTGCTCCTGCGATTCTTTTTGGAGATTATAGGTAAAGAGCGAGGTGTTCCGGGATTTACCGTTAAACGACAGCTTGATCACTCCTGAGGAGCGAACTTTCATAGTGTTCTGGAAGCAAATCGGACAATACATAGGTTAAGTATAAAGGATTTTTATGAATAATGAATACCGTGACATTATTTCCTTCGATGGCACCATCCTGAAGTGCTTGGTCCGGGAAACAGGTAGCTCGAAGTGGTTAATTGTAACGCACGGTCTCGGAGAGCACCTTCTCCGCCACGAGTACATCCTGAAGCTCTTTTCAGCGAACTTCAACATAGCTATCTACGACCTTCGTGGCCACGGGCGAAGCGGTGGGAAGCGCGCCTGGGTTGAGGATTTCGGTGACTTCATGAAGGACCTTCAGACCGTCATTGACTACCTCCGTAAGGATTTCAGCATGACCGCTTACACCCTCTTCGGTCACTCCATGGGCGGCCTGATCACTGCCGGGTACTTGCAAAGTAGGGCGCCTGGTGACTTCTACCCCGAGAAGGTCTTCCTGAGTTCTCCCGCGGTCGCTGGTCCGGGTATTCTAGGCCAAGCCTTTAGTCTCGCGCCGGCCCTTCTTTTTGACGGGCTCAAGAAGTGTCCAACGCTCGCGCTCAAAGGGGTCCTTGATTTAAAGCGGCTCTCTCATGATGGACGGGTCTACGAGAGCTATGTGAAGGATGAGTATAATCAACTAGCGATTCACTCCAAGTTGTTCTTTGAAGTCCTCCGGATGGGGCGCGAGGTTTTCTCCCGGCCTTTACGGGCGGATTGCCCGCTCTTCGTTTCTGTTGGAACAGGGGATGGCCTTGTTCACGCGCAGCTTGCAATCAACTACTTTACGAAGGTTGAGAAGTCGGCCCAGCTTAAGATCATAGTGGGGGGCTATCACGAACTTCACAATGAAATCGAAAAATACCGAAGGCCCTATCTGAACTTTCTACGGCAGTCCCTTACGGGTCTCTCCTTTGATGAATAACTCGAGCCGCCGGATGCGTTCCAAGGCGGGCGGATGCGAGTGGTAGAAATGAGAGTAGAGTCGGTCAGTGACTACGGGGCTAGCGTTCTCGCGGTAGAGCTTCAGAAGTCCAGAAATAAGATCTTCGGGTCGTGCTTCTTTGGCCGCAAAAGCATCCGCCTCGAATTCTCGGCGGCGAGAAATCCATGCTCCCAGGGGTGTAGGCCAGAACGTATAGACTGATAGGGCCTGGGAGAAGAGTAAGAAAAGAACTCCGGGTGAGACGGCGCGGATGAAATGGCCTGCATAGAACCAGTTTTGTTGCGCTAGAGTCCCCATGAGCCAGAATCCTAGGAAGGAAAGCATCAGCGAGGTGATGAGGGACTTAGGAATGTGGCGTAGCTTCATGTGACCGAGTTCATGGGCGAGGATTGCTAGGACTTCGCCAACTTTCAGGTCTCTCAGAAGCGTATCAAAAAAAACCACCCTTTTAGTTTTTCCAAACCCGGTGAAATAAGCATTTCCGTGGGAACTTCTTCTAGAAGCGTCCATAACAAAAACCTCGCGGGCATTGAAGCCGGCGCGCTGAACCAGCGCTTCAATTTTGTCTTTGAGCTCTTCTCCCTCAAGTGGTGTGAATTTGTTAAAGAGCGGAGCAATGACTGTCGGATAGAGCCAAACCAAAAAGAGCTGGAACCCTGTGAGGACAAGGAAGGCCACCACCCACCACCAGGGGCCAGTGGTCACGAAAATGTAAAACAGTGTGTAAAGCAGTGGGATGCCAAAGAGTGCTCCCAAGGCGAGGCCCTTGAGCCGGTCAATGATGAACAGGCGGGGCGTCAAGCGGTTAAATCCGAAGCGCTCCTCAAGAACAAAAGTTCCATAAATGGCCCAAGGGAGATTGATTAGCATCTGCACGGCTGTGAAGGCGATCAGGAAGGCCACTTCCTTATGTAGGTCGACGAAAGGCAGCGCGACGTAGAGCTTTTCAGCTCCCCTCAGCGGAAACCAGTACAGGAGGAGTCCGGCCTCCCAAAAGAGTTTCCATTGTCCGAGGCGAAGCTTCGCCGTGGCATAGGCAATGGCCCTTTGGTGGTCTGCAAGCGAGATGTTACTTGCGAATTCCTGAGGGACTTCGGTGCGGTGCCGCTCTAAAGCCGTCACCTGCCGACGAGAAAGATAAACTTCAAACAGGTGGTTGATGATGATAAAAGAGAGAAAGATCACTTGTGTATAATAAGAAAAAAGGTGCTCCATTTTGATCCTCGTTAAAACGTTTTTCGCAGAAAACCCGCTTCGTAACTACAGCTACCTCATCTCTGAAAGTGAGTCTGGAGAGGCTTGGGCGATTGATCCTTTTGAGGCCAGTCCATTGGTAGAGTATATCAAAAAAAATGGCCTCGTCTTGAAAGGAATCTTAAACACGCATCAGCATTGGGACCATGTCCAAGGTAATACTCCATTGGGCCAAGCTTTCGACGTCCCTGTTCGAAGACTTAAAAACTCGGATGCTCTTCGTCTCAGCGAAGAATATACTCTTGAGGCCCTCGATACGCCCGGCCACACTTTAGATCATCAGGCCTTCGTCTGGAAGATCAAAGGGGAGCCTCACGCTCTTTTCTCCGGTGACACGCTCTGCAACTCTGGAGTCGGAAACTGCCGGGGGGGGCGGTGACGTGGAACTTCTTTATTCCACCACCGAGATGCTCCGGCGGTTACCGCCGGAAACCGTTCTTTATCCAGGGCATGATTACCGCCGGCGCAACCTTGAGTTCGCAGTTACAATCGAACCAGAGAATGGCAGGATATCGGATCGCCTTCGGGAGCTTCGCGGATTGAGGCCTGAGGACCAGGCCCCTACGACTTTGGGTGATGAGCTTCAGGTGAACCCCTTTCTCCGGCTTAACTCCCTCGAGCTTAGAAAAAACCTCCTGCTGGAGGAAGAAGATCTTTCCGAAGCGGATCAACTGGAGCGAGAATTGTTTAAAAGATTACGTAACCTCAGGGACAATTGGTAAAAGGAATAAATTTTATGGCGAAGAAGACAAAAAAAGTGACGAAGAAAGCACCAGCGAAGAAAGTGACGAAGAAAGCACCAGCGAAGAAAGTGACGAAGAAAGCACCAGCGAAGAAAGTGACCAAGAAAGCACCAGCTAAGAAAGTGACCAAGAAAGCACCGGCTAAGAAAGTGACTAAGAAAGCACCGGCCAAGAAAGCCACGAAAAAAGCACCGGCCAAAAATGTGAGCAAGAAAGTTGAAACTTCCAAGGTCGCTCCTATGAAGCCATCCGACCCTACCGTTCAGGCGCCGGCGTTGAGCCCTGGCGACATGGCACCGGAGTTTACGCTCCATGATCAAAACGGAAAGGAAGTATCTCTGGTGGATTTCCGTGGTAAAAATGTTGTGGTGTATTTCTACCCCAAGGCCATGACTCCAGGCTGCACGGTTCAGGCCTGCGAAATCCGCAACTCTGAAACGATCCTCAGTGATGCAGACATTGTTGTCCTCGGCATCAGTGCCGATCCGGTCAAGTCACTCAAGAAGTTTGAGGAAAAGGAAAAGCTAAATTTCACTCTCCTCTCTGATCCGGAGAAGTCGGTAATCAAGGCATACGGGGCCTGGGGCCTGAAGAAATTCATGGGCCGTGAGTTCGACGGTATCCTTCGTCAAAGCTTCTTGATTAACAAAGAAGGAAAAATCGTCCACGTTATGCAAAAGGTTGATACGAAGACGCATCACAGTGATGTTTTGAACTTCTTCAAGAGTCTTTAAGCACTTCTTCCGTTAAGACATCCAGACGGAGTTCCGTCTGGAGTCTTTTTATGAGTCCCTTCAGAATCTCGGTCCCCTCGATAGGCGTCCGAACGTCGATGTCACGGTAAGCTCCGCGAAGAGATTCTTCAACCGTCGAGTAGAAGCAAACGCCTTCGTTCGCCTCAAAGGTAAAATAGACAAAGTAAGCCTCGTCCTTAGGAACGCGTAAGCGGGTGTAGTAGAGCTGTTTACTCTGATGATAGGTGGGCGACATAGATTCCTTGACTAAGATCCATTTGGAATTAAGATATAAGATAAGGAAAGTCAAAAAATTTAAGAAGTTATGTCACGGAGGACGCTTTGAAATCGACTTTGATACCGCTGGCCGCGTTGCTCGTTATGACCTCCTGCTCGTGGTATCGCGATCTTGAGCGATCGCTGGTCAAAGATGAAGGCAAGGAAGCCTCCCGCTCTCGTCCTGTTTCCCGTGAGCAATACGACCAGTTGTTAGTGAAGTACGAAGAGCTCTCAAAAAAATACGAACAGCTCAAGGAAAAACCGCATAACTCTGCGGGCTCACTCGTCGATGAACTCCAGCGCAGTCAGAGTGATAATCTTGCCCAAACCTCATCGAGTGCTGACACGGAGACAGTTAATCTCTTTCCGGAAGGGACTGCTGCTAAAGATAGCGCCACAACGACAGGTGCAAGTGTTTCAGGCGATGTAGAGGGACAGGTCGGTCTTTACCGCCGCGGACTAGCGATGAAGAATTCTAATCCGGGAGAGGCGACAAAGATCTTTCAGCAACTCGAAGTTGAAGCAGTGGCCCCCGTCAAGGTCCGTTCGAAATTCCAGGTAGGCGAACTTCTTTTAGCGCGAGGTCAGTACGATCTGGCATTGCAGGTGTTCGAAGACATTATTAAGAAGCACTCGCACTCGGGCGTGGTCCTCGATGCGCTCCGTGGGGCAGTCGTTACCTCCGAAAAGCTCGGGCTGCAGAACAAGCGAGACCAGTATGCGTCGATCCTTAACGATGTATTCGGCTCTGGACAAGGAATGTAGTGAGAAAGGACAGTAAGAACCTCATCTTTCTAACCTTACTCCTGACCCATGCGGTAATGGCGCAGGAAGAGTTGAATGATTCGGATCTCCAGACGCTGCTTGAGGATCAGGCACCAGCGGTCAAAGAAGTGAGCGAGACCGTTCCTCCGGCCGAGGGCATCTCTGGTGATACAGTAGATCTCGAAGCCTTAGAGGGAGGAACGACTCCGGATCTGCCGGTGGATGAGACTCCTATGGCAGAAACAGAGGCCGTGAATCCTCAAGTGGAGAAAGCCGAACTCGACCCGGCAAACTCCATTGAAGCTCTGCCAGCGGACACCTCTCCAGAAACCACCGTCACTGGTGGCGTTGAGAAGACGGGCGATGATCTTGATAGTATCAAGGCAGACCTCGGTGATGATGGACAATTTGAACCAACGACGACGACCACAACAGCCGAAGGGACTGAAGAATCGACCCCAATAACGACCACGGGAACAGAGAAGAAAGAGAAGGAGCCCGAGGTTTTTGATGTCGGTCGCGAGGAGCGTGAACTTCTGGGGCTGGCGCAAAATATCCAGGGCCAGATCACAGATCCCGAGTGGAATGAAGTTGCTACGGCCGCCAAGGTCGAGACCTATAATGTCGTCAAAGATGACTGGCTTTTTAAAATCTCTAAACGTCTTTTTGGATCCGGCTACTACTATCCGAAAATCTGGTCTTTGAACTCGTTTATCACGAATCCACACTTTATCGAACCCGGCATGGTGCTCTCCTTTACCACCGGAAGCGGCTCACAGGCGCCAGAGGTAAAACTCGGGACCTTCTCCGATGAGGAGCTCAATGCCTCGCCGGGATCCGTTGGTAACAATAATCCGAGTGACCTTGCTAACTTCGGGGAAGATACGACTCCGTCGTGGCTCTCCGAGAAGAATAACCTCGAAAAGCAAGGCGTCTATTTTCAGTATGCATCCGAGGAAACGATGGATGACCTGACGAAGGCGAGCGAGCAGGCGCTTAACCGCGAGTATGAAAACTACGAACCACCTAAGACAGATTTCGACATTATTCTTCCCAAGAACTATGACGAGTCCGGCTTTGATAAGAATTCCAAAATCTTTTACTCATTCAAGCAGGGCTTCTACCTGAGTACCTTCATTTCCACGAACCTGGTGCAGGACTTTGGTTCTATTGTTAACGGTCCGGATGAGAACATATTCTTTGTCACTCTTGACCACGCCTATGTGAAGTTTGACGAGTCGATGAATGTTCTTCCCGGGGATAAGTTTTCTATCTACTCCTCTGGTGGGAAAATTACCCAAGCGAACTCGGATCGAGAAGGGTATAAGTACTCCATCGTTGGCCACATAAAGCTCATACGTAAGATCAGCGACAAATGGGAAGTTGAGTTCATAGAAGTTGCCGGAACTCCTCAGCGCGGAGATCGGATCACTGCCTACACACCGAAGATCGAACGGATCACTCGAACCTTTAACAGCCGCCTTATTGAGGCCGGAATTCTTGCGAGCTTCCAGCCTCAGCAATCGGTTCTAGCTTATGGGGACGTTGTTTACCTGGACCGTGGCCGGGCCGATGGGGTTGAAATGGGGAACGTGTTTGAAATCTACGGATTTAAAGACCGCTCCTTGGGGACTAACATAACGGATCAGCCCACCTACAAGCTTGGGGAAGTCACGGTCATCACTCTTACCGATAATTTTGCCACGGCCCTAGTCAGTGGTTCAGTGAAAGACTTCTATCCTGGAGACATCGCGATCACCAAGACCAAGGAGTCTAAGCTTCGGGAAGAGAAGTCCAGGCGTGCTTTGGAAAAAGGTGACAAAGACCTTACTGGCGGCAAGGCGCTTGAGGAACTTGACGTTGAGCTGAACCTTGAGAACTTAAACGATGACCTTTTGAACCAAGCGGATAAAATCCAACTAACGGAAGACGAACTCGCTGAGCTTGAGCGGCAGGAGCGGGAGAAATCCGTGATCAAGGACTCTGAGAAGGACCTCAAATCTCTGGAGCGTCTTGAAAACGAGATCGAGCAGGCGGAGAAGATCCTCAACGATGCTAAGCTCGATGAAGATAAGCTCTTAGAGCAGGAGAATCTCAACGAGATTGAGAAGAGTCGTGGAGATTCCGACCAGGAGTCTCTAGATGATATCGAAGAGAATCTTGGCAAGCGCTACGTGGATGAGGACCTGAACTCAAAAGACAATCCTTATGGCCTCACCGAGTTCGACGTTGAAGAAGTGGATGAACTTCTCAATGTCGAGAAGAAGGAAGCGGCCCCGGTAGAAGAGCGACTCGAGTGATGAAACTTACCCTTTAATCTAGTTCGGAAGAGGGGTCCTATCCCTCTTCCTTTTTGTTGTATCTGAGTGATCAGGTCTTCTTCTCTTGCGGCTTATAAATTTTACTGGATCACCGATATTGTAATTGGAGGATCTTCCATGAAAACATGCTACTTTCTCGGGGTGCTACTTTTTCTCGCCGCCTGTGCTCAGACAAAAAATCATCAACACCTTGTCGGCCGTGGGCCTCAAAGTATTTACGAGTTCGTGGATGAGATCCCTGCTATCAATGAGAGCATCCGTTCCTCGGAACTGAACCCCGGGAGTTGTGTTGCCTTCATTGCAGGTTATACTTCGAATGTTTATGAAAGGCCCTCGGGTTTTTACTTCCCGAAGAACCAGACGGAGAAGAGCCACCTTGAGACTCACCAGGAAGCATCCCTTAAAGGATTGTTTGAGCTGCGCCTGGGACTGCGAGAATTTGTGCGGCGGTATCCGACAGAACTCTCAACGGATTGCCTTGGAGCTATTCGTCGTGCCATAAGGTATGCACGCTTTGCAGAGGATTCTCTTGCGGAATGGATCTTTTTTAACTCGCCGAATGCAGAGGCTGTCCCCGCGGAAAATTTCGGCGGTGGCCATCTCCATACCCTCCTAAATCCTAAGTTCGACAAGGTTGACTTTAAGGCCGGCGACGTTCTCCTTGTGAGGGGGCAAAGTTCTGTCAGTGCTATGATTGCTCGGATCGGGGACGAGGATGCACAGTTCTCGCATATGGCGCTGGTTGGAAAGGATTCGCTCGGAAAGCTTCATGTCATTGAGGCCCTGATTGAGAGTGGAGTCATCATAACACCCCTCGAAACGTATATGAAAGAGAAGGAGGCGCGCATCGTGCTTTTCCGAAATCCGGACGAGGCGCTGGCACTCCGAGCGGCCAGACGGTTTTACGATTACGCTTCTGAGAAACTCGCTCGCGGTGAGGTGATACCTTATGACTTCGGAATGGAGCCTGACGATCATTCGCAGATTTTCTGTTCCGAGGTCGTCCGTTATGCCTACAAGCTCGCAAGTAACGACGAATATAAGGTACCACTCTATTTAACCTCCATCGCCCGGCTCTCCGACACCGACTTCATCAAGGGCCTTGGTGTGACCGCGCGCCAGACTTTTGCTCCGGCGGATATCGAACTCGATCATCGCTTTGAGGTCGTTGCTGAGTTTAGGTTAATTCCAAGACTTCGCCGCGTTCGAATGCAAGACTCGATTCTCACTAGCATTTATAGCTGGATTGAAACCAAGGGTTATAAGTTTAAGTTCAGTCCTTCGGCTAAGGTCAAGGCCCGCGCAGCTTGGGCCGCTCGTCAATTGGGTTTCGCTCGAGACAAATTACAAAAGCACATGCCACCTAGTACTCTTGAGACGGTTTTCCTTTTCCAGTCACTCTCGGAATCACTTGAAAAGCATCTCTTCGCGACCGAAGAAGCTTACTTCAAGCGGCAGGGTCACTCCATGACTTTTAAGGACCTTCTAGGTGTAAATGAAGAGTTTCGCCGCAAGGACTGCGAAGCTCATAGGCTTAATATTCAGAAACAGCACGAACCGGACTTCATCCCAGTGCCGGTGGAGTTTCATAACTCCTTCCGGATGTCCTACCGGGATGCCTGTAACCCTCAATAAGGCGATAGTGGGATCTGGATTCCATAACTGATTTTCAAGTCCCAAAGGCCGATTTTACCTGACCAAAGGTGCAGCGTTTTGGTATCCTCCCCCTATGCGCAGCGACGATTTAAATCATATCCTCAAAGATACCTTCGGCTACTCGAGCTTCCGGCTTCTTCAATTAAAAATAATTGACTCCGTTCTGGATGGAAAAGACACGCTTGGAATAATGCCGACCGGTGGGGGGAAGTCCCTATGTTATCAGATCCCTGCGCTTTACCTCGATGGCATCACTTTAATCATTTCACCTCTGATCTCGCTTATGCAGGATCAGGTGATGAATCTGAAAGAGACAGGAGTCAAAGCGCTCTTTCTCAACTCCTCACTCACGCCAGATGAGACTAGGCGTGCAAAGGTAAAGATTCGCGACGGAAAAGTGAAGCTCGTTTATGTTTCGCCGGAAGGAATCCTCGCTCCTCATCTGACCGAATTCTTTTCTACGGTGAAGGTCTGTCTCATTGCCATCGACGAGGCCCACTGTGTGTCCCAATGGGGACATGAGTTTCGGAAAGACTACACCCGACTTGGTGAGCTCAAGCTCCGCTTCCCAGGTGTTCCGGTAATCGCTTTGACGGCGACTGCCGACGCTAAGACTCGTGCGGATATCGCCCACCAGCTGCGTCTGGAGGCACCTAACGTCTTTGTCTCTTCCTTTGACCGGCCAAATATCAAGTACCTTGTTGCGGACCGTACCGACGAACTTCGGCAGCTCGATCAATTCATCCGCGAGTTTCATCCCGAAGACACGGGTATCGTCTACTGCCTTTCCCGCGATAAAGTGGAGCGGGTAGCACAGGCCCTCCGGAAGGCCGGGCATCCGGCCGTTCCATACCACGCAGGCCTTGGGTCCGATGTTCGGACGAAGAATCAAAAACGTTTTAATGAAGATGACCGGATCATTGTGGTGGCTACGGTGGCCTTTGGCATGGGGATTGATCGTCCTGACGTGCGTTTTGTCGCGCATCTCGATCTTCCCAAAAGTATCGAGGGCTACTATCAGGAAACTGGCCGGGCCGGCCGTGATGGCAAAGCATCTACGGCATGGATGGTCTATGGTCTCCAGGACGTAGTCAAGCTCTCGCAGATGATCGAAACCAGTGAGGCCGACGAAAGCTATAAGATCATCGCGCGGCAGAAGCTCGACCGGATGCTGGCCCTGTGCGAGACCGCTGAGTGCCGTCGCAGCTTCCTCCTGGACTATTTCGGTGAGGAGAGCTCTTCAAAGTGCGACTACTGCGACACCTGCCTTGATCCGCCGATCCTCTGGGATGCCACCAAGGACGCGCAGATGATTCTTTCTACGATCTTTAGAACCCAGCAGACCTATGGGTCAGCGTATGTGATCGATGTGCTTCGGGGATCCAAGAGTGCCCGGATCACGGAAAAGAACCATGACCAGCTCTCGGTTTATGGCATCGGAAAAGAGAAGCCTAAGGAGCACTGGGACGGTGTTCTTCGCCAGCTCTTAAACGCGAATTACGTGGCGATCAAGTCCTGGGAGTACCGGAACCTTTGTTTGACTCCGAAGGCCGGAGAAATCCTGCGCGGTGAAACCGTGCTTCGCCTCCGGAAGCAGGAGTTTGGTGCCTCGAAGAAGCGCAGGAAGGAGTTCTCAGGTGGGGAGTCCTTAGCACTGGCACCTCTCTTCTCGGCCTTAAAAGACCTCCGTACTCGAATCGCCCGGGACCGGGGTGTTCCGCCGTATGTCGTATTTAGTGACAAGAGTTTACTCAGCATGTGCGAACTCGTCCCGACCTCGGCATCAGAATTTCTAGATGTACATGGGGTCGGGCAGAGTAAGCTTGAGACCTACGGCGAACAGTTTCTTCAAACGATCCGTACCCACGCCCCTTGATCTAGTCCTTCTTGGTGTACAGCTCGGACATGAGTTTTTGGCAGCTCGGCGTGAGGGTCGGGAATACGTTATGGAGGCAAGAGCGGAACTGCCGGACGTCGTCGGCCGGATCTGGACAGTTCTCCTTGGAGAGCTCTTCGAAGCATGCTCGGTTCCTTGTGACTTCAGCGTTCGACGGTTGAGACGGTTCTCCCTCGTACTCGATCGTGGCATACCCCGGGATTGAAGAGATAAGAATGAGGACGATGATAAACATTTTCATGGGGCGCTCCTTATAAAAATTTCTGACCAATCTTTCCGATCATGTAACCGACAGCATAGGGGACGGAATAGGGCCTCCGTGCTGTGGCCGCAGAATCGTGGCCGTAGCCCACCTTGTGCAGCCATTCGTGAAAGAGGTTCGCCGCCACAGAGTTTACGACGTAGGAGTCAAAAAACTTAGTGTTCACATTGATATAAGAGATCGAGGGACTTGTATAACCGACGATGGAGCTGTTTTCATAGTAGAGCTTTACCCCAACATCGATCGTGTTATTCTTCGCAGGTGTGAGTTTTTCGGCAGCATCGAGAATAGTCTGATAGATCTGAGCGTTCGTGAGGCCGTTGTTCTGAACATAAGTCTTGGCGCCATTATACGTATGATTAAGAACGGCACTCCTAAAGGCCTCTGTTGCAACGACTTTCTTGAGTATCTCCACCGCGCGGTTGTACTTGGTTACGTCCGCGTCCTCAAAGCCACTCAGGTATTTAATGTTACTTTGAAAAGAGAGTGCCATGGCCGGAAGTGTGGAGACCGGTGCAGGCGTGGGCTGGTCGATTTCAGCTGTTGGGTCCGGTACGGTTCCGCCGTTGGGGCCTGGAGGGGGAGTAGGTGGTGGGGTCGGATTTGGCGCTGGCATGTCCGTTGGGTGAGTTGCTGGTGCAGGAGCTTCGACATTCACCGCGGTCGAATCAGACGATCCCTCTGGAGAACCGTCCTCTGATTTGTTACACGACACGGCCATTAGCGGCAAGAGCAGTATGAGTGGTGTCAGTCTTTTCATCTACCATCCTTGGTTTTTCAAGAACCCATCAAAGGTTCTTCGATTGTTGCTACGAGGTGATCCTCACACAGACTTTTTTGGTGCAAAACCGGGCAAGATTATACCGGGGGAGAGCTCTAAGCTATGAACATCAGGGCTTTTTTAAGAATGAAAAGGTCTTCCATAATTGCTTAAGAATTGCAGAGGTCCTCTACATTGGTCTCAAGAGCGTGGTCTCAGAACCTTATGGATTTTTGACTCGCTTCGGGTTGCCCGGTTCTGGTAAAGAGCGAGGTCTTTTTTGCGCCACTCTTCGAGGGCCCTTGCCATCACCACGGGAGGCATGGGCATTCCGTGCTCCTGCTCGAAAGCGAGGTCCTGCTTTTTGAGCTCCTCTAGAAGAACTCCGCTGATCTCGTTAA
This sequence comes from Pseudomonadota bacterium, assembly GCA_027487685.1. GTDB lineage: Bacteria > Bdellovibrionota > Bacteriovoracia > Bacteriovoracales > Bacteriovoracaceae > Peredibacter. The sequence goes on along the minus strand of JAIYDC010000006.1, from coordinate 14,727 downwards.
TAAGTGTTACGGCCCCGAGCATGTTCGACGGGATCTCTTTTGAGAAGTCTGAGAGCTTGAGCATTTTTTGCACCAAGGGCCAGAGGGGAGTTTTCCGGATCTTGTGGATCGGGCCCCGGGCCAGGCGAGAGTTAAGAGTTTCGTGGAGGATGTAACCCTCTTGATCCATCCAGCGGAAGAGCTCAGACATGATGGTATCTTTCTGACGTGAATCCCGCGTGAGCCTCAGGTCCTGAAATTCGCCCACGATTTCAAAGCGCGGGTCAAGCTCGAGGTCTCCGGGTTCAAAGGTCGGGCCTGGAGGAATACGCAGCCGGGATACAAGGGGAGTGGCACCAGCGATTTCATTCGGGTAGAGGGGGATCTTTATCTCCCCATTGCTTCCGAGCTTGAAAGCTACCTGGGAGACTTCCGCGCAGGACATCGTGGTGGGGTCGTCGAAATCAAGTTCATAGTCGTAGCGGATCGTCTGACCCTTAGAGATGCGCTCGCGCACGAGGGAGCCGATCATCGTTGATGCCCTCTTCGCCAGGGCGCGATCCTTACTTCGAAGCCAGAGGATCCGGGCGTTCTCATTTTTAAGCGCAAAATCTATTTCATAGAATTGGACTCCGGCACCGACGTAGGACTCGATGGTCTCTATCTTTTTGGTAATTGGGTTTTCATGCAAGAAAACAATGTGGGAGAACTGGGAGGGGCGTATACCCATGCGAGCGATCATGCTTGAGAGGAAGCTTACCCCACGGGTCACGAAGACGTCACCGTCTTCAAAAACGGCGCCCGGGATTGCCAGGCGGCCCACGTAGAAGGGCGGCGTATCTTTGAGCGGAACAGGTTGCTGGTCGAAGGCGATTTCGGAAGGTGCAAGGTGAGTGACATCAGTCGCCAGTTCCTGGACGTAGTCTTCGATGAAGCGCAGTTGTCGGAAGTTGGCCTGAAGCTGGAGTGCGCAGTCAGAGGGTAGGGTCGCAAGTTTTCCGTGAAGAGTGGTTCGGATCTTCCAGCTGACATCGGCGATCTTGGCCCCGTTGGCGACCAAGGAGCTGCGCCGGAATTGGCGGACGTCGATTTGGTCTAGCTGGGATTCAAGTCTCGTGAGATAGGAGCGGCAGGTTTGATCAGTGAAGGCCTGGCTCTCGACGTCCTCGAGTACCTGCTCGCTCATCCGGAGGAGGTCATCTGAGGCGCCTGTAGTGAGAGCAAAGTTCGCTGGTTTTCTTGCGCTTTGGTTACAGGAAGCAAGAAGACTAATCACGACGAAATGAAATGCAATTTTCATGGGTTCCTTGTGAACTTAGTATTGCTGCCAGATAAGGTCCCGTGGAGTCTCTGGATCGCCGCACTTCCAGAGCTGCTGGCCAGGCGTCGTACCACACTCCGTGACATCATAATAATAATCACCGTTGAAAGTTTGGCAGTCGTTACCCGTTCCCCGGGCATTCCTTAGGGTCATGAATCCATTTTCACGGATGACCGCCTCGGCGGCGCAGGAGAGGTCGTCGCTGGTGTCTTCACATAGATTATTGTCGGGAAAGTAATCTGAGCCACCGTAGGTGTACGGGCAGGGGGCATAAACCGGTGGTGGGGAGATGTCGATGCTTATGAGGCAGACATTCTCGGTCGATGCTCCAGGGGCAGTAAAGGTGCAGCCCTGGAAGTTAACGAACATGTTGGAGAGAAGCTCGAAGCCTTGGTTGAAGAGTTCTGAGTTCATGGTCGTAGTAGCCGCTGGAGTGGGTGTTGGGATTCTTGCATCTGGAGCAGCACCGTTACCAAGAGTGACCATGGCGCCATCGTCCTGCACTTGGCAGGCGGTGATGAGGAGAAGGATCATGAGGGCAAAGAAGGTCTGGGACAAGGGTTTTCCGAGTGTTTTGGTTAAGTACCGTTTCGGAAGGAGCGTCCTCGATCTTTAAGGGAAAGGTCATAATTCGTAAGATTCAAGGTTCTTAATCGTCGAGATTGAAGAGGCGTAAGCCTTCTCCGGGTTCGAACTCCCAGACTGGTGGAGCAAATGGTAAAGGCTTACCTGTGAGGTGGGCGAGGTAAATGCTAAGGACTTTTGATTCATCGGCCGAACCCGGAGTCATATTTGCGACCCAAATTGATGAACTGTTCCAGCTTGAGAAGGTCGAGAAGTTGTTCAGGCTTGCTTGTGTTACCAAAGTACCCTCTGCCGATACTGGAGCGTAGACCAGAGATCTCTCGTTCACGCCAACTAGAGGGGTACAACCTTCTCCGGTAGTAATCGTAAATTGATCTTCTGATCCTCCATTAACTGCGCTAGTGATTCTGTAGAAATCCTTATCATCAACTAGAATACCAAAAGAACCTGGCGTTGCCTGAACATCCCAGGGAGCCGTGTTCGAGGGCTTAAAGAATGGTTTCTCTAAGGTACAAGTTGTTGCGGTAAATGCAGGGATACCTAGTCCCATTCCACTTGGGTTTTCAATTGTCGCCTGAGAAGTGTAGATTATATCGCTGGTAGTTCCTGATGTTGATAGTACTGTGGGAGTGATATCAGGCCGAGGGTCGCCACCGCTTAATCGAACCTGCGCCTGCGAGAAGACTCTGCTAATCGTACCATTATTGAAGTGTACGAGACCTGAGGCGCCTATAGATGTTCCACGGAATTGGGCCCATTCCTGAGCGATGTCTTCTATTGTTCCGTTGTTAGTCGAAACTAAGATTGCACTAAATACTCCCGTGGTATTCATGTTATCCGTCATCCGAACTTCATTCTCGATTCGCCGAATAGTCCCGAAGTTCTCAGAGACGAGACCACCAGTTGAATAGAGTCTTTGACCGGACATCGCCTGGATCTCCCCTCTATTCTCAACGGACTCTATGAGTCCGGAGTTTGTGAAGGCAAGGCCGCCTTGATTGGCGCCGCCGAGCACTTCCATCCGGTAAGAGAATTTCGAATTGGTGATACCTCCATTTATCATTTGGGCAATCATGCCCCCGGATTTATCAGACCTCCATAGGACATCGACGAAGTTGATTTTATCCAGCGAGCCAGAAAGAGATGTTGCGAGAAAGGCGGTGGATCCGGTTCCAGAGCCTGTCGCGCTGATAGTTCCTCCTCCGAAAAATGAGAGATTTCGCATAGTCCCCGTTATATCTGTGAACCATGCAGCATCGGCTGTTGCTCCAGTTGCTGCGCCGGATATCTTCATCCCTATGATCCCTTGGCCATCGCCATCGAGGCTTCCTGAGAATGTTCCCCAGCGAGCTGGGACATCAACGCCTATCACGTAACTTGCGAGCCGGTAGTGACGGGCGAGATTTGCTGTGATCCCCATATCCTGGAGCTGTTGTGGATTACAGATCAAAATGGGGTTCGCTGAACTTCCGCGACCAGAGGTAATCTGGGTAGCAATCGGATTCATTGCACCGTCTAGGCGACACGGATGGGTTGGGAGACCAATCGTGCCTACTTCCTGGGTGATCCGAGGAAGATCTCCAGCAATATAACTAAAACCTGGTAGATTGGCCGACGAAAAAAAAGTGCCATCGTATGCCTGTGTCATAGAGATATTACCTGAGAGGGCGAGGGGGCCTAAACCGCTTAGGCCGTTGCCGGTAAAGTAACTCGTATTAAAATCTCCCGACGCCAATCCCGTTGCACCACCGGATATCTCACCGAGCTTGCAGGTAGAATCTAAGGTCGAACAGCGGTGAAAAATACGACCAGCAAAGAATGACTGCATAACTCGATGTGTACCAGTTGTTCCTGATGCATCACCAGCCAGTCCGCCCGCATAGATGGAGGGACCGGGGTTGTATGAATTGACGCCAGCGTGGGCATAGCTTCCTGTGATAGAGCTGCTCTGTAGAGTCCCTGCCAGACCTCCAACCCTTGTTGACCCAGACACGTATCCTTCGAAACGGACTTGTGACAGATTTGAGCTAGAGATCTCTCCGCTTATTCCGCCGGTATAGACGTCGGAGCCATTGACTACTCCGCTGGCAAAGACTGAAGTTAAGTTCCCAGCATTTATAGAACCGGCGATGCCTCCTGTCCTGTCCCCTTCTCCATAAACCTTCATGAGTCTTACAGAAACAAGGTTGAGGTTCGCATTTGAGAAGGAGCCAAAGGCACCACCAACTTTTATTGAGGGAGCTGCACCGAGCTCTCGCCCCTCGATACCAGGAGAAATCACCATTATACTACGGAAGGTTTTGGTAGAGTTCCCAATAACTTCGCCGGCCACTGCACCGACGTATCGATGACCACTGATCTCAGGACGATCAAGAGTCAGGTTTCGCACTTCGCCTGTGGTAATTCTTCCAAACAGCCCGACGTAAAGCCTGTCTTCCAACCGCATACGAAGCCCGCGTATGGCCTTCATGTTTCCGTCGAAAGTACCTAAGAAGGGCGAAGCTGTTCCGAGAGTGGAAGACGAACATGTGTAACCGATCGGGATGAAGTTCCCTCCCAGCCCGATGCAGTCATACCAGGCTGGAACTCCGCCGGTAGCGATACCTTTTGTGACTGGATTAAGATCAATGTCTCTTAAAAGCTTAAAGTGTTCGGAAAGAAAATTAGCGTTCCCTACTATGGCCTGGAGCTGCGGCGCTGAACAGATGAGGTAGGGCCTCGTCTCACTCCCAAGGCCTGCAGCAAAGGGAAGGGCGTCCGTGCTCGACATCCGAGAGTTACAGATATCCCCCTCATTGACTTCCACGTAAAGCTTATGTTTCGCCGGTGCCATGGAGGTATCGACGACATACTTCGTTCGAGGCTGAATCGTCTTTAGGCCATGAGGGAGTTCAACGGGAACCGAACCTCTCACAATGCCAAGCGTTCCCGAGACGTCACAATCCGTGCTTCCAACGAAAACATCAACCGTAATGTGAAAGGGTGTCTTGACTCCATCACCGGCCGGCAAACGTGCCTGGGCCAACGTGTTTGCAAGACTTCTTGCCTTGTCGGTTGTGCTACTGTCACCGCCTTGGCAGCTGCTTTCGATGACCTCCGGCAGAAAGCTGATGCCGCCAGGACGCCGGTCAAAAGAACGAATTCGCACTCTATAAGAAGTGCCGTAGCCTTTAGCGGCCTTGCGAGCTGTATCCGCATCATCGTCTGAGCACTTGTGGCCTGAATTTTCAACCAGGTTTGGAGAGGACCCACACCATTCGAGTTGAAGATCGGGGATATTGGTGCTCAGTACTCCGTTGCCGAAAACCGTAAGAGCACAAGCCTCTTGAGTCAAAGAAAGGTTAAGAACGACGGCAGATCCCGTCAGCGATGCATTGGTCAGTCCACAGCGAGAATTACCGCTGAGTTTACCCGTAGCGTTCTCCCAGCTCATAGCGAAGAAGGTCCAGTTACCATTCGTAAGCGGCAGGCTTACCTGATCGCTACCAACAAGGACTCGGCCAAAGGACTGTCCATCAGGTCCCTGTCCCCAGACTGCGAGGCCTCCCGCAGTGAGTGGAGAGTTTGATCCTCCGATGATAGCCTGTGAGGTCACCGTAAGCTTCGCCTGAGTCACATTTTTTTGCGTACAGCTCGCTAGGGCCAGTAGTGGCAGTAGTAAAATCAGAGCTTTCATCACGAGTCCTCGTTTCGATGGAACGGTCTTTGACATATATCTTTTCGGTATATCTTGATTCGAGATGAAAGATATTAAGGTTTGATGGCCAAGGTGTTGAATTTAAGAGATTGTCAAAGGCGAAAATGGCCCGTTCTTTAGGAATTACTGTTTCCGTAAGCGCATTATTCTTTTCGGATCATGAACTTCTTCCAAGAAATGTTCTTTCGACAAGTGAGACACTGACCAACGCCACGATCACGCCGCCCGCGGCATCGATCAAGTAGTGCTGGCCAATGGCCAGAGATGAATAGCTGATGGCCAAGGCGAGTAGCAAGAACGGAACGAACTGCGCTCTCTCCTTTCGCAGTATAAGAGCTGCAACGAATGAGGTGCTGACGTGAGTGCTCGGCAGGCAATTGAACGGTTGATCGATACGAAACAGAAGGTGGAACGCGAGCTGCGTGATCGAGTCCGTCTGGTCTAGGACGGGTGTTATCCGATCGATCATGGTCGGAAAAAAAAAGAAAACGACATTGGTGAGAATCGTCAGAACGAAAAATGCACTTAGGTAGCGCAGGTGAAGACCTTTCTTGCGCAGGTAAAAGAATAGGAATACGGGCATGAGGTACGCCAGAAGGTAGACGTAAATCCAGTAGGGGGAGAAGCTTATTGCCCTATCCAGCTCCAACCGGGGAACCTGATAGACACCGAAGAACTGGTAGTAGTTATTCAGGTAGTAGAGAAGGGCGTAGGTGACCAGGACAAGAAAAAGCTTGCCCAACTCCGTTATTGTTAAGTTTTTAAACATTAATTTTGATTCCACAATCGATTGTAACTCCTGACTCGGGTGTCCCTGGATCGAAGTGTAAAATCAACACGGGTGTTATCAAGGCAACACCCCACATAAAATGGGGTGAATGCCCTGCTTGAAGTTGATAACATTAAGAGTTTAGTTAGTTAACTCTGAGCATGCAGTTGGGCTTCAAGCTTGTTTTTACAGAGGTAAAAATGCCGCTGTTAGAATCCAATATGTACTGATCCCTTAAATCATACTGTGTGGCCATACGTTTCAGATCATCGGCCACCGAGTATTTCTCACCAGCACGTATTCTGATATAGCGGGGTAAGCCATCGAAATCAATTTCCGGTAAAGTTGTTGTATCGAAAAAAGCTTTTCTACAAATGCCTTCTTGCCGATCTTCGATGCGCAACAGACGACCAGAGTCCCCCTCATACCAGGGTAGGTCGGCAGCATAATCTGAGCTGGTGCACTGACGAGACTTTCTGTGAGCTAAAAAACGATCATCCATACCATACGATGAAACCAGAGAACCAACTGTCGTATGATAGATGAACATTTGAGGATAGATCAAATTTTGGCCTGGCCAAATGTCTTGGGATTGTGAGTTTACGTGAAAACTAAATCCGGCTACACGGGTATAGTGAGGTAAAAGCACTGATATATTTTCATCATGATATCCTCGTATATATCCCGTAATCTTAATCTCAGGAAATCCTTTGGATGAGGCAAAAGAGGCTTCGATCTCTTTTTCAATTTCTGACGACTGGGGGGTTGTTGGAAGTGATGCTGAAGCATCGAAGTTTTCGGTCACTGTCGTTTCCTCTGAAACGATCTGACTTACGAATCTTTTACCCTCCCGCAGCTCACGAATAAATTTTGTGATGATAGCATCACTTTGCCGATCGTACTGGTACCTTTCTTGGTCTTCCCTCTGATCTTCAAGAATTTTTGTCGCATTTTCAACAGCAGCTAACTCAGCCTTGAGGCGCTCGCCAGATGTTTTCCTTAACCTCTGAATACGGGAATATGAGGCATCGAACTCGGGGCCAGCAGACACCTTCACTTGGCTCCGAGTTCTCTCGAAGCTTCCCTTGCAGCTCAACGTATAATTGGCCTGGGCAAAAGTTGGCAGAACTAAGGGGAGGGCCGCCAGGATTGCTTTTTTTCCCAACTTCATACTAACTCCTTTCAACTCGTAAAGATGAACGGAAACCTAATACGGTTTGCGCATAGAGTCAAGATGGTTTGGGCTACCTCTTTAGGAGAAGCAGATCGATGTAATTTTTACTTGTTTGGACCTCCTGCTTAGTCCTCCTTTTCTATAAAAAATATCCTGTTTCAACTTCCTAAATTCTTCGAAAACACTTGCAGGCATTTATTCAGTATTTGATTAAACTCTGCGAGAAAAAAAACAAATTGGTTTGGTCAGTCTGTGAAGTAATGATGGCCCTACGGCATCAATCTTTCTAGGTTATTTGATCTGGATTAAATGATTTCTTGGAGGTTTTCCTATTACCGTGGTCTACTGAGAAAGATGAAAAAAACTGAGCTACGTCACCTTTTAGTCGGCATCGACGTTGGTTCCACCACTGTTAAAGTCACCGTGCTGTCCCCGGAGCTTGAGATCCTCTATTCAAGCTACGAGCGGCACCATACCCGCCAAGCTCAATGTGTACATGACCTGCTCGTGACCCTCACCGAGCGCTTTCCAGAGTTCTTAACCCTCGATGTCTCTCTCTTCATGACCGGCTCTGGCGCCCAGCCTTTGGCCCCGCGCTTGGGTGCTCGCTTTGTCCAGGAAGTAAATGCTGTGGCATTGGCGGTGGAGAAACTCCATCCCCGCGCCCGAAGCGTCATCGAACTCGGAGGCCAGGACGCGAAGGTTATCATCTTTAAGGAAAAAGAAAACGGCGAGAAACGCGCACTCACCTATATGAACGATAAGTGCGCCTCAGGTACCGGAGCCACGATCGATAAGTGCATGCTCAAGGTTGGCATGGCCCCGGAAGAGCTCGCCCGGATCACTTTCGACCCGGGAAAACTCCATCATGTGGCCGCCAAGTGCGGTGTGTTCGCTGAGACCGACATCGTGAACCTGATCAAGTCTTCCATTCCGAAGGAAGACATCATGAACTCCCTCGCTGACGCCATCGTCAACCAGAACCTCTCGGTGCTGACCCGTGGGAATACCCTTCAAGACGAGATCATCCTCTTGGGTGGACCTAATACCTACTTACCGTTTCTCGTTTCGTGCTGGAAGCACCGGGTCCGGGAGATCTGGGCCGAACGCGGATTCACTGAGCTCCTCGACGGGAACATCGACGAGAAGATTTATGTGCCGGAGAATTCGCTTTACTACGCTGCCCTCGGTTGCTGCTATTTCGGAGTTACGAGTTACCAGCGAGAGATTTATAAAGGTCTCGACGAGCTGCGTGCCTTTATCTCTGGAGGGCGCAAAGAAGAGCTTCAGGCGATTGCCGGAGATTCACTTTGGACCTCGCCGGAAGAACTTCAAAGCTTCAAGCATGACTACACCATTAAACCGTTCACTCCGCCTACCTACCGTCCTGGTGCGCGAGTTCGTGCCTACCTCGGCGTCGACGGCGGCTCGACGTCAACGAAGTGTGCCCTCATTGGCGAAGACGGTGAGTTGCTCCTTAAGGTCTACACCCTCTCGAAGGGGAACCCGTTTGAGGATTTTAAAATCCTCATCCAAAAAATTAATGATCATTATGCCAATACTGCAGAACTCGAAATCTTGGGCTTCGGTGTCACGGGCTATGCCGCCAACATCTTCGAGAAGGTTTTCTCTGCAGATGTGAACGTGATCGAAACCGTCGCCCACATGAAGAGTTCGCAACACTACTTCGGCGACGTGGACGTGATCTGCGACATCGGAGGCCAGGACATCAAGGTCCTCTTCTTGCGCGCCAAGGAGCTTGCTAATTTCAAGCTCTCTAATCAGTGCAGCGCCGGGAATGGTATGATCCTTCAGGGGATGGCCGAGCAGTTTGGCCATCCTGTAAGCGAGTACGCCGAAGTCGCCTTCCGCGCCGAGATGGCACCAACCTTCTCTTATGGCTGCGGCGTCTTTCTTGATACTGACCGAGTGAACTTCCAGAAGCAGGGCTTCTCGAAAGAAGAGATCATGGCCGGTTTGGCCCAGGTGTTGCCGAAGAACATCTGGCAGTACGTGGTTCAGATCCCACGCCTTGAGCAATTCGGTCGGCGCTTTGTTCTTCAGGGAGGTACCCAGTATAACCAGGCGGCGCTTAAGGCCCAGGTGGACTACATTAAAAAGCGCGTCCGGAACGCCGAAGTCTTTGTTCACCCACATCCGGGTGAAGCGGGTGCCATCGGCGCGGCCTTAGAGGCCCGTGAGCTCGTAAGCCTTCGCGGTCAATCGACCTTTGTGGGGCTCGATGACAGCCTGAATCTCCGTTACACGACGCGCTCCGACGAGGCGACCCGTTGTAATTTCTGCCCCAACAACTGTGCCCGAACCTTTGTGGATACGATGACTCCGAAAGGAAATGCCGTTCGATACATCTCGGGCTTCTCCTGCGAGAAGGGGACAGTGGAAGATAAAGCGGCCCTGAAACTTCTGATGCAAAAGAACCGGGAGAAAAAGCAGAATAATCCGAACCTCGTTCGGACTGAGGCGAAAGAACTTTTTAGCCTCGACTTTACTCCACTCGCTTATCAACCAGGGCCTCTCGAGCGATTTAGGCGCAAGACATTGGACCGCTCTCATACCCGCATCGCCCTTCCACGGGTGCTGAATATGTGGGTGATGGGACCCTTCTTCAACTCCTACTTCCTTTCTCTGGGGATCCGGAAAGAAAATCTCATCTGGAGTTCCGAAACAAACGAGCAAATGGGCAAAGATGGCATGAAGTACGGCTCCATTGATCCGTGCTTCCCGGCCAAGGTGGCCCAGGCCCACATCCATCAGCTCTTGTTTAATGAGAAGATGGATTACCTCTACTTTCCTGCGATCACGAACATCCCGAACTACCTCGAGAATGTCATGGGCTCTACCTCTTGCCCGGTGGTCCAGGGAACTCCTCAGGTCATGAAGGCGTCGTTTACCGCGGAGAAAGATTACTTCTCTGAGCGCTCGGTCACCTACGTCGAGCAGGCGCTGGATTTCCAGGACATTAAGTACTTAAAGAAGCAGCTCTTGGAGACATGGGGGATGCGCCTAGGACTTAGTTCTCGAGAAAATGATTTCGCCGTCGATCAAGGCCTTCAACGTCTCGTTGAATTCCGCTTAGGCCTTGAGGCCCAGGGCAAGGAGCTCATTGAGAGAGCCGAGCGCGAAAAAAATGTGGTGATTCTCTTTATTGGCCGCCCTTACCATCTGGATCCGGGCCTTAATCATCAGATCCTCGACGAGGTCCAGGGCCTTGGTTTCCCAGTGATAACGATGACCAGTGTGCCAAAGGATAAAGCGTGGCTGTCACGCTACTTCGATGGAAATCCTTTGGACATTAACGACGTCTGGCCTGAGAATTTCTCCGTGAATTCCGCTCAGAAAGTGTGGGCCGCGAAGTTTGCTGCCCGGAACCCTCACGTTGCCGTGATCGACATCTCGAGCTTCAAGTGCGGCCACGATGCTCCTACATACGGGATCATCGATTCCATCACGGGCGCCTCGAGGACGGCCTATTTAACCCTTCATGACCTGGATCAAACCTCCCCGACGGAGAGCTTTAAGATCCGGCTCAAGACCTTTGCCTATAACCTTAATAAACGTATTGAACGCATGAGAAAGGAAAGCGACCCATGCAAGCAACCCCTCGAGCTTCCCATTGGACCGACGCCAATCCCCGCGACTTCCGACTCGCAGACCGCGGTAACGTCACCCTCCTGACCTCCGGACTCCCGCTGCACATCTTGCATCTAGTGAAAACCGTGGTGGGACTTGCGGGGCTTAAGTTCGAAATCATGGAGGAACCGGACAACCAGGCACTCCAGCTCGGTCGTGAGTTCGGTAATCGCGGTCAGTGCAATCCGACCTACTTCACCGTGGGAAACCTCGTGAAGCATTTGGTAGAGCTGCGGGATGTGGAGGGGATACCGACCGAAAGGATTGTTAAAGAATATGCATTTGTAACGGCCGGTGGCTGCGGCCCCTGCCGGATGGGCATGTACGCAACCGAGTATCGGAAAGCACTCAGGGATTCAGGTTTTGAAGGCTTTCGCGTTCTCCTCTTCACGCGCTCAGGGGATATTCAGGACGTCCTGATGGATGGACTCAAGCTCACAAACACCGATCTCCTGCGGTTTTTCTTCGCCATCATGGTAGGAGACGCTCTCAACACCATTAATATAAAGCGCAGACCCTTCGAAGAGACCCCTGGATCTGTGGATACTCTGCTCAAAGAGGCGAGGGCACTGGTACAAGAAGGGATCGGTCAGGGCCGTTGGGTCCAGGGAATGTTGCGGGCACGCAAAGTTCTGAACAGCATGAAGCTTCGGCGTGAAAAGCGCCCAGTTGTTCACATTATGGGTGAGTTTTGGGCGAAGACCACCGACGGAGAAGGCAACTACCACCTCTTTCGCTTTATTGAGAAAGAGGGAGGGGTTGTCTCCAATGAGACACTCACAGACTGGCTCCTTCACCAGATCTGGCGTGCCCGATGGATGGCTTCGCAAAAGCGCTCGCGGTTCCTCTGGTCCGGAACAGAGGTGAAGCTTTTGGTCCTGGAAAAACTCATCAAATATTTCTTCCTGGGTATCGGGATGCTTTTGGGGGAGAGACTCCACGTTTCTGATCACGGGCAACTCGCCACGCTGGCGAAGGAGCACTTCGATCTACATGTCGACGGGGGAGAAGACCACATGGAGGTCGCTCACCACATTCATATTGCCAAGAATCGCCTCGCGGACTTGATCGTGAGTGTCAAGCCCTTCACATGCTTGAGTTCTTCCGGAGTTTCTGATGGAGTGCAGAATAAAATTTCTAATCTGTATCCCCAGGTTGAATTCATCGCCGTAGAGACTAACGGGGATGGGGCGGCCAACTTTTACTCTCGCATTCAGATGGGACTCCAGAAAGTTTCTGCGCAATTTCGGTAGTCATCGCCTGGAAAAGTGGTGGCAATGTTGCGGTGTGTTCTGCTATCATGGCCGGACGCACTCGTAGCTCAGTTGGATAGAGTACTTCCCTCCGAAGGAAGGGGTCACTGGTTCGACTCCAGTCGAGTGCGCCATTTTACCGGCCAAATGGAGATTCTCGAGTATGAGGATCCTTTCATGAAAGAAATGCCTACCTCTACTATAAGTAAATTAACTCCTGAGCAAATCAGTCTTATTGAGCTGAATCTTGAATTGTCCGTCGAAGAACGTATTGAGCAACTTCAAAATGCCGTGAGTTTGATAGAAGAGATGCGAACTTCACTGAAGGAAGCTAATGAAAACCGATTTCAAAATTCTCATAAGTAAACTGACTGAAAATGGGTTTGATTTTGTCCTTATTGGTGGATTGGCAGCTTCGGCCTATGGATCGACCTATGTCACACACGACATGGACGTATGCGCTGTCCTAACCCCTGAGAATATAGAAAGCCTAAGGAATATACTGAAAGACCTTAATCCGAAGCATCGAATGATGAATCCCAAAAAGTCTTTCATGGAAATTCCCGATAGCTTGAACGGGATTAATAATTTGTATCTTTCGACGGATGCAGGTGTTCTTGATCTCATCTCCAACGTAGTAGGAGTAGGCGACTTCTCTGAAGTCAGTAAGTCAGCAATAGAAATCTCCATCTTTGGGAATAGATGCAAAATTATATCTTTGGATGATCTTATTAAGTGTAAGCAGACCTTAAAACGACCGAAAGACTTATTGGTGGCCACAGAACTGGAAATTATTCGAAAGAAAACGGAGTAGTCCTAGCATGGCCAAGTTGCTGGCGGAAGAATTCACCCTCAAAAAGAGTCATCAAAAAGTGGTGATCAGGTCGTTCGCACCAGGTGACCAAGAAGTCATTCAGCAGTTCGCAAAAAGAATTGCACGAGAAACAACTCACACGCTTAAGTATGAAACTATGCCTGACATGACAAGTGATCAACTTGCCTTCCAGTGTGAGGGATTCTTAAAGCATCCAGTGAATTTAACAATGGGCGTGTTTTTCAATGATCAGCTTTTTGGAAGCCTTCGGTTTTTTCAAAGAATTGAGAATCATCCTTGGGTCAAGCATATAGCCACCTTTGGGATGGCCGTCGCTAAGGATTACTGGACTGAAGGTCTGGGATCAAAGATGCTTGAGTTAATGATAGAGCACGCTAAGAAAGAAGGCGTTTTGCGAATTGAGGCTGAAGTGCGTGCCGTCAACGAGAATGGAGTTCGGCTTTATCAAAGACATGGTTTTAAAATCGAAGGTCTGAGAGAAAAAGCAGCTTTCATTGATGGTAATTATGTAGATGAGTACTATATCGCAAAGATTTTATCTTAGCATTTCGTCGCTAGGGCAGTTGCGGAGTCCACCTCTCGGGTGCGCCATTCTCTGAATTCTGTCTTAAAAAACTCCGTTCTGAATCTTAGCGATCAGCGGGATGATTGATTCCATCCATAATAGGCACATCTATTAACTCGAATGGATTTACGCCTTCTAAGCATGCAATGTTGAATCCGAATTGAGTTGGGTTTGATCTTCTTTGATGGTGGGTATAGATGCCACAAACTGAACAGAAGTAGTGTTTGGCGGTCATTGTGTTGAACTGGTAAAGAGTGAGCTTGTCTTGACCTTGTAGGATCGTTAAGTTTTCTAAGGAGACGGAGGCAACACTCGCTCCGCGCATTCTGCACATGGAGCAGTCGCACCTTCTAGGATTCTCAAGGCCGTTAGGTAAATAGAGTTCGAATGAGACAGCTTTGCAATGGCAAGATGCTTTGTGTGTCTGATTGATTATCATTCCTCTCGTTTATCATGATTTCTTTTGACAGTAAAATTCTTGAAATTTCATTTCGAATCAGGGACAAATGAAATCTTTAAAGTAGTATTTGAGAGATTTGAGAATATTGAAACTGTTGTTGATTATAAGCTACCTGCTACGAAGAAGAGATTTGGGCTTAAAGGTTAGTAAAACTACTGGACGTTTCAATTTGGCACATCAAGCCTGTAGGGTTCTGAATTTACAAGCGCTTTTTGAGCTTAATGGTTCAGGAGTGAGTTGTCTCATACAACTAAGCTTGTGCAAGCGGTTGCGAGATCCACCACTCTGACGGGCCATTTTTTTAATCCTCAACACCATGGGTGGTGTAAGAAATCTTGTGTAAATTCTGATTTGGCCTAAGCACGGCCCTCTCCATAGAATTGGTTTGCTACAACTAATTTTCAAGGAGATAGACCATGCTACAGGTTGACGTGAATG
>JAIYDC010000069.1 GCA_027487685.1 Pseudomonadota bacterium | reverse complement strand
GAAAAGGTTTACCCCCCGTTGTCCGCTAAAGCGGCCCGAGCACGGGGTTAACAGCATTATAACTTAATGTTGTTATTTTTGAGCAATGTTCTTACGGTATCAGACATCTGAGCGCCCTTAGAAATCCAAGTCTTGATCGCTTCGATATTAACTGACTTGATCGTTTCGGTAGCTTTCGGATCGTACTGACCCAGCTTCTCAAGAAACTCACCGTCCCGCGGGGCGCGAGAATTAGTAGCGACGATTGTATAAACAGGACGGTTTTTACGACCACCACGGGCCATTCTGATTTTAACCATTTTGGAAATCTCCTATAGATTCACGGAAAAAAATTTAAGCATTTTATAGTTCACACGGCCTGTGAAGTCAAAGACTTCGCTTTAGAAATACTTTTTCCCAAAGGGGGACTTGGGCTTCTTTTTGTCCTGCTGGCCAAAAACCTGCTGATTTTGTTGTTGAGGTGCCTGCCGGAAACCCTTCACTGGACCCATGCCAGGGATGTTAGGTAGCCCACCCCCCTTCATCATGCCCATCATTCCCACCATCATCTGACGCATCTGCTCAAAGCGTTCCAGGAACTGATTCACTTCCTGAACAGTTTGACCGCAACCGGCGGCGATACGCTTGCGGCGCGACCCGTCAACGATCGACACTTCCTCGCGCTCTTTCTTGGTCATGGAGTTGATGATGACGCGCATTTTCTTCATCTCATTCTCGGCCGGCGAGAGGTCACCCATCTGCCGGAGCGCTCCACCCATGCCCGGAATCATCTTGAGGATAGATCCGAAGGAGCCGAGACGGTTAATAGTTTCCATCTGCTTCACGAAGTCGTTGATGGTGAACTTGCCGCGCTCGAGGTTGGCCATCATGCCCATGGCATCGTCTTGGTTGATGGCCTCTTCGGCCTTTTCCACCAGGGACACCACGTCACCCATATCAAGGATGCGCTTGGCAAGCCGGTCCGGGTGGAACGGCTCAAGGTCCTTCATTTTCTCGCCAACGGAAATGAACTTGATTGGCACACCGGTCACGTAGCGGATCGAAAGGGCAGCGCCCCCTCGTGCATCGGAATCCATTTTGGAGAGGACAACCCCTGTGAGGCCCACCTTTTCGTGGAACACTTTCGAGACGTTGACGGCCTCTTGACCTGTCATCGCATCGGCCACCATCAGGACTTCTGGGTTATCAAGAGACTTACGCACGTCCACAAGCTGGGACATGAGCTCCTCGTCGATCTGCAGGCGACCGGCGGTATCGATGATGGCGATTTCTTTATGCAGGCGCTTCGCCTCCGCAAGCCCAGCGCGTACAATATCAACCGGCTTCATGGAAAGGTCAGAATCAAAGTAATCCACCCCGAGATTTTTGGCGTGGGTGATGAGCTGATCCTTGGCGGCCGGACGGAAGTTATCGGCAGGAATCAGGAGAACGTCTTTCTTAGACTTGTTTCTGAGGTGGAGAGCGAGCTTCCCGGCGAAAGTCGTTTTACCAGCACCATTCAAACCAACGATGAGGATCGGAATGACCGGAGGTCGCTTCAGGTTGAGCTCAGAGTTCTCACCACCCATGAGAGCCGCGAGCTCGTCGTGCATGATCTTAACGAACTGCTGGCCCGGCTCGACGCCGCGGAGGACTTTTTCCCCGAGGGCCTGGGCCTTAACTTTCTCGACGAACTCTTTGACGACCTTGAAGTTCACGTCCGCCTCGAGGAGGGCGGTCTTCACCTGCTTTAAGGTTTCTTCGACGTTGTCTTCGGAAATTTTATTCGTTCCCCGGAGCGAACGAAACGCATCCGAAAACTTCTCACTTAGATTATCAAACATGGATTACTCCGCTTTAAGATTGAGCCGTATGAGCGTACTACAATCGGAAGGATGAGACACGATAAAATCCGCCCCGGCCTCCGTCAAAAGCTGGGCCCGTGCCTCTGGATTCCAGGTAGCACCTAGCGCCAGCACCCCGAAACTCTTGGCGCCTAGCATGTCGTTTCCGCTGTCGCCGATCACACACACCGCATCTCTAGCAGAGTTACCGACTAGGTCGGATAGTCCTTTCATATTCGGCTTGGGGGGAGCGTCATCAGGGGTCGAAATTCCGTCAAAGAATGAGGCGATTCCTAGCTCCTTCAGGATACGAAGGGTTGAGTTGCGGTCTCGGGCGGTCCAGACGTAAAGAGCGCAGTCGTTGGCATGTGCCTCGAGGAGTTCAAGTATCCCGGGAAATAGCTTGTACTTAGACCCGGATGTATCAACCAGAGTGCCGTCACAGTCAAAAATTACGTGCTTCATGGAATATATTTTATTCGCGCAGCGGGTCTGTTTACAACACTTGCTGCAGCATATACAACTACCACCCTATGAAAAATCTGCGTCCCTTTTCCCAGAAGTTATTTCAGAAAATTGAGACCTTCAGAAAGCACGCAACGCCGATGAAACTCGGGGCGATTCACTTCGACTCCCGGCTGATCCTTGCCCCCATGGCGGGTATCTGCAATATTCCCTATCGTCTTCTGATGGAGGATCTTGGGGCCGGAGGCACAGTCTCTGAGCTCATCTCCTGTCACGGGATTAACTACGGCAACGAGCGCACCCTAGAGATGCTGAAGATCCACCCGCTCGAGCGCAACGTCGGGATTCAGCTCTTCGGTGAAGACCCCGAATCGATGGCACGGGCAGCAGAAGTCGCCGAGAGCTTTGGGCCAAAATTCCTCGACATCAATATGGGCTGTCCCGTGAACAAGGTCGTGAGTAAAGGCGGCGGCTCGGCCCTCATGAAAGAAGTCGAGGCCCTCGCTCCGCTCTTCGAGGGGATGCGCTCGCGGATGAAAGTACCGCTCTCAATTAAAATAAGGACTGGCTGGGACGGTAACTCACGTAACGCCCGGGACGTGATTCAGATCGCCAAGAACGCCGGGATCGAATGGGTGGCAGTCCACGGTCGCACCCGGACGCAGCAGTACACCGGTCTTGCGGACTGGGATTTCCTCGAAGCTTTAAACGAGGACAAGAAGCTCCCGCTGATCGGAAACGGTGACCTCCACCACCCTTACGGAGTCTCCGAGCGCCTGAAGGTCACTCGCTGTGATGCTCTCATGATCGCCCGAGGCGCACTGAGGAACCCGTTCATTTTTCTCGAATCACTAGATCCGACCTACGCCTCACAGAAACGATCGATCTTTCTTGGGGAAGACTACTGGGAAGTGGTTCAGCGCCTGCGCCACTACTGCGAAGAAACTTTCCGCGAGGAACGAACCATCCTGGTCCAAGTCCGAAAGCTCATCGTCTGGTTCGCTGCCGGGTTCCCTCACGCCGCCCAGTTCCGAGGCCAGGTCTTTGCCTCTCAGAACCTCGAAGACTGCACCAAGATCGCTGAGGACTACTTCCTTTCCCTGGGGGCCTCTCAAAAATTTATCAACTACGACGAAGTTTTCATGAGTTCGGGCCACGGCTAAGCCGATCCAGTTCATCGTAAAAACCATCGGTGGCGGGCCTGTAGGTGCTCGATCAGATTAGGGTCTACGACCTCAAGCGACTCAAATACCGGACCCGAACATCCAACCAAGAACCAGACAATCACTATCGGACTAGAGGGACCGAATCAGTCAGGAGTCACAAACATTAAAGTTTCTCAAGTCATTCCCGATAGAATAATCGTCAGGCTGAATTGATGAAGTTAGTCAGGAGAATGAAATGTTTTTTTTACGCCATCTTTTCTCATCGGCAGTAGCTCTCATGTTAATGATAGGTCCCAACTCATACTCCAAGGGCATTGAAGCCGATGTAAGTCTTCAATTCATTCATGAGAAACTTCAAACCTACAAGACTCTTAACGATGCCGTCGCGGACATCGGAAAGACCTCTCCAGAAATCGGGAGAAAACTTGGTGCTTATCTTCGGTCTAAAGAGCTTGGGACAGAAAAGCTCCCCGCCACGAAAATAGTGGATGGTGCTTTAGAGATAGGTCACAAAAACAAGGCCCGTATTGTAATTTTAAATGATCATCGTCTTCAGGTATCCTGGGATAGACATCGAAAGATTTTTTCACACGAATCGACATTTGAAGACATCACTCAAGAGATAGAGGGAATGACTTCTCAAAAAACATCTTCTACGTTCAATTTCTTTATCACTAACGCCTACGCGAACGGGATACTTGTGGCGATTCCTGTAGCGATATATCTTGCTGTTGTAGTTTATTTAGATTTGGGGCGAAGAAGTGTTGGTCGCGCAATGATGGCCTCTCGATCCCTAGCGCCCCTTTGCAGCAATTCCTTTTCTTCACCGATAGAAGAACTTGCAGAAGCATATAATGTCATCTCAGAAGCTATTGAGGAACATTGCCTCAGTGAATCACATCAAGTCAGCGTTATACGTACATGCGAGGACCTTCGATCTACGAAGGGATGCCTCCACGAGAAAATCACTAGGGCCAACGTTACGAATAATGGTAACCGAGATGCAGGAAAGCCTGTCGTTGAATTCAGGCAAAATGAAAGCAGATACCGAATTCAACGAGCAACGCGTCAGTAATTTAACGATGATCTTCTCAAAACTAAAGCGAGTGACTATATGATTTTTATACGCAGAACAGTTTCATTGATTCTAGCTTTGCTATTTATCACTGGCACTAATTCTTTCTCTCAAGAATCTAAAAGTAATGAGAGGATTATTTCCATTCTTGAAAGACTTCAATCTTACAAAACATTCAACGATGCAGTCATTGACATCAGGCAAAGATCACCCGAGATAGGGGCTAAACTAGAAAATTATCTCCGATCCAAAAAACTTTTAGATAAAACGGTACCTTCTTTAAAACTTGTAAATGGATCAATAGTCGCAGGAAATAAAGATGAAATGAGATTAACCATTTTGGAGAATCAAACTTTTCAAATCTTCTGGGGCAAAAATCAAAAGACATTCACGAAACAGACGACCTTTGAAGACCTTGTTCATGGAATTGAAGAAATGAGTCAAGTAATAAGCTACTCCCCGTTCGACTTATTTATATCCTCGGCCCACGCGAATATATTAATACCTATCGGAGGGGCGGTAGCTAGTATGTATGTAATCGGAGGTATCGGTCTTCTTATTGACTGGGCCTTAAATGGTAGGGATGAACCTGGGGCGCAAAGAGCACTTGAAACTCTACAATTAGTATGTTCTCGTGCCGATTCATTACCCGTTGAAGAGCTTGTAGAAGGCTATAATAAAATCGCTCGAGAAATTGAAAGACACTGTCCTGAAGTTTTCGATCATCGTGATAGGAATGTTTGTAGAGGGCTTGCTTCAACGAGAGGCTGCATTCAAGAAAAACTTGAGAGAGCACGAGTTACGAACAACGGTGAACGAGAATCTGGCAAGCCAATCGTTGAGTTTATACCGAGGGAAAGAAGATATCGAGTTCAACGGGCAACTCGACAGTAGTTGAAGTCGATTTTTTAATAGATACTCCATAACAAAAATACAGGTGGCCAGATTCACCGAAATCGAGCTGTCTTGCGAACAGGTCGTAATTAACTGCGGGGCTCGGCGCTGACGAAAGAGTCGATGCCCTCGCTCCGCTCTCCAAGAATGATTCCTCCCAGATGAAACTGCCGCTTCCGATAAAAATACAACCGGATGGACGCGAGCTTCCCGAACGCCCGGGACGTTTCAAGTCTCATAGAAAGTCGGAATTGAATGGCCAGCATCCACGACCGCCTCCGGACGGAGCAGTACTGGGTTCGACGACCGGGAGTTCTTCGAAGCTTTAAACGACGACAAAAAGCTGCCGCTGATCGGCAACTGACATCCACCACTCCTAGGGAATGTCAGAGCGCCTGAAAGTCTCCCGATGCGATGCTCTTATGATAGTCCGGGGTGAACTCAGGAACCTATTTATTTTTCTCGAATCCCTAGATCCGACCTACGCCTCACAGAAACGATCGATCTTTCTTGGGGAAGACTACTGGGAAGTGGTTCAGCGCTTGCGCTACTAATGCGAGGAAACTTTCCGAGAGGAACGTACCATCTTAGTCCAAGTCCGGAAGCTCATCGTTTGGTTCGCGGCCGGATTCCCGCACGCCGCCCAGTTTAGAGGACTGGTTTTCGCCACTCAAAACCTCGAAGACTGCATGAAGATCGCCGAGGACTTTTTCCTATCCCTCGGGACCTCTCAGAAGTTCATCAACTACGATGAGGTTTTCATGAGTTCGGGGCATGGGTAACGCCCACCCTGACTAGATTACTCCATCTTTCATCCAAAAATAGAATCTAAAGGAGTACCACACTCGACCGATACGGTCTTGAGTTGAAAATGTCAGAACCCTAGATCAGAAGAGTGGGAGAAGATATGTGCTGTTTACGGATTTTTTTTTCAATGACCCTCGCCTTGATCCTAATCCTCAGTCCTAACACTTATGCCAAAGGCAAGAGGACTAAAGAGACTCTTCACTTGGTCGCAGAAAAGCTACAATCGTACAAAACATTTAGCGATGCCGTTGCTGCTATCAAGCTTAGCTCACCCACCACAGGTAGAAAGCTTGAGGAGTATCTTAAATCAAAAGGGTTCTGGGCAGAGAAGCTTGCACCGTGGAAAATTGTTGATGAAGCAATAATTATAGGCAGCAATAATCAAGGGCGCTTCACTGTTTTAGAGAATAGCCAATTCATGATCTCTTGGGGTAAAAGTCAAAAAGTCCTCTCGAATGAAGCAAGTTTTGAGGACCTTGTTAACGCCCTTGAAACCATAACAGTGACAAAGACATCCCGGCTTCTCGATTTTTTCATCTCGGACTCTCACGCAATTGACCCCTTCAGCGTGATTATGGCGACGTTTGGTGTAATCTTCGCAATCTGGGGAATAACAGGCGTAGTCGCTTCTATCAGTTCAGGCGTAGATAATGCGAGGGCCGCATCGGAGGCCGTTACAGCAATGTGCGAGCTTGGTGAATCTAGATCGGTAGAGGATCTTGCTGAAGCCTATAATGTATTATCAGATGCCGTCAAAAGAAACGTCTGCAGATCTTATGTTAATAGTCAGATGCAACCATGCAGAAATTTAATTAGTGCACAAGCTTGTCTACAGCGAAAGATCAATCGAGCTATGACTACTAATAATCAAGGCAGAAATGCTGAAAGAAGGAACATTCAGTTCAATGCAAGTGATGATCGGTATAGCATTCCCCCCCGAGGAACTCACCAGTAATTGATTCCAGCAATCCGTTCAATTAGAATCCCACAAAGTTTTGATTTTTTGGGATCTTCAACTCTAAATCCTTTGGAAAAAATTATCCTCATCGCATTAAAGTTAATATGGTGGAGATTTCACAGTCAGTGCAACACTGACACATGAATTAAACCCAAGAGCTTAAGTTCTCATGATATATTTCCGAAAGGTCTTTCGATGATAGCCCTTTTGCTTATCGCCGCTATTCCTTTTAGTTTCGCGAGTCCGCTTCTGTGCGGAAACATCGCTAATATCCTCCAGGCCTCCGAACGCACACTCTCTCAAAAACCCATCAACGACTGCCGAACCAAGACGGTCAACGAGATCCTTGGCTCCGCCGTCGTGCGCGACCGAGGCTTCCTTGAAGGGAAGCTCTGCCAGGACCAATCAACCATTGAGGCCCAGCTTGATAAACTCCGCGCAGAACTGGCCGTGGCCGAAGGGATAAAAAAGCTGGTGGCAGAAGTGGAGGCCAACAAGGCCCAGGCCAGTGCCCGCAGTCCCCAGACCGCCCGGGCCGGTGGACTCAACTTTGTCCAGAGCCTGGAAACGGCCCAATCTCTTGAGCTGATTCTCTCCACTGAACTGAGCGGCAACGGCACTCAGCTGCTGCAAAAAATCCGGGAGGCCCCGGAGAATCGGCGCTCCTCCCAGCAAGAACTGACAAACCTCTTAAGAGACCTTTGTAAGGATGAAAACAAATCCAAAGACGACGCCTGTAACCCGCGCGTTTTCCGGCCCGGAAGCGAGGCCGCACGAGAACTCTTAGCACTTATCAACTCTGCTGAGGCGACACCCTCCCAGATCGAGAGCTGGCGTGGTCTTCTGACAATCCGGCGCCGAGGTGCCGCCGAGGGCGAGGACGGTTATTCATTTATCCGAATGCAGAGAGAACTCACGTCGGCCTTCGCTGCCATCGACAGCAATGATGTGATGTCCCGCGAACACTTGAATGCCATCCGCCGGCTGGATGATTTTGACTACCGGCCAGGGCTCAGCTTCGTCGAAAGAATCAGGGACCTGCGGAAAGAAAAGAATGTGAAGATCCTCGCCAACCAACTCTACGTAACCCTAGGTGACGCTCGACTGCGCTCCCAGTACTCCGTCCAAAGTCAGATCTCCATTGCCTGGGAAAATTACCGAGCAAGACTGGGAACACTCCCGGCAGAACAAATCGCCAAGTGTGCTCAGGCGAAGAGCTCGTACGAAGCGGCCAAAGAGTGCCGTGGGTTTCTCGAAGCAGCGAATAGAAATTCCGGCATTCAGGCCCTTCAGGATGTTCTCAATGCGGCCGGAGCGAGTGCGACTTTTGCCGACCGCATCCAGGCGCAGGAAACCGCTTGTCAAAATGAACTGAAGACTACCGGCTCCCTTACAGAAACCTGCTACGCCCAGATGGCCGACGATCCGGCCGTCATCTCCGATAAGATCATGCAGCTCAATCTTCTGAAAGACCGAATTGGATCTGAGAACCGGGATCAGATGACCATTAGGAACTATGCCCTCCTTAAATGGTCGGAGAAATGCAGCTCCCAGGTCAGTACCATGGATCAGTGCGAAGGCGACGCCGCCAACCTCATTCCACGCAATGCTCTTTTGACTGTGAGTGATACTATGGCGATTGCCATCCTCTATGCTCCCACCCCTACAGCGGAGGAGGAGGCGCGAGAATACTGTGAAGACGACAACAAACAGAAAACGGCTCAGGTTGAACGCACACTCTGTGCTTTCTTTAACCCCGCTCCTAATACCGTGAGAACCAACAACGCAGCGGCCCCAGTGGTGGATGGCCCAACGACGGCACCCGATGGAGGGCACGATGAGGCCCGTATCCGGGACGCTTACATCGCTGGGGGAGCGCAGCTTCTGGGGGAAACGCTGCGTCAGGTTGTCCAGTCGAATGCTCCTGTACAACCTGCTATTAACCGCTACCCATTTAATGCTGATGCCTATAATCGGAGTGGGGCCCCCATGGGAGTCGCCGATCAGATCCTCTCCAACGCCCGCTTCTATGGGGCCTATGGATTTTACACCCCAACCCCGGGTTATCAACCAGGAGCGGCATTCGGCCCTGCAAGCTCTCTGTCTGCTTACCAGCCAGTGACAACACAAACTCGGTATTTTGGTCGGTGATTCGCCTCCAATTCTAGGCACAGCTTCCGAGTAGGTCACTAAAGCTTTCGGAAGATCCGGCAACTTACGCCCTAGGGGCACTTTCTACCCCGCAACCATTACAATAAAGCTGACTAGGAGAAACTCCGAACATGAATGCGGGAGAATACCATTCACATGGACGTACGGTACCTCATTCTGACACTATTTTTACTGGCCTCGTGCATGCCTTCACCAACGGTGAGTAAAGGTAGTATTCAAAGTACTGAGACCACTGGTGGCGCCACTGGAGGTTCAACCGGTGGAGCGGGTTCTGTCAGTTCAACTGGCCTGTCGTGGAATTTTCTTGGGGAACTCGCTCCCAGCATCACCATCAACGTTTCAAACCTTAACTCGGCCTATCTCGTCGGCACTCCCATCGAGACCTACCTTGCCGATCAGAGTAACTTCTCAAGCCGCGACTACTGCTTAGTCGCCACCATAAGCGTAGGGGGCGTACGGCACGAACTCCGCTCCCGTACGGTGCCGATCTCCTACTATGACTTCAAGGCGAAACGTACGGTGCGCATCCTTCGGGTCGACTTTCAGGATGAAACTAACTCGGCTTCGGTTTGCAACCTCCCAGCACGCGTTCGGAGTAGCCGGGGTGACACCTACGTTACAGACTCAAGTACACCGCCCTCGAACCGGATTTTCTATGCCCCAGGACGGATCTGTCCCCTCTGTTCAAACATGCTCCTAGCGAGCAGTGTACGGCTCTTCAAAGTTGAGGCCTTAAGTATTGATCAAGTTCCTGCCCCCAACGTGAACACCGAACCTATCGGTCTACAAGTTGACCCGAACTTCTCAACCAACGCCGGAGGCGGTTCCTGTGATAATTCGAATTGTCAGGCGAGGGGCTTTGATTGCTGCCTCGAAAATCAGTGCGTCCGTGATCAAGCGGCAAAACCTGCGGCCCAGACGACCCTCAGTGCGCTCTACCAAACGGCCGAGCTCGAACGCCTCCAGAACCCTATGGCGTACCTGAATTACCCACAACTCTACTACATCTGTCCTACCAACATTCCGACCACTGGCGGCGGAACCACCGGGACTTCCTCCGGCGGCTATGATGAAGGCTTTGCTCAGCTCAAAAAAGATTACTCCTGTATAGAGCACTTGAAATCTCAGGCGACAACGACGCCATTTCACCTAGAGGTTCTTTCTCGCAATTACACGGCCACGACGGACTGCTTAACCAGCTCCACTGAAGAGAACGAAACTTTCCACTATAAGAACATCCTAAAGCGCCTCTACACAACTTGCGGATGCAGCCAAACTGAACTCTCCGAGATGGTCGCAAAATGTCCTAATTACGACTATACCGTCGTCACCAAGGACACGGCCGGCGCCCCTATTCGGATCGATTGCTTCACGCCACCGGCCAATACGCCTCCAGTTCCGGCCAATCAGACCGTCTCCGTACCAAGTCGTTCGGCGCCCCATCGATTTTTCGACACCAGCGGAACGGAGCGAGCACCGTCGGATTCGATAGTTCAAGAGGGCGAGGCCTTCGACTACCTAGATGAGGGCAAGATTCTTCCCATCCAGAGCGACTTCAGTATCAACTCCATCCTGGGCCCCATGAGTGTCGCTCTAAACAAGGCAATCCCGGCCAAGGCCGTTACGGTAGAACTCGATCAAGTTTACATGATCAGTACCACTTCAGGTTTTTATACGCCTTGTCCTTCTTGCGGAAAGGACTCGTGGTTAAATGCCTTCACGGCGTTTCCGTCCAGTGCCAACGGGACGGGAGTTCAGGCCATCGGGCACACCACAGAGCGAGATGCATTCGGGACTAACACCACGGCCGGAAACTATGAAGACACGATTTTTGGCCGTGCCTGCTGGGTGCCACCGACTATGCTTCCCTTCTCACATTCGGCACGAACTTCAGTGCGCGATCAGAGGATTAATCGGCTCGAAGCCCAGGCAGCACTCTTTGTAAACGGTTACCAGCGTGACTGGTTTGGATTCAATAAAGGGGCCCTCATCGGCTCCTTCGATGGTGTCCGCTGGTTTGCTATCGGCAAAGGCCGGATCGTTAAATCCACCTCTAAACGCCTCTTCCTCGCACTCAACGCACCCTTCGCCGATCTTGCGAACCCCACCACGCACGTCGTACAAGTCGCCCTCTATGATGGCGTCAACCTTGCGGCCCAGGTCGACTACGATCCACAATACCATCAACAGCATCCCTACCAAAACGAGGCCGGGAACTGCCAGAGCTATCACCTCTGCAGTACCGACACAGAATGCGTTACCCGGCTCGGTTGGGAATACATGTGTGCGGACGTAAAAGACCTGAAGACCAACTGGCCCTCGTTCGACGCTAACGGAAACGAGGTGGCCGGAACCTCCACGTCACTCACCATTGATCAAATACTCCAGCAGAAGAAGTTTCCCTCGACCTCAACCAAGCGCTGTGTCTACCGAGGAGCAGGTGCTGTCTGCCACCGAAACTCTGCCGGCCTCCGAGCGGATTTAAATAAGACCAAGCTCCTGACTTGTGCTCCGAACTTCTACTGCTCACCTGTTTCAGGAGGAATTCATAACTCAAAAGTGGCCAGATACGGGGCGACCCTAGAAGAGATTCCTATTGCCCGGAACCACTTCTTCGGAAAAGATGCAAACGTTCTTGGGCGCCCTCTGGACTACTTCGGAGCAAGCATCCTTCCTATCGCGACCCGAAACACGATCAGCGAAAACGTGACCCCTTTTGAGGCCACACTCGCCACCCAGGCGGGCCTGTGCCAGCCAGGAAAGGCACTCCCATCACCAACCTCACAGACCCTTTTAACTGATCCCTTTGTCCAGCATTCGGGACCAGACTCGGGCCGCCGAACAGACTATATCAACCAGATCGCCAGCTGCAACTCTACCCTCTTCAGCGTCAACCGCCACACCTCCTGTCCGGTTCTTGATGCCGATGGAAACTATGAAATGTTCAGTGCGTCCACCATTTTGTCGGGCTATGCCTCTCGCGCTACGACTCAAAACGCCTGCGGTCTTGAATCACTTCTTCCCACGGCATCCCTGGCATCGTCGGCGGACAACCTCACGAGTTCCTCGCCGTTCCGACAGATCGAATCGAGAACCTTAAGCTCTCAGGTCATTGTAGAACCGACTCTCGCCCGGGACGCCTGCTTCCGCCGAGCGGGAGCTAGCTGCCACACTGACCTTGACTGCTCTCCGAATAAGTTCCACAGTGCTCAGGTTGACCTGTTCGGGAATTCTTTTTTTGGTAACGCTGTCGAGCGCACTTACTGGAGCGAGTATCTGGTGTGTGGCCAGGCAGACCCGAAACCTGCCCTGTCAGAGACGGAGGCCTTTAAGAATTTTGATATGACTAAGAATACTTGCTGCCGTGAGATCGGAATGGACCTGACGACTACTACCGCCGACATGCCTCTCGGCACGGCCGGTGGATCCTACGACACCAGCACCCGGGACCTTCGGATGTCGGTCCACCCTGGTCTTTCGCCGAACCATGCCCGCCGCTACAGCCGTTTTGCAACAGTTTCTGAGATCGGATCCGCCAATCGGCCAACATTGTCCGCTTTCCAGGATCGATCCGGAAGTGGTCTTGGTACAAACTCCTTTGGGGCCAACGTTCGCACCCGCAAACAATGGGCGACACTTTCCGAGGCCAACGGAGACACCTGCTGTGGCGGAGGTTGGGTGCGGAAATTCTCCGACGGATCAAACGACTGGTCCCGCCGTAACCGCTTAGTCCTCGACGTCACAAACTTCCGCTGTATCAATTCACGCACACCGCTGATCACATCGCCTACAGATGTCTCTTCTCAGTACAGTCCGTTGAATGTGACGGTCCTGGCCCAGAACGACTACAGCCATTATTGTAAGGATCCTACTAATACGACCAACTCTTGTGCTCAGTACTCGATCATCGACTCCTCCCTTGACGTTCTTCCGTCAACAGGGGGAAGTTTGAGCTACGGAACTATCACAGTGAATACTGTCGTTCCGAGTTTCAGCTCAACGTCAAACCAAGACTATTATTTCATTCCTAGAAGTGCTGACGCTGATTCGAGTGTGGTGATCGATCTTGCCAATACGGCCGCCACCTCCCGGCGCAACATCGCCATTCAGATCCCGAGTTACGTAACCTATGACCTCGACAGTCGCATCATCGCCAACACAGCAACTATTTCCATTTATCGCACTGGGGAAGCAACCCCCGTGGCCTCCAGAACGACGTGCGCTCTGGATTCGACTCCTACTCCTTGGGTGCCAGCGCTTCCTACAACGATCCATAGTACAAACGCAGCGGTGGCATGCTACTACAGCTATGACTTCACGAACCGGATCCTACGGGTTGGTATCACTTCAGGGTTCGCTTCGACCTACCCCACCCGCAAACTGGGAGTGGAGTTCGAAACGCCAACTCCAGGGTCAACAGGCATCACCCGTGCTAAGCCAGGCTCCAGCTATTATTACTTAAAACGTCTAGGTGCTCTGGAACTCTCGGGTGTCCCACAAGTCACC
This sequence comes from Pseudomonadota bacterium, assembly GCA_027487685.1. GTDB lineage: Bacteria > Bdellovibrionota > Bacteriovoracia > Bacteriovoracales > Bacteriovoracaceae > Peredibacter. The sequence goes on along the minus strand of JAIYDC010000069.1, from coordinate 1,427 downwards.
TTTGAAGAAGTCACCTGCAGCGACAACATCAACCGCCTCGTTCCGGGGATTTTCTCTCCCTCGGTACAGACGAGGACGCAGTTCCGAACAGCGAACTTCTCCTGGGAATCAAGTTACAATGCCCGGACATCCTCTGGCGGAACGATCGGAGTGACAGGATATTTCACGAACATGTTTGGCCTTCAGCATGAGCCCATCTTTTCGGCCAACGACTTTAAGTGCTGCTCTCCTCTCGGCAAAGTTGTCACCGATGCCACCCGTTGCTGCTCGGGCTATGGGCTAAACTTTGGAACCAACGGAACCCGTAAAACTTGTTCATTGCCACCGGCCACAGACCTTATGGTGTACTTCAACCGCTTTATTTCGAATGAGGGAGTGGGCACAGATAAGCCGGGCGGAGGCCTCGTAGAAACCGACTTCGATGAGCAAACGGGCGAGCCTCTGACGGTCGCCTCTGTTAACGACAAAATCCGCGCTCTTGGGATTGAGTACTGCGCCTCTGGAAAGGTCCGCCAAGGTGGTGTCTTCGGTCGCTTCGAGCCCGAGCCCGTCAGCAGCGAAACTAATCTCACCGCCAGACTCTACAACATCGTGGATTCCTCCCGAGACATCGGTCAAAACTCTAATGCTGGCACGACGACCGAAACTGGTTATAATGCCTTCATGAACGGGTTCCGTTGGAACCATCATCTTTACTGTGACGACTAAGGATTTTATGAAAAAGAGTAAGACCCCCTCCGAGTCCGAGATCGAGATGCGCGAAATGGTCATGCCCAGCCACACCAATCCCCAAAACACCGTCTTCGGTGGTACGGTCATGAGCTGGATTGATATCGCGGCCGCCATGGTGGCCGCCAGGCACTGTGGGAAGCCGGTGGTTACGGCCCACATCGATGACATCGATTTCATCGCCCCCATCAAGATGGGCTATCACGTCTTAATCCAGGCATCCCTCAACTATGTTGGCCACACCTCGATGATTGTTGGAGTGAAGGTCACCTCAGAGAATCCCTACACAGGCGAGAACAGAAAAACGACGACAGCTTACCTAACCTTCGTGGCCTTGGATGACCTCGGAAGGCCGGTGGAAGTACCGGGGCTTCTCCCCGAAACAGAAGATGAGCTCAGGCGCTATGAGAATGCTAAGAAAAGAGTCCAAATGAAAAAGGACGTCCGGAGCACCTTACAAAACAAGCGCTAAAAAAAGAAAAGCCCCATTCGGGGCTTTTTTGTGTGTGTGCAGGAATTAAAGCTAAACGTATCTAAGCTGTTAATGAGACTATTTAACCTGTCAAAGCATCAACCCGTCAAATAATTAAGACTAGATGTGGACTAAATTATTGTCATTAATCTGACGCTCTCTTATGTTTCAAACTCTTTACACTGTGCAAAAATGAAAGGGCCCAGTGAATGGGCCCTTTCATGAG
>JAIYDC010000078.1 GCA_027487685.1 Pseudomonadota bacterium | reverse complement strand
TTCACTTCTAGGCTTTTTATCCGTCGCCTGTAATTCGGGGGGAGGGAACAGCACTCCTGTCTCGGACCGCTACGCTGAGGGGATTGAAGAAGGCAAAAAGCAGGGCTACAAGAGCGCCTATGATACTGGCTATAATGCCGGTTACAAAGACGGTGATAGCGCCGGCTATGAGCGTGCGAAGGCCTACTTTGCTTCCGCCGACTACAAAAAAGGATTCTCCGATGGGGAAGCTGCAGGAGTGTCGAAGGGTTACACGCAAGGCTATGCTGTCGGCAAAGCTGACGGCGTAAAACAGGGTTACACTACCGGTTATAACGTCGGTTACGATGATGGTGAGCTTGACGGTTACGACCAAGGTTACGATGACGGCGCAGACGACGGTTATGACCTCGGCTACGATGACGGCATGGCCGATGGGTATGATATCGGCTTTTCAAAAGGGAGATATGGTCTCTCGGTTGGAAAAGCGCCACGGCTTCAGGGTTACGCTAATCTTCTATCGATGGTCCACAACGACCTCTTCGATTACTCAAAAATTTCTATGCCTCAAGAGACACGGCGCGGGCTTGTGGTCGATGGGCGCCTCCTCCTTTCTGAGTCTTCTCTGACTAACAAAGATACCTTGAAGCGCGCTGCGGCCGTCGAGCAACACATTGTGATCGAGATGGCGAAGCAGGTGAAAGGCAAGTTCGGTCTCTCTGCCGAACGGTCTCTTAAAGTCGCTAAGGCCGCTAACCACTTCCGTAAGTTCGCGACATCCCGCGCTCTTACTGCTGAGGATACTAACTCTTATGCCACCGAGATCATCGGTTCGAATTTCTCTGAAATCACGAAGGCCTACGAGGCCGGTATGAAAGGTGACCTCGGCGAGTTCCAGGCCGTGATGGAGCGGGCCGCTGAGCAGAACGAAACTTCTCCAGAGAAGATGGCCCTGATCATGACTAGGTTTTTCCTATAACTTTTCTTGAAACGAAGGCTCCCCGGTTGGGGAGCCTTTTTTTTTGTATTTGAATTAAAGGAGCCGCTGACAAGGCAAAGAGACCTGGCCCTTTTTATCGCGCAGGCATTTCACCACGGCGCCGTCTTTGAATGGTGCGTCCTTGCAGAGCTTCAGGCGGTCGCTCTCACAAAGCTTCACCATGCTTTCCACTTTATCCTGTTCGACGACGCGGAACTGCTTGCAGGCCTTTGAGAGGTGCTCGTCGTTAACCTTGAGACAGTCGTCTTGATCCTTGGGTGGGATCCCTGCTCGGCAGTGGGTGATGAGGTCCCGGTAGCATGGGTTGGCCTTCATCTTCATATTTTCGTTGTCCACCAGCTTCCGGCAGGCGGGGGCGATGGTAGAGACTTTTTGCGAAAGGCAGTCCTGGATCTCGATAAACTTCACAGCACTCTGACAAAGCTTGGTCGTGTCGTCGAAGCATGGATTCTTCTTCCGGAGTTCGGCCGTTCGCTTATCCACGTTTTTCTGGCAATACCCAGATAGCTTCAAACGATTCCTGATCAGGCATTTCGGAACAGCGCCTTCATGGCCTGAGACCTCTGCGTAGCAAAGAGAAGCGATGTCCTGGGCGCAAACGTTATTGACCAGAATCTTTCCCTTCTTTGCTTTAAAGTCCGTTGAACAGCGGGGACTTAAGCGGGACTCGTTCCGGAGGAGGCAGTATTCGAAGTTGGCGGGATCTGTCGGGAGGTCTGAGCAGAACTCGGCCAGATCCTCGAAGCAGGGATTCTTCTTTCCCGTGTCTTGCTTGTAGGCCCGGAGTTCGGCCGCGCATTTGGGAGAAAGACTATCTTGATAGTCTGAGAGGCAGCGGGCCAGTTGGCCGCGGCCAGGTTCTACACCGGCACAGAATTTCCGGGTCTCTGCAGCGCATGAGTTGGCCTTGGCCTCAACGGTAATAAGTAGGAGTAGGGCGACGATGAATTTCATGCTGGAAAACCCTTACGACTTTTTATGACACGAGTCGCCGCAATCTGTGGCCGCTTTTGGCTTTTCACACGAGCCGTCCTTGCACATTTTCTTTTCCTTGTCGCAGCTCGGTTTTGCACACGATTCTTTCGCGCAGGACATCTGATCCTTACTGTCGCAGCATGTTTTCTTATGGTGTGTGCAAGAGGTCAGGGAAAGGAGTACGGCAAAAGACAGAAGGGCAAAGTGCTTCATAAAAATCCTTATGGAAGTAGGTTAAACAGGGATAGTATAGAACATATATTCTCTGCTAGAAATAACGTTCGCCTTTACCGGTTGTGACATTTATTGAAATTTAAAGTTTGAGCTCAAGGAAGGAGTAGTTGATGAAAAAAATCAGTCTTGCCGTTTTGCTAGCATTCATCGCTTCGAGTGTCGCAGCCGACGAAATCAAGCTCCATTTTATACGCTCCCCTCTTGGGATAAGCTGGAGGGGCCCATGGTCCTTTGCTACTAGTGCCATTCGGAATTCCTTGGTCCGTGGTCACGGAAACCGGACTTATCCGATCGGTCATGTTTTTGTTGAGCTCAAGTGTGACTCAACTGGGACCCATATTTTTCGGGGCATGACCTCGGAGTCATCAGGAACGGACGTTGAACGGAACCTTGTCTTTAAAAAGCGTTACGGCCTGGGCATCATTTTTCATACCTATGAAGGTAAGCTCGAAAAGGACGCTGGTATCGCAGCCGACCTTTCCGTCATCGAAGGATCAGCGCGACTAGGGGAACTGGCCATCGACGTTTCGCCAGAGTCTTGTGCACGGATGGTTTCTTACGCCGAAGAATTTGAGGCGCTAGGTTACGGCAAGCTCTACTCGGGGCTTCAGGCCGATCCCCTCAAGCGTGAGGGCGCGGGCTGCTCGGCCTTCGCTGTAAGCTTCCTTCGGGTTGGGGGACTGATGGATGAGGATTTCAATTCATGGAAGCAGGTCATCGATATCCCGAAGAGATTAGTGGGGGGACCCCTTACCGGATACCGTGTCAATCCACTTAAACTTTTGGGAAATCCCTTCATTCGCTGGAGTAACCGCGTTCCGCACATCAACCTCGAGGCTTGGGACCCAGAGTCGATGCACCGTTGGGTGAGTCGTATGTACTATGAAGTCACTGAAGGGGCCAACCGGGGCAACTGGGAGGCGGATGCTTCTCGCGACGGAGATACGTTGAAAGTACGGTTGGACATGCGCCAGCGTGAAGTTCCTGTCGGTCCTTTCTGGATCTAGAGTGTACGAAGCTCTGGGTGGTTTCCCGGTTATCGACAGTCTGGTCGATGACTTTTACCAGGTCATGAGCACTGATCCGGCAGCACGTGATTGCTTTGCCACCCATGCCGGTCGTGATATCCGGGAGTCCGCGGAAAAGCTCAAGGCCTTTCTCTCAGGCTGGACTGGCGGGCCACAGCTTTATCTTGAACGCCACGGTCACCCGCGCCTTCGGATGCGCCACTTTCCTTTTAAGATAGGCCCTAAAGAGGGGGACCAGTGGCTCTATTGTATGCGCGTCGCCCTTTCTCGCTCGCCCATCGAAACAGGCGTTCAAGAGGAGCTCCTAGCTTCATTTGCTCAGGTCACTTCGATGCTGAGTGGAACCCGTGATTAAAGATGCCGGAAGCGAGTTCCATGAGGGAGCCTAAGCGCTCTCGGGTGACCGGCGCATCGAGCTCTCCGGGAAAGTACCGTACTTGGGCCTTGAACTGGGTTGCAGGTCCGCTCAAGAGCAGGTGCTCCTCGAAAGAAATCTTGCCCACAAAAAATGACTTAACCTCTGCTCTATGACGGCCCAGGTAATTGAGGAGCTCAACCATACCATGGAGGTAGAGGAGTTCCTTTGTGAAGGCCATCCCACCTTCGAAAGGCACGCCCCGGAAGATACGGAGAGCGAGTTTGAACGCGTCCAGGTCTTCTATGCGCTGGTGGCGGAGGTATTCGTAGACCTCCCTCACCGAAGACCCGCGCTCGGCCATGGAGGTGGCCAGGTGCCGCAGGACGATCTTCTCCCACCGCTCAAGGGTCATGGTGCCTGTCATGAGTTCGGTAGTGACCGCGAGACCTTCTTGAAGGAGTGTGGTTCGCGGGGCCCAGGTTCCAAGCCAGGGATTCTCTTCCTGGTAGGCCCCATTAATCGAGGTCCCGAGGTGGACCCAACCTTCATGGACTAGTAAAATATCTAACTGGCCCGTCGTAAATTCTTTGTGCGGATTAAGCTTTAGCACACGCCGGCCAGCGGAGGAATCGGCCAGGAGAGAACTCGATGCTCGAACCTCGAAGTCGGCGCCGTTGAATGTTTCGGTAAGCCGATCCCGCAGATAGCCGATGGCCTCTTCTCCCTTGAGTCTTCGGCGACTTTGGTCCGGCAGGCAGAACTTAGGTATCTTTCCTATGAAGGTTTGGAGCGCCTCGCCTTCTGCGGACTCGAGGGAGGTTCCATACAGCTTGCGGCACTGTTCGTAAAAGCAGGGGGTGCCGAAGTTCCCTAGCATTTTTAAAATGACGCGGTAGTCTTCGATCCGGCCGGCGAAGACTTGTTTTAGCTCTGGGGAGATGTCGGCATTCTCTAAGTTACGAAGGAAGCGCTCCATCGCTCGCTCTTTTTCAACGGCGTCGACATTAAACGGCACACTCACGTCTTCTAGAGCATCTATAAATTTTTGATGCTGGGGGAAGATGAGGGCAAGTTCTCGCAAAGGGTAGCGGGGGCTCCCAAGGAACGCAAGGTCCCGGGCGATGTCTTTGAGCGCGAGGGAGAACTCACGGACCTGGTCTTTCATGAATGATTTATCGGCGAAATAAGACATGAGCTTAGTCAGATGAACCTGTACTCGAGGAGCTAAGCTAGGCACAATTTGCCTAGCTCTGGAGAGCTTCACTAACTTAAGTAAAATGGAGGTATGAAAAAACCATTTTATCTTGTTGCGGGCCTTGCGCTCTTTATGTCTCTTCCCGGTCAAACTTGTACCCTCCCTGAGAATGAGGAACTAACCATCGGTTGCTCAACCGACTGCGGAATGTTCTACCGATTCCGAGTCCAGACTGCCGCCTGGGCCTTAGGTTACAAAGTGCGATTTACTGACCTCGCTGACGCTTCTGACCTAAAGTCAGCGATGGGCAAGGTGGATGCGATTCTTATGCCGGGTGGGGCGGACATCGATCCTAAATACTACCTGCCTTTTGTGAACGAGGAGCTTCAAAACTATACCCGCAAAAATCTCAAACTCGTTAACTTCTCCGCCGAGGGGATCCGCCGAGACCCGGTTGAGTTCAAACTGATCCGAACGTATTCAAAGGATGAGGCCTTCCGGGACCTTCCGCTCCTGGGGATTTGCCGTGGTCTACAGATGATGTCGGTAGGGGAGGGGATCCCGCTCTACCTTGATATTAAAACCGAGCTTGGTATTCCGAACCGGATCGGTCGCTTTGACCGGGCGAACATCGTTAATTCTTCTCTCATGGATGAGATCTACCCTCAGGAAACCGTACTGGGTTTCAAGCTCCATCACCAGGGGATTCGGGTTAAGTATTACGAAGAGAACTCCGCCTCGTACCCGAATACGCGAATTACGGCCTATTCCAATGACGGCCAAATCGCCGAGGCGATCGAGTACACCCACCGTCCGGCACTCGGGGTTCAGTACCATCCCGAGCGCTCTTTCACTCCCGCTAGTGCTCCCGTATTCCGTTGGCTTCTCACTCGTGCTTGTGAATACAAAACCAAGGAAAGAAAGTGAAACTGCTCATCCTCGGCGCCCTTGTCTCACTCCCGGCCATTGCGAACCTTCATCTCGCACCTCCGGATTTCGATACGAACCGAGGACGGGCCATCTTCGTCGACTTTAAGACCGCCACTTACGACATCACCTATGATCTCAAAAAGCGCCAAACACGTGTTCTGAGCCAGATCACCTTTGAGGCGATGGCAGAGGGACGGCCCCTCTTTGACTTGGTTCCACTTCCTCGGAACGCAGTTTTAAATGGCAGACCTGTGGCGATCCGAGAAATCGCCGCTCCGGACGGGGCCCTGATCCGTCAGGTCGATGCCTCTGTCCCTCCGGGGATTCATACCCTCGAGCTCTCCAATACATTTACTGAAAACGTTAAATATGGTCTTTTCGGTCGAGGTGTTTCCAGTGCCTTTTGGATTCGGGACCTGAAATATCGGAAGTTCCTCGAGCAGTACGTTCCCTCGAACCTCGAGTTTGATCAGTACGCAGTAACCATGAACGTAACCTTCGCCGGGGTCAGTGAGGCGAAGCAGGACATCTACACCAACGGTGCTGTGACCCGAACATCTTCGAATCGGTATCAAATTAAGTTTCCATCCTTCTACACCGCTTCGGGCCATTACTTCCACACGACCCCGAAGGGGAGAAAGAAGCGTCTCGACTTTACCTACCGCTCGGTGGACGGTCGTGACATTCCGGTCACTGTTTATACCTCCTGGTGGTCCCGCCCTGGCAAATTTAAGCAGGAGGCGTTGAAGATCTTCGCCGAGCTCGAAGCCGATTACGGGCCCTGGGCCCATGACAGCTTTGTGGCCTACGAAACTCTTCCTGGGACTGGAGGTATGGAGCACGCAGGAGCGACCCAGACATCCCTCGGGGCCCTGGACCATGAGATGCTTCACTCGTACTTTGCCAAGGGCATCTTCCCGGCCAACGGTAATGCCGGATGGATTGACGAGGCAATCGCCAGCTGGAGGGACTACGGCTACCAAAGAAAGCCTCTCCCGGGCTTTGGGGGCAGTAACCTAGGCTTGGGATCTTCCTACCAAAGGAACACCGACTCCAGGGCCTATGCTTTAGGGCGCGAGTTCATGGCCTATTTGGATTATCGGCTACAGGACGTGGGTGGATTAAAGGCCTTCTTACGGGGATACTTCCAGACCTACAAACATACTCTGATAACTCAGGAGCACTTTAAAAATAACCTCGAGTTCTTTTCGGGTCTTAACCTTACCGACGACTTTAATACCTACATTTGGGGAGAGAACGTTGGCCTTCCGTCTCGGATCGATCCGTCGCCTCACCACCGGACCCTTTCCCGCTCCAACCTCCTTAAACTCCTGTAAATCCGGCGAACTCAAGGCCCTCTAAATTTTTGACAGATATTTTTTCCTTAGTTATTCGCATATTTCTCTCACTCGAGAGTCCCCTGCTAGAATGCGAGTTATGAAAAAGCTCATTTTCTTTGCCCTACTCATGGCCCGCTCTGCTTTGTCGCAGGAGCTACCAAATGTTGAATCTCTCATTACAGACCTGAGCTTCGGCAGCCCTTTCACGTTACCCGTGACTATAAATCAGCGCGGAGGGCTTTCACTTTTTAGCGGAAACTCAGCGAACTCCCTCTCCTACCAGCCAAGTCTTGCGATAAATTATACTGCTATTGAACTCGGCTACTCTAGACCGGTGCGCTACAATAACTTCAACTTCTATCCCCGGCATGATGGTCTCGGTTGGGTTGACGTCCAACTCAAACGGATTGAAGTTGGAGTGGGGACCTCGGTTGGGAACGGTGTCTTCTCCGGGGGGCTGGTTGTCTATAGAGGTGCGCTTCATACGACGATTCATCACAAACGGAGCAAAAATACTCCCTCTCGCCCCCTCACATTGCCGAGAAAACTCCAGGAGCTTACCGCCTGGTCTGTGGATGACTTTGGTTCCTTCCAGACTTCCGGGGGTATCTCAGCGCACGTAGGGCTGGCCGCGGGAGTTATCGATATTGCTAGTTCTGCCGTCGATTTTCACAACTATTTCACTGTTGAACTTCGTAAATTCTCAGCTCATAGCGTCCGTCTCTCTATCTCTGAGGATGATATCTCCGGACGGCAGTTCACGGTCGGTCCATTTTTTGCCTCGGCTTCCTATACCGCCTTTCGTGGTAACCGTTTCTCCGTTCAATTTGATCTTGACCTTAGAAACTCTGCCCACCACCGCTTTTACGAGGAGGCCCTGAAAGGAAATGTAAAACTTCTTCAGGAAAGACTGGCAGCGACTTCACAAAATGTAACCTGGATTGGGACCGATAGACTGTTTTTTATTGGGATCCCTTTCGTGTTCCTAAATGTTAGTGATAGCGGCACCGTAGATCTTGGCGAGAACGGCCAGCAGACACAGATCAATTACCAAAATTCACGCACCCGCGGAGTGCTTGCCAATCATCGCTTCCATCAGGATTTTGTCTATCAGTCGGCCGAGGGTATAGTGCTCATTTGGACAAGTGAAATGAAGGGGGCGATTGGCCAAGACGTCGAGCGAAGATTCCTGGGTCGGGCAAGGATCCTGAAGGTCCGCGGCTTCCAGCGGACCCTAGATCGCAGAGCACCCTTCGGAACTGTGGTCACCAAACTTGGGATCCAACTGACAAAGCGCGAACTCGAACGCCTTGACGAGAGAAATCTAGATGAAGTCGTCGAGAGTCTTCGAGAACGATGCGAGACTGAATGGCTCCCTTGCGATGCAGAGCCTCGTCTGCGCACTATCGTCGAGGAGTTTCGAACCCAGCTCGATCGGCCCTGGGCCCAAAAGCGCAGTGAACTCGGAAAACTCTTCTTGAAAGAACCAGCACTTCTCTATGCTGTGGTAAAAACTCTCGGGCTCCGGAAACAGGTGTATTTTAAGTTCCTGAGTGAAAATTACCAATCTCTGGAAGGTACAGCGCCAATCTCCCCTTAAGTGAGCAAGACGCAGCCAACCCTAATCCCTAGATGGGCCTAACTTTAGGCCCCTCGAGCTTAACGAAATGAACTCCAGCAATTCAGAGGACCTATACACCGCCTACATATTTGACAGATAATTTTTCCGTGAAAAATCCTTAAAATTCTTCCCTTCCGGTCTTGCCTGTTACCATGCTGGGTATGAAATACCTCCTCGTCATACTTTCACTTTTAACTCAAGCGGCCTGGTCTCAGGAGCTACCGGACATGAGCATCCTCCTGACACAGAGGAGCTTCGGAGGGCCATTCACGCTACCGGTGACGGTCAACAATCAAGGAGCGCTCTCTCTCTTTGGCGGGAACTCAAGCCGCTCCATCTCGTATTCACCAACCCTTCAGGTGGGTTATTCCACACTTGAATTGGGCTATGCCCGACCTGTCCGTCACAACCAGTTCAACTTCTATCCTCGGCATGATGAGCTGGGTTGGGTCGACGTCAAAGTCGAGCGGATTGAGGGCGGCGCTGGTCCTGCCGCCAATTTTGGCCCTTTTACTGCGGGTCTGGTCGTCTACAGAGGCTCACTTAAGACAACCGTTCATCACAAGCGTAGTAAAGACGCTCCCTCACGGTCACTCGCCTTACCGGCAAAGCTCCGTGACCTCGAGTCCTGGTCCATACAAGACAGCGGTTCTTTTCAGACTTATGGCGGCATCACGGCATTCGTGAGTGTTGCTGCGGGTATCATCGACCTCGCCAGTGCAACCGTTGGCATTCAAAACCAATTCCTTGTTGATCTTCGTAAATTCTCTGCTCACAGCGTCCGCCTCTCCATTACGGAGGAGGATCTCACTCGACGGCAAGTGACTGCTGGGATTACCCTGGCTTCAGCTACCTTCGCAGCGTTTCGCGGGAACCGCTTCTCCGTTCACTTTAATCTTGACCTTAGAAACTCTACCCACCACCGCTTTTATGAGGAGGCGCTGAAGGGGAATGTTAAACTCCTTCAGGAAAGAATGGGAGAGACTTCCCAAAAGGTGACCTGGATGGGAAGCGATCGACTTTTCTACCTTGGGATTCCCGGTCTGATCAATATGACCACGGAAAGCGGCACCGTGGATCTTCGCCAAAATGGCCAGGAGACTCGGATCAATTACCGAAATTCTCGCACCCGCGGAATGCTTACCAATCATCGCTTCCATCAGGATTTCGTCTACCAGACGGCCGAGGGTATGGTGCTTCTTTGGGCAAGTGAGATGAAGGGGGCCAACGGTGAAGACGTCGACCGAAAATTCCTGGGGCGAGGACGGATCTTGAAGGTCCGAGGCTTCCAACGGACCCTTGAGCGCAGGGCCCCATTCGGAACTGTAGTGACCCAACTAGGCATTCAGTTTACAAAACGTGAAATCGAAGGCGTGGATGAGAGAAATCTGGATGAGGTGATCGAGAACCTTCGCGAGCGGTGCGAGACAGAGTGGCTCGCCTGCGACGCAGAACCTCGTCTGCGGAGTATTGTTGAAGAGTTTCGTGCGCAGTTCGATCGGCCTTGGGCGCAGAAGCGCAGTGAACTCGGGAAACTCTTCCTTAGAGAGCCGGCCCTCCTTTACGCAGTGGTAAAAACTCTCAGGCTCAGGAAGCAGGTCTACTTTAAGTTTCTAAGTGAAAATTACCAATCTCTGGAAGGCACGGCACCAATCTCTCTTTGAGTAAGGCGAGGTCCAGTTGACCTAGATCCAGGAGCAGTTGCCTAGTGTCCTGTGTATTCGCACCTCGGCTTGGGTGCCCAAATTTGGCCACCAGTTTTTGAATCCCTTCGTTGGTCGGGAGAAAGGTGAAGGATAAGCTGGCGACCTTCCGTTCTGTGGCGGCCAGGATAAGGAGGCCAAGAAGGAGTGTCCCGAGCTTCTGCTTTTGATACCCATCGACGATCGTGATCGCTACTTCCGCTTCAGCTGGATCCTCCAGGGAGCGGGCCAGCCGGATCACCGCTACCCCTCGTTTAGCGCTTATTTCCTCAACGCCGATGGCATAATGATTTCTTCCGTCAAGTTCAGTCAGTTCGCTTAGCTCCTCATCCGTGAATCCGCTCTTGGAACCTAGGAACCTATTCCGGATGGACTCTGGCGACATGTGATTGAGTCCCTCCGAGATTCTCTCCCGGTCTTCAGGGCCGACACTTCCTAAACGTAGTTTCCTTCCGCCACACATGAACTCCAGTGATAATCCGGGCGAGAAGAAAAAAACTGATCCCATCAGCTCTGCGCCGCCGTTTCCCACCAAACGGCCTTGGCACGCTGGAGCTTTTCGTAACTTGTGAGAAGCCTTTGATGCATCTCAAAGCCTCGTAGGCCCAGGTCTGACTCGTGCAGACCATCAAACTTCTCGAAGCCATCGATGAGCTTTTTCGCGCGCTCCACGAGGTCCCGCCCATACATCCGCTCTATTGTCGGGAGGTACTCGTTACTATTGAGTGTATCGTCCGTTTCAATCTGAAGGAGTGTCTGAAGGCACAAGTAAAGAGTCCGGCGCTCAGGATCGAGGGGAGCGAAGTGAAGGCTCCAGTCGACGCCGGCCTTCGCGTGCTCGTGGTGCTTTGCCGCAAGTGCTAACATCGCCTTAAACTCACCAACGCGCAGATTGGACCAGACTGTGTCAGCGTCAGAGATAACCCCTAAGGCATGAGACAAGAGAAGCATGTCTTCGTACCCTGCCGCCTCAAGGTCATCATGAAGCTCTACCAGGCCTTCCGGAGAGAGTTCATGGCATCCGAGAACTCGCTGGCGGAACATGGCGCCGGCGTTATTGTTATCCCAGGCAAGGTCCTCTGTCCGATAGATCTCTGACATTCCCGGCACGTGGATTCTGCAACCGTAAACACCGAGGTGCTCGAAGTCCATTACGTAGATATCTTTTTCGAGTTGGTGAAAGACATCGACGAGAGCGTCGTACTCTGACTGCGTCGTCTGTCCCCCGAAGTTCCAATCGCTAAAAGCAAAATCTGGTGTTGCTTTGAAAAAGTTCCAGTGAATGAGACCATTGGAGTCGATGAAGTGGGCTTCAAGGTTAAGTGTATCGGCCACATCCTCGAGACCAAAAGTCGGTGGAGAGAAGACGTTGAGTTGGTCTAGGCTTCGCCCTTGGAGAAGCTCGGTGAGAGTCCGCTCCAGAGCGACCTGGAATTTCGGATGGGCCCCGAAGGAGGCGAAGGCCGTGCCTTCTTTTGGATTCAGGAGAGTCACATTGATAACAGGAAACTTTCCACCCAGGGAGGCGTCCTTGCAAATAATGGGGTACCCTTGGGCCTCGAGCTCGGCGATGGCCTCAACGACCTTGGGGTAGCGCTCAAGGATCTCTCGTGGAATTTCCGGCAGTGAGATGCCTTCAGCGAGGATTTTATTCTTAGTGCTTCGCTCGAAGATTTCCGAGAGTGCCTGAACTCGCGCCTCCGTTTTTGTATTCCCTGCGGACATGCCGTTTGAGACATACAGGTTGCCGACGATGTTCACCGGGAGGTGGTAAGTCTTGTTGTCCGAGAGGCGTGTGTAGGGGAGGGCACAGATTCCTCTTTCAGCGTTACCAGAGTTCGTATCTACCAGCTGTGAAGGAGTGAGTTCTCGCTCCGGATCATAGAAGGACCAAAGCTCTTCGTTCATGAGGCCTGCAGGCATCTCTTCTCCCTCGAACTGAAACCACTTCTCTTGAGGATAGTGAACGAACTCGGAGTTTGCGACCAGGTCGCCGAGGTAGTAGTCAGCAAAGAAATAGTTGCAGTTCAGTCGCTCAAAGAATTCTCCCAAGGCACTCGCCAGGGCCGCATCCTTGGTCACTCCTTTACCGTTGGTGAAGAGGTAAGGGCAGTACCGATCCCGGATGTGTACGGACCAGACGTTGGGAACTGGATTCAGCCAGGACGCTTCTTCAACGTCGAACCCCCAGTCGAGGAGTTTCTGCTTGAGTCGGACAATTGTCTCTTCGAGCGGAGCGTCTTTGCCGATTAGGGTCGTCTGTTGTGTCATTTTGGATCCTTAAGAGAGATGATTGAGTTTTTCATCTCACACTTGGATCCTCAGAACAACTATAAACTGCCTTGGAATAATGGTGCTGGATAGTGGGAAAGTTCAAGTATTTTAAGGATTTGATAGATGTTTGATGGGGCATTCCTCATTAGCGCCGGCACTTTGGGCCTTTATCGGTCTCATTACTTCTACAAACCTTGAACAAAACCAATCTAGTCATTATAACGAAAGCCTAGACGTGAGACACATATACTCAAGAGAGGTGTCAAATGAAGTATTACAACATTCAGACGGTTTCCCAGATGTGTGGCCTGTCGACTCATTGTATCCGCGCCTGGGAAAAACGCTACGGCGCCATTAGGCCAGCGCGCTCGGACAACGGACGGAGACTCTATTCCGAACTCGAACTCAACCGCCTCCTGATGTTGGGGAAGCTCTCCTCCCTCGGGAATTCTATTTCACTGATCGCCAACCTTCCTGACGATGAGCTTGAGAGATTACTAGAAAAAATGACCCAAGGGCGGACTCTTGGGAAGCTCCCGGCCGTGACCTCCGCAAAGAGCCTCGTAGAGCCACGGACGTACCTGAATAATCTATTTATGGCGCTTAATGCTTACAAGCTCGACATCTTTACCCATGAACTCAATAAGGCCTCAATGGACTTGACCTGCAAGGATTTCGCTCTTGAAGTCGTTGCGGCACTCTTCCGCAAAGTCGGAGAGTACGTCCATGACGGGCGCATGAGCATTGCCCAGGAGCATACGCTCTCCGCGATCACGAAGTTCTTTATCGGACGTCGTATTGCTCAGCACTACCGAAGTGATACCAGCGGTCGTCTGAAAATTACTCTCGCGACTCCCCTCGGTGAGCACCATGCGGTAGGTCTGATGCTCGCCAGTCTCCTGATGGCCGAGCACAATGTGGGCTTTATTTACCTAGGTGAGAATCTGCCGGAGGAGTCAATCGCCGACGCCGCCCGAGCGACCAAATCGGACGTGGTTCTTTTGGCGATTAGCCCTGCCTATGGGTCACGCAATAAGAACATCAACGATGTCGCCCTGACACTTAGGAAGGCCTTGCCTGCAACGACTGAAATCTGGATTGGCGGCTCCGTCAGCGACATCCGGATGTCGACCATCAGGGAGGCGAACGTAACGCCCATCGATCACCTGTCCATGCTAGACAAAAAGCTTGCGCAGCTAGTCGGCGGCTAATAAATTTCGTTCGCTCCGCTCTTCAGGTTGCGGGATAAACTGCGGATCATGTATACTCGTTGGTATATTTCAATTTTCTAGCGGAGTTTATTATATGGCAGGTCATGGTCACGATGCTCATCATCCAGCAAACCCTCTCATCGGTGGAGTAGATCCTCAGTTCGGACGGGCCACCCCAGGTAAAATAGGGATGTGGATTTTCCTCGTGACCGATGCGATGTCGTTTTCGGGTTTCTTGATTGTTTATGCATGGATGCGCACTAAGTTTGACTGGCCGAATCCGGCCGACCATCTCGGGATCTTCCTCTCCGGTATCGCGACCTTCCTTCTGATTTGTTCTTCCGTTTCCATGGTTCTCGCTATTGACTCTTGCAAAGCTCGCAATCGGCAGGGCATGCTGAACTGGCTGCTCGTAACCATCATCGGTGGGGCGATCTTCCTTGGGATCCAGGCCTACGAGTACACCCATCTTGTGCACCAGGGAATCACCCTCACGACCTTTACCCATGGCACCGCCCTGTTCGGGTCGACCTTCTACCTCGTCACAGGCTTCCACGGTCTCCACGTGGCGACTGGCGTGGGCTACCTTATCTGCGAATACATGAATGCCCGCAAAGGACACTACGACAATGGCGACTACAATCGCCTTGAGATCCTGGGACTCTTTTGGCACTTCGTTGACCTTGTCTGGATTCTCGTCTTTACGTTCATCTATCTTTTATGATGAACAAGGCGCTGGTCTTTTCTTTTAGTCTATTATTTGTCTCAGACCTTCTCGCCTGTCCCTACTGCGTCGGCAATAGTCAGGGTGGGAAGGACTCAAATACGTCACTGATTCTGGCCTTATTCATTCTTGCGATCTATATTCCCTACTACCTGATCTATAGAATGATTAAAAAGCACCGGGTGCTTACTCAGAGTGTGAAAGAGGCCCATGACAATCCAGGATCTGCCCTCCCTTAATGCCGGTCTTAACACCATCGCCGGGGTTCTTCTTCTCCTAGGATATATTGCGATCAAGAAGAATCAACGGAACGTTCACCGGGGGTTCATGGTGGCCGCTCTTTTGGTCTCGGCAGTTTTCCTCACCAGCTATTTGATCTACCACTATCATGTTCCCTCGAAGAAGTTTCCGGAGCTTGGGTTCATAAAGACCATCTACTTCATCATTCTTATCCCGCACATTATCCTTGCGGCAGCGATGGTTCCGATGATTCTTAAAACTTTCTGGCACGCTTACCGCCAGGAGTGGGAGAAACACAAAAAAATCGCCCGTATTACGTTTCCAATTTGGATGTACGTTTCTGTCACCGGTGTCCTTGTCTACTTTATGCTCTACGTCTGGTACGCATGACCTTTCTCTTCTACCTGCTCTACCTTGGCACCGTAGCGGTCCTTCTGATTGGGGCCCAGCTTCAAGTGCTAAAGTCCGCCCTCGTTTGCCCTGACTGGCCTCTGTGCTACGGGGAGTTTTATCCGCTAGTCATGGGGCCTGCCTTTTACGAGTCCCTCCACCGCTTCCTTGCGGGGCTATTGGGTATCGGGAGTGTTGCCTGGGCCATCGTTCGATTCCGAGACGTTCGTGGCAAGGCGCTGTTGCCCTTTTTTCTGATCGTTCTGCAGTCGCTCTTAGGTTGGGCGACGTTCGCCTATAAACTACCCACCGTGACGACGGTTCTCCATCTGATCTTTTCTTTGCTTTTCCTGGCCTCCCTGGAGGGGACTCGCCCTCTTTCTTTTGACGAAATCCTCCGTCCAAGATGGAATGCAAAGCTTAAGGACGTGACAGGACTTTTTCTCTTCCTTCTACTTTTCCAATTTATTCTCGGAGGCATCCTCCGGAAGTCTTCTCTCCTTGCAAGCTGCGAGGCCTCTCTTGACTTCTGGTCCTGCTGGAAACTCCAAAGTGAGATCCCGCTTGCCGGAAGTCTCTCCCTGATTCACCGCTCGTTCGGAATACTGACCACCTTCAGCGGCATCTTCGTCTTTAGCTACCTCGCCAAGCATCTGCCGCGGTGGAGGGCGGCGGCACTTATGGGTAACGCACTCATGGTGATCCAGCTAATTCTAGGGTTGCAAATGGGCCGCAGTTCTTCCCGGGAAATGATTTTTTGGCATTTCACAGCAGCCCTCTTCTCTTTTATGGTCCTCTTGTTCCTGATCCTGCGGCTGCGCCGATATGAGTACCACTTTTTCGGTCGGCCGGTGCCAACCTACTTGAACGATCTTCTCGATCTCTTTAAACCGAAGCTCACGATCCTTGTGGTAATCACATTACTCGTCGGAGTGCTGCTGGCACCCCTTGGAATCAACCTGATCTATCTCCTCGTTTCGCTGATTGCGATCTGGTTGCAGGCGGCCGGCAGTTTGGCGTTAAACTCCTACATCGAGCGCGACCTTGACCGGATGATGGAGCGGACGAAGGACAGACCTTTGCCGGGGGGGCGGCTTGCACCTAAAGTAGCGCTGGTCTGGGGCTGGTCACTTATCGTATGCGGGACTTTGGTTCTTATCTTGACCGCCAATCTTTTGACCGCATTTTTGGGACTCTTCGCCGCCTTATCTTATTTGTACGTTTACACTCCACTAAAGCTAAAGACCCCCTACGCCTTATACTTAGGTGCTATACCAGGGGCCATTCCCACTCTCATGGGCTGGACTCTGGCCACAAACGGACTGGGAGGTCCTGGAAGCTACCTTTTTGGAATTCTCTTTCTTTGGCAGATTCCCCATTTCATGGCGATTAGCCTCTACCGGAAGTCAGAGTACAGTTCCGCCCGTTTCCTGACCTTCGCCCAGACTCACTCCTTTTCATTCCTGCGTTGGAACATCATTATTTACAGCTTCTTTTTAATGCTTGTTGGAATGGCCCCCTACCTCGCTGGCTGGAGAGGGGAGGGGTACCTTTTTGCCTCTTTGATTATAAGTGTCATTCTCTTGGGACTTGCTGTTGCTGGACTTTTTTTGAGAGACGAAAACGACCGAAAGACCTGGGCAAGGATCTATTTCTTCGGCACCCTCTTTTATCTACCGTTGATCCTGGGGATCTTGCTCGTCCTACGCTAACTTTGGCCAAATCCTAGACCTGGCCTGCCTGGGGCGAGACGCAACATTTTTTCAATCCTTTTGGCTAGATGAAGCTTAAAAGTTGAGCTACTATTCAATGAGTTAAAGCACTTTATTATTAATCTTTTCTCAGGATGTTGTGGGATGGACTTTTCATTTTATGAACGTCTGACCGGAATGATTGCGGCCGGAAGCGAGCTGATTCTCAAAGTCGAGGAGCAGATGAGCTTGTGGGAGCGCGTGAAGCCGCCGGTAGACATTTCAAGCTCTGGCCACTTAATCGAGTGGCTCTTCAACTACACGACGTATGTAAACCTCTTCTGGTTCGCACTCGTTTGTATTGGCCTGTTCGGTTTCTCCTTCCTCTATTCGGCCAAACGGCACAAAAAAGCTTTCTATACTCATGGTAATGAGAAGAACCACCTCCTCATTACGGCCGCCATTGGCCTGGGTGTTTTCTTGTCGGTGGATCTCGTGATCACCCGAGTCTCTTCCCGCGACATGAAAGATGTCTTTTGGAATTTTCCAGAGAGCGATCCGGAAGTTGTTAAAGTTCAAGTCCTCGCCCAGCAGTGGGCCTGGAACTTTCGATACGCCGGCAAGGATGGAGAGTTTAACACTGCCGATGATATCGTCGAACTCAATAAACTCGTCGTACCTGTGGGCAAGAAAGTCATGCTCCAGATGACCTCGAAGGATGTCATCCACGCCTTCTACCTGGTCAATGCCAGGATCAAGGCCGATGTTATCCCAGGACGCTTCTCTAAATTATGGTTCGATACGAACAGGGCAGGAGATTACGAAATCGCCTGCGCTGAGATGTGCGGGCCACACCATTACCTGATGAGGGCGGAGTTGAAGGTGCTTGAAGCAGATAACTATCAGCGCTGGTTAAATGAAACTCAAGAACGTGCATTAGCTACCAACGACACGGAGAGCATGGATCTCCGTTGGGGTTGGAAGTGGGAGAGTAGATAATGGCCTTCCTAGAACAACACATTCATGACGCTCCAACGAGCTTCTGGTCAAAATACGTCGTTTCTTACGACCATAAAGTAATCGCCAAACAGTTCCTTTGGTACGCTTTGTTCTGGGGACTCGTGGGTGGCCTGATGTCGATGCTGATCCGTTGGACCCTGGCCTATCCGGGTATTCCAGTTCCTGTGATTGGTCACATGCTCTTCCCAGCATCTGGCGGGGTCGTTCCCCCGGACACTTATGCCATGCTGTTTACTTTGCACGGCACGATTATGATCTTCTTTTTTATTACTCCGCTCTTGATCGGATGCTTCGGAAACTATTGCATTCCGCTGATGATCGGCGCCAGAGATATGATTTTTCCAACCCTGAATATGCTTTCTTTTTGGTTCGCTATGGCCTCAGGGGTTGTTCTTTTCGCTTCTCTCTGTATTCCTCTAGGCGGTGCCGCTGGCGGCTGGACCTCATACCCAACGCTCTCGACCAATATCGGTCAGCCCGGTGCAGGCCAGACGATGTGGCTCATTTCTCTCTTCCTGTTCGGTATCTCGTCTACGATGGGAGCGATTAACTACATCACCACGGTTATTACCCTTCGTGCTCCGGGAATGGGTTACTTTAAGATGCCTCTTACTATCTGGGGCCTCTGGCTGACTGCGATCCTGAATGCTATTTTCGTCCCGGTTCTTGGGGCGGGTCTTTTGCTTCTTACTTTCGACCGGGTTTTCGGCACCACCTTCTTCCTGGCCGGAGCGGCCGCGACCTCTGGTCGTGGAGATCCGATCCTCTTCCAGCACGTCTTTTGGATTTTCGGTCACCCGGAAGTTTACATCCTCATCCTTCCTGCCTGGGGCATAGTTTCAGATCTTCTCTCTTTCTTTGCGCGCAAACCGGCCTTTGGTTATAAAATGACGGCGTTGTCGCTTACAGCGATTACGGTCCTCTCTACTGTCGTCTACGGTCACCACATGTATACGACACAAATGTCTCCACTTTTGACTCAGTCGTTTATGACGCTCACCATGTTGATTTCGATTCCGTCGGCGATCTTTTTCGCCAACTGGCTTGGAACTATCTGGAAGGGGTCAATTCAGTTCCACTCGCCGATGCTCTTTTCTCTCGGAGTGGTGTTTGTGTTTGGTCTCGGGGGTCTCACAGGTCTGTACCTCGCGTCGACTTCTATTGACCTCTACCTTCACGATACATACTTCGTCGTGGGTCACTTCCATTACACCATGGCAGCTTCCGTCCTTCTGGGTGGATTTGCTGGCGTCTATTTCTGGATGCCTAAAATGTTCGGCCGGATGATGAACGAGAGTCTCGCGAAGTGGCACTTCTGGCTCACGATGATCGGAATCAACGGCATCTTCATGGGAATGATGGTTGTTGGATACGGTGGTATGCACCGCCGTCTCTATAATCCGTTTATTTATGAGTTCCTGCATAAACTGATCCCGATTAATAACTTTATCTCTTACTCGGCGTTCTTTGCCGGGGCGGCGCAAATCCTCTTCATCTACAACCTGTTTAAAACAGTGTTTGCGAAGAACTACCCGGCCGCTGGTAAAAACCCTTGGGGAGTTGGGACTCTCGAATGGGAAATCGATTCACCGGCCCCTCATTATAACTTCAAAGACATTCCAGAAGTGAAGTGCGGGCCACACGAGTTCGGTAACCCGAATCTGAAGACTGGGCGTGATTACCAGTATCAGACTGAAGAGCTGGTAAAGGTTTAAGATGATAACGAAGGGCCCGGCCGACGAACTTAATCATTTCAAAAACTCAGTGGCGATGACTGTGACTCTGATTTCTTTTGGAATGATGTTTGCGAGTCTTTTCCTGGGCTACTTCCTCGTTCGGTTTAATGCCCCGGCTTGGCCGCCGGTTGAAATCGAGAACCTCCCTAAGGTTCTTCCGTTCCTCAGTACTTTGGTAATGGCCCTTAGTTCCTGGACTTTTGTGCTCCTCGAAAAGAGGGGTGAAAAGAAGATGCTCTGGCTTGCCACTTTTGGTCTTGGTGTCCTTTTTTTAGGGCTGCAATTCCTCCTGTGGAATGCTTTGGCGGAGTCCGGAATCCTGGTTTCGAACGGCAATGTGCCGAGTATGGTTTATGCCTTTACGTGGGTCCATGCTGGCCACATTGTCCTCGCTCTGATGCTGGTCCTATGGCTGGGCCATTTGATTTTCCGGAATCCCGCCCAACTTACCGACGTGAAACTCATCAACGTCGGAAAGTTTTGGCACTTCCTGGGTGTGATCTGGTTTTTGATGTATTTAATGTTGTTTGTTTTATAAAGGAAAGCCGATGAAACTTTCGCTTATTCTAGTCTCAGCACTTTTCCTCTCCACCGCTTGTGTTGTCGAGAAACAGCCATTCCGTGAAGGCAAGATTCTCGCCGGAAAGCAGGTCAGTGCTTCAACACTTAACCTCGGTTATACGACCTACGTCGAGTACTGTATCCAGTGCCATGGCATGGATGGAAAGGGTAATGGCCCATCGGCCAAGGGTCTACTTCCGCCTCCACGGAATCTTACTCAAGGCCTTTATAAGTTCCCTTGGGTTTCTTATGGCGAGCTTCCTCATGATGAGGATTTCACCCGTATCATCCGCCACGGCCTGAACGGTTCGGCCATGCTCAAGTGGGACATTTCTGATGAGCGCCTGGATGCTGTCATCCAGTACATCAAAACCTTTGCTCCTCAGACTTGGGAGGGTAAGGATAAGGTCCTGGGAACTAAACTTGAGCTTCCTAAAGATCCGTTCGGCGATACCTATGAACACATCGCCATCGCGAAAGGCCAGAAGGTTTATCACGTCACTGCCGCTTGTACTCAGTGCCACCGTGCCTATGCCACTAGAGATGAGGTGCAGGGCTGGGCGACCGAAATGGGCGCAGAAGTCGATACGTCGGCCGCTGACTATTTCCAGTTAAAATCTCAGGATGGTGAGTACAACTATAAGATTCTTCCGCCAGATTTCACCTATCATCCGCTGCGCTCAATCACTGATGTGCCGAGTATTGTTCAGCGGCTCATGTACGGAGTCACGGGTTCTGGTATGCCAGGCTGGAAAGACGTTGTCGCGGACGACGAGCTTTGGGCCCTTGCTTACTACGTGAGGCACCTCCAGCAGACTGGGGCCAACCTGACTGAGCGGAATAAATTGATGGATAAGCTTGGTGGTTCTAAGTAATGACAACCGCAATCGCGCCGGAATTCATCAGGAAAACCAACGCCATCGAAAGACTCGTTCGCTCTAAGCTCTTCTGGGTGCTGTTCATTCTTTTTGGGTTTTCCTACCCCATCTGGAAGTCCTTGAACCGCACCCTTCCGCCTGATCTTCCCATCATCGCCAAAGTTCCTGAGTTCCAACTGATTTCCGAGAATGGGCAGCGGTTTGGTTCACGAGAGCTCAAAGGTCGTGTCTACCTAGCGAACTTTGTGTTCTCAAGATGTCCTTCCATTTGCCCTAAAATGTTAGGGGACCTTGAGAAAATACAAAAACGAGTCCGGGGTACTGGAACGAAAGTAGCGGTCGTAACCTTCACTGTTGATCCTGACCACGACAACGAACGTGTCCTTTATGACCTGGCCCGTAAGCACAACGCTAACCCATATGTCTGGACCTTTCTAACGGGCCCGGACAAGGAAGCCCTTTTTAAACTTTACCGCGATGGCTTCAAGGTCGGAGTCGAGCAGAATCCCAAGAGTCTTCTTGAGATTGCCCACTCCGAGAAGATTGTTCTCGTTGATGCTGACAGTCGCATAAGAGGCTTCTATTCGTTTGATACCAATGATGTAAATAAACTTATGATTGATGTTGGGCTGCTGATCAACCGCCCATCTACTAAGGAGTAATCCGTGGCCGATAATCACCATTCTCACACTCATGACCACGTTGAGCACAAGAGCCATAAAAAAGAGTACATCTTCATCTTCATCATTCTTGCAGTGCTGACGGCGATCGAAATCTGGGTGGCAGAAATCCCAGGAATTTCTAAGTTCGGCAAAGGCTCAGCACTCACGGGTCTCGCTGTAGGTAAGGCCTTCATTGTGGCCTACTACTACATGCACTTGAAGGAAGAGACCAAGTGGATGAAGTTCATCGCTGCGATTCCGATCATGGCCGGTGTTTACGCTACCGTCCTATGCCTTGAAGCTATGTTCAAGCCGTACTAGTCTCATCGAGGGGCCCTTTCAGGGTCCCACTTAGGAAGGTACAGCATGAGCTTTGATGAGACTCGCAAGTATATTCATGATCTTGCCAACTCTTTCTCCGTTATCGACGCTTCATTGGCCAGGGTAATCACCCTTATGTCACGTAATAACCCACAGTTGGCGGATGAGATTCAGCGCTTGCGTAAGGCCGATGAGCACGTGAAAAAATCAATACATACGCTTAAGCAGCTCCGCGAGCATGTTCATTCCGCGGCCAATTCCGACAGGGCAGAATAACTTTAGGTTAATCCGCTAAAGAAATTGTTGAGTGTTCCGATATGGTAATCAGTAGTTTACTGTAGCCAAAGGAACAACAATGAAATTCATTACTTCGACGGCGCTCCTCCTGATCTCGTTGAATAGTTTTGCAAATGACCCTTCACTAGAACAAGTGCGACAGGCCTTGGAAAATTTGAACCAAAGTTCCTTCGGGGATCCTGATAAGAATCGAGAGACTTCAAGATTGGTGGATAGTCGAATCGCGACGATCTGCGAGCGTAATGGTCTGTGTGCACTGAATCTTCGGATGGTTACTTCTTGCTTTACATCGCGCTGGACGGCAACAAATAGGCAAGGGGGACCGCGTCCGACGTTCCGCCTTACTGTCGACAATCACTTCAACCAATGGAGGAATACTCCCGGAGCGACCGCGAATCGGTGTGCTGCACTTATTCGTGGGGATGGTTCGGTGCCCGTTACGGTCGAAGCAGCCCTCGCCACACAACCGGCTGTGGAGCCGCGTGAACCCGATGCGCCGGCCGCCCGGCCTACACCAGATCAGCGCCCTGCTGAGAGTCCTGCCCCTGCGGGCAGCGTACAGTTAAGTGCATTAAACCCAGACTCTTGTAAGTGGGTCACCGATCTTCCACGGAGGATTATCAACTCCCCAGGTTGTACTGCCTCAACTAGAAATCGCATTTGCACTGGCTTCGTAAGCTGTGAGCAGCGCCAAGGTGGCGCGCGGCTGATTCGACTGTCCACCTGCCGTGCCGAGCATTGTGGTAACGGTGACGCCAACGCTGTCAGCTGTACTAAGGATATGAGTCATTCCTCGTCCCGACCTTCTCCCGAAGCCATCGAGACAGTATCTCCACGTGTTAACCAAGCAGTGAGGCAGTAATTATGAACATAATCTTTTCTCTAATTTTTATGACAACCATTTCCTTTGCAGATGTTAGCGGTGAAGTTCTCATCCGCGGGAAAATCAGTAATGAGTTCGACGATAAACAGGTCAAGATTATAGACTCCGATAACCAGATCTTTTACTTGCCGCGAGCGGCATTTCCCAAGGACTTTGAGGTGAAGCAGGGGAAGACCTTTACCCTCGAAGTTGCTGATGAGCACCTGGCACAGGTAAAGCTGCTGAAGAAGTAGTACCCGTCCATTTGGATAAAGGACTTATGTTATGAAAAAATTGGCTGTTTCTCTTTTACTCCTTCTCTCTCACGGTCATTCCTGGGCAACTGCGCCCGAGGCCGCGGTAACCGAGATGGACCGGATGTTTGGAACCTTAACGGAATCGATTCTTTCCCGCTTAGATCATACTAATTTTGATGATACTCAGTTCCAATACCGGCAGCGGATTGTAGAGATCCGGCAGAGAGCAACGGCACTCTGCCGCCAGGCGAGAACCGAAGGCTGTCTCGAGGCCCTTCGAGTGGATGAGCGGCTAGGTTCCTCAGAGTGCTTTTTAAAGCGCTGGGAAGGTCGGGCATCGGGGCCTGATCGGCGTCGCGGAAGATTTGCTCTCACCTTTGCGCGACACTCCCTTGATTGGTCTGGGTATGGAGGGAATTGTAATCGTCTCCTCCGGGCGGACCAAAGTACTTTCGGTCCAGCTAGGGCGAGACCAGCTGAAGCGGTAGCTCAAACCCCGCCCCCCAACACGACTGTAGTGGCCCCACCACCTCCAGCTGAAGCCCCGGCCCCAGCGGCCGCTGCTCAGCTTCGAACGATCAAGCCGGAAACGTGTAAGTGGGTGACTGATCTTCCTCGTCGGATTATCAATGCTCCTGGTTGTGCGACAGGAACCAGGAACCGGATCTGTACTGGTTTTGTGAGCTGCGACCGGAGCGAGGGATCGGGTAAGTTCGTCCGCCTTTCGACCTGCAGATCAGAATTCTGCGGCACTAGTGATGAGAATGCCGTCCGGTGCACTCAGGATATGAACTTTTCCTCGTCTCGGCCAAGTGACGAAACTCGGGAGACCGTTTCTCCCGAAGTAGGTCGACGTCTGTCCACAGGAGCAACTGGTCAGTAATAAAGGCCGTCGCACTTACTCTCCTACTGTGAGTGCGACAGAGTTACTCAGACTTCTTTAACTTGATTTGTCCCTTAGACCTCCGATACGCATAGTGGTTTGAATTTATTTCCAAGGACCACTATGCGCCTCTTCCTGACCTTCATGCTTCTACTACCTGTGAGTGTTTTTTCCGCCGAAGACTTTCAGAGTCGTCTTCGAGCTCTTGATACGCAGCGTGAAGACGAACTTATGCAGGCCCGGGCCCGGGTTCAGTGGCGCGCCAATCAACCTAATGACCGCTTCCTCCCTGAACACGCTCGTGCCTGGGATCAACATCAACAACGAGTTATCGAGCTCCATCAGGAATTCTGCCGCAGGACTCCTCCTACAAATTGTCTTTCGAACAACGGGCGTCGAACCCTCGAATCTCAAGTTCGGATCGCAAAAGGTCTTGAGGAGCGTAGAAACACTTGGCTTAGAGAAGGTCTTTCGGCGGCCGAGGTTCGCCGACGCGCTCAGGAGTTTGAGCAGACTGAACTTCGAAGGCCCTCGGGCCAGACGGATACACCCCCGGGAGGGACTTCAGGGACTACGGGGGGTGTGCCTAATCGGGTCACCGGTACTGAGGGGACGTCTGGTGGAACTGGAACCCCAGGGGGACAAACATCCGGCCGTGCCAGCGGAGGAACAACGGGGCCAGTGATTGTTGCACCCGGAGGTGGAGCATCACAAACTGGCGGCGGGACGGCGGGAACCACGGGTGGAGAGAGACAGAATCAGAATCCAGCTCCTGGCACCACTCAGAGCGGATCCACCAGCGGTGGTCAGACAGTGACGCCGAACCGGACTCAAACTGAGACGCCAAACCGGACTCAGACTGAGACGCCGAACCGGACTCAAACTGAGACGCCAAACCGGACTCAGACTGAGACGCCAAACCGGACTCAGACTGAGACGCCAAACCGGACTCAGACTGAGACGCC
>JAIYDC010000079.1 GCA_027487685.1 Pseudomonadota bacterium | reverse complement strand
TCCATGGCGTGCGGTGACATGGGCCCACTCGTGACCTAGAACTCCGAGGAGAGCGGCCTCTGAAGGTGATTTCTCCATCAGTCCCCGGAAAACGAAAACATATCCCCCAGGGAGAGCGAAGGCATTTAAAACATCAGCATTGATCACCCGGACCTTGGGCCTTAAGTTCGGCAGATCTGAGTACCGAGCGATCTGGTCCATCCTCTCCTGCATATACCGCGTTGTCGGATGATCCGCCGGAAGAATTTTATCACCATTCTCCCGAATGAATTTTTCTGTATACTCCCGACCCATTTTCTCATCGTCTGCCAGTGAGAACCAGTTCGATCCATCGTCAATCCGCCGCTGGCCCACAAAACGGGGAGAGAACTCGGGCAGATCCCGGCCAGTGCAATCCGAGAGGTTACTCAATCGGCTTAGGTTGATTTCCAGCTGGCCTCCGACGATCCGCGAGGCAATGACGTTGGCGCAGCTCATACTCACCTTTAAGTCCTCATTAACGATCTCAAGCCCGTCACGGCGGAGTTCTTTCCCGGGACTCATTGTCCCCGTAATCACCGCAGATTCGACTTGCTCATCCTTAAGATTCGCAGAAGACTTAAAGGTCAATCTAAGTTTCACTGCCTTGACGTCGAGGGGTTTCCGGAGAGCCACCTGGTGGAGGCCAGGGCCCGCATCGGAAACGGTAATGACTTCACCCGTCTGATTCAGGAGACCTTGCTGGAGCTCAAACCTTCCATCTATCTTCCCCTGAAGATGGGGAGAAAGGATCAGGCCAATCGAGCTGATCTGGCCCGCAGTGGCGGTGGCCATGAAAAGAAACGTGGCGAGAATGAGCGCGGCAGGTTTACGCATGTCTAATCCTTATACAGTGAGGTTGCGGCAAATCACCAGAACACCATGGAACTGATTTCTGTTCTTGAGATAATGAGCAAGGATGGTGCCGACAGCGACAAAAAAAAGGCCCCGCCGAAGCGGGGCCTAGAAGGCTTAGACAGCTTGTTCGAGAAGGATCAGGATGATCCCGATGATCGATCCACCGGCAATCACTCCGGCCGCGAGCGTTTCCTGGTTATCAACGAAAGCGCGGTAACCCACACCCTCTTTGTTCTTACAAACCTTCCGGGCAACCCAGAAGATGAGTGTCCCGAGGGCCATCGACCACGCGTCAGTGAAGCGAAGAACGAAGCCCAAACCGAGGCCCACGCCAGAAAGTGGGAAACGCCCGTTCATCTTCTTATTAAGAATTTCAATCACGATCCCAAGAACTGCACCGATGCCCGCAGCGATCTGTGCGGTGTAGTGGAGGTTTGAGAGACCCTTGGTCAAAACTTCGGACACACCTTTCCACACCAGTGCACTTGGAAGAGGAAGCGCGTCGGTAGTAAAGAGCGAGATATCCCCATGAAAAATACTGTAGAAGACAGGAACGGCGACGAGGCCACCGGCGAAGATCCCAAGGATATGACCCAGGGCCTGGTGCCGCGGCTTACCACCGAGCATGTAGGCGGGCTTAATGTCCATCAATAGGTTAGAAGCATTCAGCGAAACTTCTGAAGTAATCCCCGCTGTCATGAGGTTGGTCGTCACGTTACCCGGAGCAAGTGCACCGTAGGTGATCTGAGTCAGTTTTCCAAGTGCACTACCTGGAGTGATGGCAGTCAGGCCCGTGGATGTTACAGCAATGAGGGTGAAGACGAACACCAGAGGAATAGCGATGATCCCAAGCCAGTAGTGGATTCCAAACCAGACGTGACCAAAATAAACTGTAAGAGCGCCCATAATCGGAATCCCAACAGCGAAGATCCACATCGGGAGTTCGATCTTCTCGAGAGCATCATTCTTAACGTGCCCTTTGGAGAACATCTTCTGGAACGACTGGAGGATGATCTGAGGCTTTGAAAAAAAGCTGTAGAGCGAAGAGGTGGTCATAACCGCAGCACCACCCCAGAGACTCCACATCGTGATCGCCTTGAAGGTCGTCTCTTTTATGATACCAGCGTCGATCATCATCGGTGCCAGAACGAAGTAGTTAACGAAGGCCCCGAAGAGAATCGACATCGCCGTCTTCATGCTCATGAGTCCGCCGGTTCCGACCATCACGATGGATGTGTCGAATTGGATCGTGAGGTCCTTAAGCGGAGTTCCCATGATCGCCGGAGTTGCAAATCTATAGATAAAAGCGTCCCAATAATGCGGGATCGCCAAGAAGTTGAGCTTAATCTTCTCAAGGAGGGTGTCAGCACGTAGAAACTCGATCAATGCCGAAAGACCTGCACCGGCCATCATAAGCTTCGCCTTAAACATCCCCTGGCCACCCTCGTCTTCGTGGAGGCTATCCAGGACCACGCCTGCGGCATAGCCTTCAGGGAAAGGCATCTGTTCTTCGTTGATGAATCTTCTTTTGAGAGGAAAAGCGAAGAGAACACCAAGTAGGGCGAGGATGACGATCCACCAAAAGCACTGCCACATGGGAATAACTTCCCCTGTAACCATCATGTAGGCCGGGATTGAGGCCATCATAGGAGCGGTCATATAACCGGCGCTAGTGGCAATGCTCTGCATTGCATTATTTTCTAGGATGGTCATTTCTGTACCAAGTTTTAGACGCGCCATGAGCTTAAACAAAGCAAATGAGAGAATCACTGATGAGATACCCACACCCAAGGTCCAACCGGTCTTGATTCCGATGTAAAGGTTGGTGAGTGAAAGGACTCCCCCTAAGATCATACCCGTCAAAGCAGATCGAAGGGTCAGTTGCGGCATGTCCCCTTTATAAACGTTCTTTAGCCACCAAGCGTCTTTTTCCTCAAGCGTCATCGTTCGGACTTGCTCTTCGGTCAATTCTTTAATCATCAGCGTCTCCTCAGATACTCAATTTTTTTACATCTCAGCCTACTCTCTCCTGACGAGATTAGTCTAGCATCTGGTTGCAATTACTTTTTCGTGCATCCCTTAGCTTCCTCCCTATAATTAACGGATACAAAGGATTCCCATGAAACTCATCGCTCTGCTTCTCTTGTTTTCGGTCAACTCATTAGCCAAGGGGGTCGCTCTCAAAGCACCACAAACTTGTCTGGCAACCCGCGAATTCGTAACGACTCTGGAGTACCTCAGGGAGCACCGCGAATTCAGTCTCAGCGAGACCAACGCTCAGGCGCTCTCCCACAAGATCTCAAGTGGCTGCACCGGGGCATCGAAGCGCTTCATTAAAGTCACCAATACTCTCGTTAAGGCCGGCGTTCCGACCCAGCGTTCGATGGAGATCGCCACCCGCTTCTCCGACGGAAGTGACGAAGCAAGCACCGCCTTCTTAATGATCTTCACGGGTGCTTACGTCGAGAATCTGCTTGATCTCGACGTTTCTCAGGCCCTCACTATCGCGCTCGAATTAAGCGAAGCAGGTTCCGCCGATGCCAAGCTGTTAGAAAAAAACTTCAACACCCTTGTGGAGTTCTGCGTGGCCAAGAAGTCCCTCGATCTTCCGCTAGTCCAGTGCGCACAACTCGGGGCACGAGTCATGAAAAACGGCGCTGCCCTCGGATTTCCAGTGGCGCGAGACTTCATCGAGGTCTATCGCTTCCTAACGGAAGACAAAAAAGTGAACTTGACCTCTGGGGAGGCCCTCAAAGTGGCAGAGGAAGTGACAAAACATGGGCCCGAAGCGACGAAAAACTTTATCGCCGCGTTCGAGTATGCTGTGAGCAAGAAAGGGCTAGACCGAAATGTGAAGGAGGCCGTGGAGTTCGGAACTACCATGGCCCTCCGTTCAGTCAGACCATCAACCTAAAAAGTCGCTGCTAACGAAAGTCCGGGGACGAGTCTGCCTCGGAAGGGATCCATAAGAACGCCATTGGTGAACGTCACTGGACCCATAACCTTTTTCTTATATGAGCGCTGATCCTCACTCACCTGTTCTGCCCGGTGGGAAAAAAGAAGCGGAGCGAAGGCACCCAAAACACCAACGTAACCGAGCGCCTCACCAGTGGATCCTGTCTCGGCCTCCGAAAGTGCGTAAGCGCTGGAGAGAAGATTGGTAGAAACTGAAAGCCACTTAAGCTTTTGATAAAACCGTGCCGTTTCATCAATGTGCTCTTCCGCTAAGCGTTCGGCCGCAAGTTGGTCGCGGGCCGACTGATAGGGCAAATTCTTCACATCCTGCGCTGCCCGATGGAGAGGCCGACGTGATGCCTGCATCCAGACAGAAGCGGCTATCCACGCCCCACCCACGGCCATCGCAACCTTAGGTCCAACTCCGTCCGAATCCTTCTTGAGGTCATTGTTGATCAGAGCACCAGCGAGAAAGGTCGTTACACCTGAAACTTGAATTGGAAGATGGTCAGTGAAGGCATTATCGGCCTCAACTACCGCCTCACGCTTGAGCCGTTCCGAAGCGCGGGGGGCAACTAAGAGCTCAGGATAATTTTGCTGCGCCAGTGCGCTTCCAGCAAAACAAGTAAGAGTGACAAGGGTGATGAATTTCATAAAAAAATACCTTTTCTGTTATAATTTCCATCTATGATAGCGCAGAACAAGGAAATTTCATGAGAATAGTTTCAATATCCCTCCTCTTCCTGGCCACTGGAACAGTCTGGGCGAAGGATCATGTCGCGCGCATTGTGAAGCTCGAAGCGGCGGCAGAGATCTTCGTCCCCATTTCGGGAAAGGCCACCCCCCAAGATCGACTCGTGAAGTATCTTGATCGAACATTCCGGATCGCTAACGCCGAGAAAGGGATGAAGCTCGGAAACGGCTCCGTCGTGAACACGGGCCCATCAGGAAAGCTCAAGATCGTCTTTAACAACGGAGACCACTTCTACATCTCCCCTAACACTCAGTACGTCTTAAACTGGAAACAAGAGTACCTAAAAGAAGACGAGGACCCGTCAACTATGACTCTACTGAGAGGAGCAGTCCGGGGCCTCGTCGAGAAAGGCGGACCACGATCTGGCATGAAGGTCATCACAAAAACGACGACCATGGGTGTCCGCGGAACTGATTTCCACGTAGCTCAATTCGGTTCAGGCCTCACCCAGATTTCAGTCATCAGGGGATCAATCACTGTAACGGCAGATAGGGCCGTAGCTCCTCTGGTCGTGGAAAGTGGGAAAACGCTTTTGAAGAAGCAAGAGAACGTTGAACTGTCCGCTCTAACCAAGACCGAACTAAGAGAGATCACTCAAACGACGGCTGTCGCCAGTGGGCCAGTCCGTGATCCGGAACTCAAAGAGCTCGAAGAGAAGTCGCTCGCAGCGACGCTCACGGATCTTAAGACTTACGAGCCCGCGGCGTATGAAGAGCTTATCGCAGATCAAAAGGCAGGCAAGATAGGCCAGCTTTCAGCAGAAACCGTAGCGCTCACCACGGTAAAAAAGCTTGAGCAGACCGCACCAGAGTCTAAGAAAAAGCCAGGCTGGGCAGAACTCCTCCAGGACGAGGACCCGTATGAGAAGTACAGGCCTAAGACGGATAATCCGTAAGTACTTAAAGCACTGGTATCTGTGGAAAAATCGACAATAACTTGAAGGCGGAGAAATGAATGCTGGCGCTTTCCAAGCGGAAGGAATAGTATCGAGATATCTGTTATCAACTACCCGCTACTAGTTTTTACCTCAGATCAATTTTACCTAAGCTCGTTTTTATCAAACTCCTTCAGCAAAAATTAATTCAACCACACTGTCACACCTTAGTGACATGTTTACACCGGAGGCTCATATGAGTCAGAAAATTTATGTCGGAAACCTCGGTTTCTCTATTAGCAACGAAGCACTTTCACAGAAGTTCTCACAATACGGCACTGTTACGTCGGCAAAAGTGATCATGGACAGAGACACGAACCGCAGCAAAGGCTTCGGTTTCGTGGAAATGTCTTCATCTTCAGAAGCATCTGAGGCGATCAACGCTCTCAATGGAACAGAGTTTGACGGTCGTCAAATGAACGTTTCTGAGGCGAAGCCGATGGAAAAGCGCGAAACTTCTCGCCGCTACTAAGACCTAAAGAACACCACGCTGACATAAACGTCAGCGTGGTTCTTCAGTTTCCATTCACGAGATCTCCCCCTTGCTCCAGGGTAACCCCCATGGCGAGCACCTCAAAGGAACCGACCGTGAAGAATAACTCGAAGAAAAGCCTCGCAGCCCAAGTCGATATCCACAAGGTCAAGTATACAAAGCCTGCCAACCTCGGAATCGATTTTACCAATGAAATAGATATCTGGTCCAAGATGGAATTTCGCTACCGCGAACAGATCAAAAATCTCGGAAAGCATCGGACCCTAGAGGGCCATGACATCTTGCGGGGCCCTAATTCCTTAATCTACTCTCTTCGAGAACAGATCGACTAAACTGAACGCAGTTTAATTTTCAAGTGCCGAGGACTTGAAACTCATCCGTCAACAGAGTCGACAGCTCGTCCCGGTACTTCCTGATGTAGCGAAAGAAACTGGTGCAGGCATCTTCAAATTCTGATCTAGTTTCGT
>JAIYDC010000080.1 GCA_027487685.1 Pseudomonadota bacterium | reverse complement strand
TCTTTCGTGTCTTTTTGGTCATGATCAACTCCTCGCTTTAGTATACCAAACGGGTAAAAGTTGATCGACTCAGATGGGTACTTAAGCTACAAGGCCTCTAGGAATTCGACCGCAGTCCATCCTTTGCAAAGTCAGTTGAGTTTGCATCATCACACGGGCTCTTTATACTATACTAGCTGCACATCCCATCCACTAAGGAATTTACGAGCTTCAATTTTTCTTCAGAAAGATTCTTCATCTTTTCAAGAATATTTTTATAAACCTCATCCCTGATCAATTCTTCTTTCATAAGCCTTTCAAATGCGGAAATTGGATGCCCATAGCATTCAACGACATTTCGAATCCGATCTTGATCGAGTTCAATCCGCCCATTTTCGATATGGCCAATGGAAGGACGAGAATAGCCACAGACTGAAGAGGCCTGATCCTGGGATAAATTCTTCATTTGCCTGAGGATTCTGAGAACCTTCACCTCCTTGGTGATATTACGTCTGTAGCTCCTTCTTTCCTGATTGGTGAAGACGGTTTTCTTTTTCTTCTTAAGCCCGCAGCCTTTGCCTCGCCTGATTTTTTCAAAGTCCTCATGCTCTAAATCAAGGGCCTTCAAAATTGATCTAAGCTTCTCCTTATCAATAATGGCCCTCCCCGACTCGTATTTCTCAATCGCCTTGGGACTTAAATTGAGACGACGGGCCAGTTCAATTCGAGTGACCTTGAGTTGTTCTCGGGACCGTCTCAGGGCCTTTGCATGAGAGAGATTAATCTTATCTTTAAGGGTCACAGCAGTCATAAATCCTCCTTTCCTGCCAGCGTCCACTCTCCCTTTGAAACTCAATTGGTTATCTACGATTTTTGGCCATTTTCTTGCGAAAATTTGCTACGCCAAAAACAGTGCTACGGTGTTAGCCAAAAAGTTAGCCACGATAAGCCAACCAGAAAGACTTCTAGAGACTTTCACCAGAGCTACAGAGGAGGCCACAATTTGAAGTGATTGAAACTGTTAATGAAACGAATTTATGTAGTTAGCTTTGGCATAAAAAAAGCCACCCGAAGGTGGCTTTTTTATCACGGAAAAATGGTGGAGATAAGCAGGATCGAACTGCTGACCTCTTGCATGCCATGCAAGCGCTCTCCCAGCTGAGCTATACCCCCAAACTGATAAACATATTCATGACTAATTTAGTAAAAACGGGGAACTTGGGCAAGGGCTTTTTACTTAGCAAAGGCCTCAACCCCTGCATTTTCTCCGAAGACAGTCACTTCAGCGCTGCCACGGTAAGTGATCACGGCAACACAAAAGTCACCCTCAGTACCGGCCACAGTATTGTACACGGCCGGGTTCTTCGCCTTATCCACGAGGACTTTGACGAATGTAGGGGCAGAGGTTGCGCCATCGACCACTCCGCAAAGCTCGGCCAGTGGATGAACGGCGTCTCCAGCATTTCGTACATACTTAAATGAAGTGACCTTCACCGTAGCAGCGATGGTCGAGACCGAAACAGCGAGGAGAAGAATTCCTGCAATCAATTTCATGAATAACTCCTTGAAAGAAAAGTTCTTCCAACTAGATTTTCAGGCTTCCCACCATCTGACAATATTCATCACTCATATCGCCGGGAAATCGTCAGAAATCTCTCTAGAGCGTAGATTTATGCGCCACACTTTCTCGACGCACCACAAAGATTAGGGCCATCAGGACCCGAGTCTGGCATTAGTTTTTGAGGTCAAAAACGGATTCAGAATTTTTATTCCGGATTCCAGGGTCTACCCCGAGGGTGATGAGTTCGCTGACTGCTGACCAGTCGCCACTCCGGGCGAAGATAAAGAGGATTGATTCTCCATTTGGATCCTGAATGCTTTTATCCGCCCCCGCCGCGATCAACGCCTTCACGAGGACCAAATCACGTCGGCCAGCGGCTGCCTGAAGGGGCGCTACACCGAGAGAGTTAAGGTCGTTAATGAGACCCCGCGCCGAGCTTAACTGCGCAACTAGCCGCGGATCCCTGACTAGGTGGTATACGGAATTCCCTTTCGCGTCTCTAAGGCCCGCGTCAGCGCCACTCCGAAGGAGAAGCTCTAGACTCGCTCCCTGACTCGCCTGAACTGCCTTCAAGAGGGCACTCTGACCGTCCTGGGTGTAGAAATCTATCCAGGAGTTGAGACGAAGCAGCTTCTCTAGAGTTACGACATCACCGGCCTCGGCAGCAGAAATGAAAGCACGCCGGAGACCGATCTCAGGGACTGCTGAGAGGCGGGTCACATCTTCACCGCGGCAGCCATCATTACCGCAGCGCTTGGCCTCGATGCAGTTCTTGGCGGAGTTCAGTGTGTAGTCTTCCTCCCCTCTCACGAGAATTCCCTCGGCTTCGCCGGTCAAGCCGTTGTAAACGCCGGATCCTGAGTTCCCCTGGAAAGTATCCAGGTTTGCGCTGAAATAAAACGGATGAGTGTTCCGTAGGACTGAAGCGCCTCCAGCGACTTTTAGCGGGAGACCTGAGGGAGATCCCACGACAAAGAGCGGATCATCCTCTGTAAGGCGTGAGTCTTCTGCGATCGCTACCGGCGCCCGATTAGCGACTCGTCGGTCGAGCTGAACGATGGCGTAGTCAAGGCCCAGGGGCATAGAGAGAAGGTTCGAAACAACTCGTTTGCAACTGTAGATGTTTCCCTCGAGGATCGGGGCCGGGCCTTCACCACCAGCAACGAAATCAAAGACCCAGCGGAACTCTTCACAGAACCCAGGCACCTCCACACAGTGGCCAGCAGTCACTAAAAGATCCGGAGCAATCAAAAACCCACTGCACATGCCCGGGTTTGGTTGGTCTACGAAGCGCTCACCGTCACAGAAGGACACACCGTTTCGAGTGGCCTCCAGGACCTTAGGGGAAATGAGAATCTTCCGACGAGATTTGTCACCAAATTGTGATTCGAGCCACTGCCGCAGTGTCCGTGCCGACACAGTGAACTCCCCTGACCTAGTGGGATTAAGGTGAAGATCGCTTTTGTGGATGAGTGTTGCCGCCGAGGTCGCAACACGCTGCTGGAGTGCACTCGACTGGGCCACTTCAACTCTATGGTCCTCGCCATAAATGACCCGACCCCAGAGAAGTGGCGCCAAGAGAAGACCTGCAACAGAAACGAGGGCGAGCTTAAGCATCAGTACTCCGAGAAGGAACAGGCCATTTTAGCTTTCCTCTAGAGGAGCAGGACAAGAATCTGGCGCGGAATGTAAAATCTCTCTATTTGACGTGAAACCATGAACGGGAGACAATTTAAGGGAGTCATCATTAAGGATAAGCATGGGAATTTACGTTAATAGAACCCTCAACATGAAGCAAATTGCGGCCATCGGTTTCGACATGGACTACACCCTGGTCCGCTACGACTCCGAGGCCTTCGAAGAGATGACCTACCAGGAGATCCAAAAGAAGCTTCTTGAGGTGAAAAAGTACCCGGCCGAGGTGGGGACGCTAAAAATCAACTTCAAGCTCGCGATCCGGGGTCTTGTGATCGATAAGCCCCATGGTAACGTTCTGAAGCTCTCCACATACTCTCGAGTTAAGCATGCCTACCATGGCCTCTCGGAAATGGACTTTAAAACCCAGCAGAAGATTTACCAGGGTCTGGTCATCGACCTGAACGACTCAAGTCGCTACGCCATCGTTGATACGACGTTCTCGATTTCCTACTGCGTCCTCTACATGCAGCTGGTGGAGCTGAAGGATAAAAATCCTGCTCTCAATCTCCCGGACTACAAGACCATTGAATTGGATGTCCTCGAGGCCCTCGACACCTCTCACCGGGACGGCTCACTCAAGGGCCAGGTCAAAAAAAACGTCAAGAAGTACATCGTTCAGGACCCAGGTGCTGTCTTTGCTCTCGAGCGGTTTAAGAAACATGGAAAAAAGCTCTGGGTCATCACGAACTCTGACTTCGAGTATTCAAAGCTTCTTCTCGACTATGCCATTACTCCTTTTCTAAAAGATCACAAGAGCTGGTCGGAACTCTTCAACCTGGTGGTGACCGCTGCCAGTAAGCCGAAGTTTTTCACGGACAAACTTCCGCTCCTTCAGATCGACCCGGCCACAGGCCTCATGCGAAATCATCATGGAAAAATTGAGGACGGGATCTATCAGGGGGGGAACGCTCATAGCCTCCAGAAAAGCTCAGGTCTATCGGGCGAGCAAATCCTCTACCTTGGAGATCACATCTACGGGGATGTCCTCCAGATCAAGAAGACCTGTAACTGGCGCACAGCACTCGTCATTGATGAGTTGATTACGGAGATTGCGGCGGATGAAAAGAGTGCTAGCATTTCCACCGAGATCAATCGCCTGATGACAGAAAAGCTCCTTCTTGAGAAAAAGCTCGACGCCCTTTTTGACCGCGAGATCGAAAAGGGGAAGAAACCAGATAAAGACAAGGTCAAAGAGCATTTTGAAAAAATCGAGAAAGTTGATAAGAGAGTCGGCAAGCTCATTCGTGCACACTCTCAACACTACAATCCCTTTTGGGGAGAGACGATGCGAGCGGGAATCGAACCAAGCCGGCTCGCGGGACAGATCGAGAAATACGCCTGTATTTACATGTCGAAAATCTCAGATTTCTCGGATTATTCTCCGAGGACCTACTACAGGCCTCGTCGAAAAATCCTCGCCCACGAAAACTAAAACGCAGCAGTCGACTAATCAGAGAGCATTCATAAACTCGGCTACTTCAGTACGCTTTTTTTGTAGATATGATTAAATAGAAGTGCATTTCAAACTGGAGTAATGAATGAGACGATTATTTACATTTGGAATTGGACTGTTAAGCCTACTTACAGCTAGTCACACTCTCGCTCAAGCGATGGGTGGAGGAGGTGGCGGCCGCTCGTCTGGCTGGTATCTCTCTATAGCGGCCAAAGGTGGACTTGGCGACGCAGGTACCGCAGACGGAAAATCTATTGAAACACGTGACATGTACACTTTTGGCGGAGAACTTATGTTCGGAAAAACATTGGGACCCTTCCTCTTAGGTGCGTCGGGTGAGTACAACCTCTTTAAACAAAAAACCAAGGCGAGCGAAGTCAACAATACCAATATGGCGGGAACACAGCTCAATGTGTCTCCTGTCCTGGGTATTGGATTGGGGAGTTTTCTTTTTGTGCTTAAGCCAGTTGTTTACTCAGACCTCAAAAACGATAAAAGGAGCGAGAGTGGAGTTGAGACCTCTCTAAACTCTCCAAAACTTGCCTCGTTCGGATTTCAAATCAATTACAGATTAAGCCCAAATACATTTTTTGGTCTTGAATACAGTAAAGTTCAGTATACCAAAGTAGACCTGGGCGAGGGTGAGGCAACCCTTAAAGGCGACTTTATCGTAAACTACAGCTCAATGGGGATCATTTATGGTTATAAATTCTAAAAAAATATTAATACTTATTTTATTAGTCCTTTTATGTAGCTGTGAAGATGGAGGAGTTTCAGGTATCGATTTAGACACTACCGGGGGTGATAGTGATTCATGTGACCCGTGCAAGATCTTTGTTACAGCAGCAAGCTCAGATGGGAATCTTGGTGGAGTCGCCGGAGCAGACTCACGATGTGCTTCTGATGCCAATAATCCAGGAGATGGAACCTATAAGGCCTATATTGGTGTAGATAGTCAACGCGAT
This sequence comes from Pseudomonadota bacterium, assembly GCA_027487685.1. GTDB lineage: Bacteria > Bdellovibrionota > Bacteriovoracia > Bacteriovoracales > Bacteriovoracaceae > Peredibacter. Next base: position 50,001 of record JAIYDC010000080.1, on the reverse strand, counting down.
GGAACCGCAGGTGCCCAGATTGACTGGGTCATCAAGCCAAACACACAATATACGAGAACAGACGGCACACTTATCGAGACTTCTGATTCTAATGGATTGTTACCGCAGGATTTAATTAATCCAGTAACAACAACACGATTCAACGTGTTCACAGGTCTTTCAGTTAACGGAGTTCCTCGGTTAGAAAATTGCAGTGGTTGGAGTAGCAACTCATCAGGAGCTCTCGCAATCTACGGATTATCAGATGTGATAGATTATGAATGGATTTATTTTAGTGACGTCACATGCAATAACACGACTCGCCGGCTCTACTGTATTCAGCAATAAGTCTTGGCCTTTCGACTTTGCATCATTTCCTATCCTCTACTTGCCTTGGGTAGATCCTTAGGAAAGCGTTGCAAAGTCTTAGGTATGACCTTTATAGAATTCTACTACCCCTTTCCTAAAATCTAGGCTGCTCGAACTTCAAACCTCGCCGCCAGAGGAGACGCGGCCACCTCGGGGATGAGGTCAACGTGAATGCGATGGGCAACGAATTTATCCACCAGATTTTCGAGTGTCGCCGCCCGATAGGTGTTGAGAAACCCTATCAACTCGGGCGCCGCATTGGTGGCCATCTGCTTTAAATGGTACTCAGGGTAGTAGTTCACTATCACCTTGCCAGTCAGATTCTCAACCTTGATCTGGAAGTCGGACTGAAAAAAAACCTGTTCACGGGCAAAAGCCTCAAGCAGGGACTGCGTCGACTCAAGCTTACGCCATTCGATGTCAAAATCATCCCAGTAGATCTCGTTTTGCCCCATGCGCACGATCTCCTTAATCTCCTCCGAAGAGCCTAGACCCAGTTTCAGAAAAAAATCAGCGGCATCAAGAAAGAGCTGGAAGCTGATGAGATTATCAAAGTCTAGGAAAAATTCAGCATCAAGGCCCGTTGAGAGCATAAACTCGCTATGAAGCGGAGGCTTCATGTTTTTTTCAAGGTACTGAAGGAAGGGATAAATTTCACGTACTTTTTCGGCGCGGTGAAGGCGGTACCTTTTAGGAATCTTAAATCCTAGGGAGACCTGATCGTCATTAAACTTAACTTTCAAATGCCGGTCGATGATTCCCGCCTCGAGGGACTCGGGCGCGATGGATGTGAACCGGGCGAAGAGAAACCACTGCGGCGCCGAGGGAACTAAGAGATCGTGCTCCATTTTCGAAAGCGCACTTTGCGAGCATCCAATCGCTTGCGCCACGTCGGCCTGGTTGAGCTTCCTAAACTTTCGCGCGGCCTTCATGAGGGGACCGATGCTATAGAGAGATTGGTTATTCATTGAATTTTTCCTGTCAAAATTATTCCACCTCGACCTCTATTCTCTCGCTCATAATCCTGGGCCGTAAATGGGAGGTGCTGTGGACAGATCTCCGAGTTAAGTAGAGTCCTTCGCAAGGCTCAAAAATCCATGGACTTGGCGTTTGACAAAGATAAAAGCTGCCTGACAAGATGCGGTTCTATGTTAAAAAATCCCGCACTCTTTTCTGCCGGTTTCCATATGTCGTCTTTTCCTCTTGGAAATGAAATCCTAAGCGCGGTCCGCAATCGGCACTGGGATCAACTCGACCAGCAAATCCGACTCCTCACTGATCATGGCGGAGGTCTCTTCAATCACCTCCGCAACTACCATGACTTTTCTGGCATTGAATTCATCATCAGTCTCAGGAATGCGCAGAATGATTGGGAGGAAGACGGAATCTGGCACGATGATGGCTCACGAGTCTTTGCCTTTTCTCTCTCCCTTACTGAGAACCCAGAGAGCATTTCAGGAGGTCACCTCGGCGTGAGGCGCAAGGGTCAGGAAGCTTTCTTAGAGATTGCGACTCCACCCTTTGGTGACATGATTCTCTTTCTCACAGGCCCTTATGGATTTGAACACAAGATCCATCAGGTCACAGCAGGAGAACGCATCATCATCGCTGGCTGGTGCAGTTAAAACTCAAAGAGTCCCGGATTTTACAGCACTCTTTTCATCCAGACTTCGGTGCTCCCGAAAAGAAAGAAAATAGAACTGCCTTTCGTCACTCTTTCAAATAGTAGTAACTTACTTTTTAATCTTCGACTTAACCTGGTCAAAGATAGTGTTCGCTGTGCCGAGGGCCTTCATCGCCGTCTCCCCAACTCGAGCTTTTATTTCTTCCTTCGGGTATCGCGCCAAAAGTTCTTCCACTTTTTTTGCGGCGTCTTCCCGGGAGATCCCAAACTTTTCCTGGATCAAAGAGACCATCGCAACCGCATTTCCCTTCACCTTATCTAGGTCCTTTTCGGAGATCGAGTCCCACTTACGCTTGGCCTCGGCGGAGACCTCTTTCCACTTCGTCATCAAAACTTCGGCATCAAAATTCATGAAACTTCCCTTGCCCTGGAGCCTTACAGCGGCTTCGATAATAGCATGAGAATCCAGATGGTGCTTAGCGTACAGTTCGTCGGCCGAGTAGGCACTCTGACCAAACTCCCCACGCACCGCAAGGGAAACGACATCAAACTCCAAACCAAGGAGCTTCAGCTGATGCACAAGCTGGGCCCCCATGCCACCGATCAGCTGGTGGTCCTCGACGGTAATAACTTTTGAACCACCCTCGGCGACCCAGTTACCAATCTGGGCGAAGTCCGACTGATTCACGAAACTATGATTAATGACTGTGGCGTCAATCCCTCGACGAGCGAGAGCATCGGCGGCCTCAAGACCTTTGGCCGCAAGTGAGCCGGAGACCACGATCGTGACGTCAGCCCCTTCGCGCAAACGCTGAGGCTTGTGAAGCTGATAAGCAAGCTCCGGCGCCACTTCGAGCGCGAAGTTTTCCCGACCGACGAAGAAGACGTAGGACTCACCATCCTGGCCTGCCTCTCGGGCCGCGGCGATCTTTTTCACCGCTTGATAAACATACTCCTCAGCTTCGCGAGCAGAGGCAACGTTAACGAGATTAACATGCGGGATGCTCGCAAGGGCCGCGAGGTACGTGAGTGACTGGTGAGAAGCACCGTCGGCGGCGTCCTGGAAGCCCGTGTGCGAAAAGACTGCGATGATCGGTGCTTGGGAGAGGGAACCCATGATCAGCGGAAGATTCCCCTTAGTAACTCCAAACGCCGCAAAGGTGTCAACGACAGGGATGAAACCCGCCTTTGAAAGGCCCACGGCCATGGAGACCATGTTCGACTCGGCCACACCAACGTCAACGAAGCGGTCCGGGAATTCAGAATGGAAGGCCTTGACACCGGTCGAGCCCTGAAGGTCGGAGGTTACTGAGAAAACAGGATAGCCGTCCTTTGCTGCTTTTGAGAGCGCCTTAGCAACGCCGACTTGAATTTTATCTTTCTTAGGCCCAGAGGCATTTTCAGTCTTAGCTGGTTTTTCCGCAAGCTTCTTCGCCCAGCTCGTGAGCTCGGTCGGAACTTCTTCATCGCTCCAGATCTCTTTCAGGAAAGCGTGGATCGCCTCATCAAATGGTTTGAGTGGAAAGCCGTGACCACCTGAGGCGGAATCAGCGGTTGCCTTCACCCCGTGGCCTTTGATGGTTTTGATCCAAACGCACACTGGCTTTGTGGCGTTTTTCTCGGCCGTTTTGATGGCCTTCTCGAGGACTTGGTACATTTTTTCGAGATCATGACCGTTGTCGACCTTGATCACTTCCCAGCCTTGAGTCGCGAGGGTCTCATAGGTTGGCTGCATGGAAAAAGCATCTTTGTCGATTCGTCCGCCGAGCTTAGTATTGTTATCCGAAATTAGAAGAACGAATGGATTCGTCATCCCCTTCAGGGCCAGACCAGGGATGGCCGCAAAAGCTTCCTTTGCCTCACCCTCAAATGAGGCGCCGTCGGAGAGAGAAACGATGGTCACACGATTTGAACCAGAGAGCTTATCGGCAACCGCCAATCCCTGAGCTTGAGGAAAGGCCGATCCAAGGGGACCGTTCGAAAGGAGAACACCTTCTGGGTAGAGGTGAGACTCGCCATGACCAGTGAGCTTTGAATCCATCGACCGAAAGCCGCTCAGGCCCTCAAGTGTTAAGTCTCCGTAACCCAGGACAGTTCGGAGCGCGTAGATTCCGTTCTCCGCGTGTCCGATGTCATTCACAAAATTATATTTTTCAAACCAATTCTTTTCTTTAAACATGATTCCGTGGAGGGCGGTCCAAGTCTCTGTCATCGCCGATGGCCCACCCCAGTGACAAGCGGCCCCTCCATTAACAGCAGCGAGATCCATCAGAGCAATCAGTGAGCGCACGGCCTTGGGATGGGCGAGTTTAATTTCTTTATGTTTTGCATCTTTAATTATGATTGAATAACGGGGTTCTGAAGTGGGAGAAGGGAGAAGTTTTGATTTAATATTCAAGGGCTTAAGTGACATAAAACGACCGCCTTTTAGAATGAAAAATGGAATGGCAAGAGTATGAAACTCATGCATAGGTAAGTCCACAAGATTCTTCAGTTTTAGACTTGCCAAGGAGCCTGGATGCGGATAGATTCTTGAGACTTTACATCATTAAGACTAACGACAAGGAAATGATTATGGCACGTCAATGCGATCTCACAGGAAAAAGCCGTCAGGCAAACCATACTGTGTCTCACTCAAACATCAAGACACGGACCTTCAAGCAGCCTAACCTTAAGACGAAAAAAATCTTCGACCCTGAGTCTGGTCAAACGATTCGTCTGAAGCTCGCAACATCAACCATCAAGACACTCGATAAGATGGGTCTCTCTAAATTTTTACGTAAGTACTACAAATAATTGTAGTATAAATTTAACCATAAAAAGTTACGGGCCCACGAATGTGGGCCTTTTTTTTTAGTACACGACCTTCACTTCACGTATCTCTACTCCCCACCGGTTCTGGGTCGAGTCAGATGTAAACTCCACAGTCACCGTATCTGATTCTGTAAAGTCAGTCTCATACCGCTGGCCCACACCAGTAAGACGCTCGATCGTCGCTCCGTTGCCGTCTTTCAATGTCAGAAAGTCGTATCCATTTTCAACGTCGTAGCGCTCGATGATGAGCTTAACGTACTTCGCTCCGGGAAAGCGGTAGATCTTTGCCAGACGAGTGTTCTCCACATATGGATGGGCGGTTACAAAAGGCTCGGCAAGTGCCTCGACCCGCCAGGCGCTCTCAAGGGGTCCTTGACGTGGCAAGCGGGTGTCGGTGATAAAGTTATACGCATTCACCCGGCCCTGTGAGGCAGTTGTCCGTCGATAAGCAGCAACTGGGACAGTCGTTGCCATGAGGCGCTCTCGCACCTCGAGTACTGGCCTGCGGCCCGTCTGTGCCAAGAGAAGTCCTACGAGGCCTGAGACGTGGGGTGTGGCCATGGAGGTCCCGGACAGAACCTTGTATTCAGCATTCGGGACTGTAGAAAGAATATTGGTGCCTGGGGCCGCGACGTGAACAGTGCGGCGGCCAAAATTTGAAAATGAAGAAAGAACATCCTGGGCGGTATGAGAGGCAACACTGATGACGTTGTCGATTTGATAGCTCGCTGGGAATGAAGCACGGCCATCGTTATTATTGCTTTCGTTCCCGGCCGCGGCGACAAAGATGATTCCTTTTTCTTTAGCGGCGCTGATGGCGTCGAAGAGGGCCTGGGAATATCCTCCACCTCCCCACGAATTTGACATCACGTCGACGTTCATTCGGGTAGCGTAGTTTATCGCCACCACTGCATCAGCGAGGGTCCCAGAACCAGTATCAGAAAGAAACTTTACACCCATAAGAGACACCTGCGGCATCACTCCGGCGACACCTAGGCCGTTGTCGTGTTCGGCGCCGATGGTTCCAGCGCAGTGAGTTCCGTGAGCGTTACCGTCCATGGGATCACCATTTCTACTGGCAGCATTCCAACCGTGAATGTCATCGACGTAGCCGTTTTGATCGTCATCGATGTTATTGCCGGCGATCTCGCCCGGATTAACCCACATGTTGCTCCGAAGGTCGGGATGGTTATAGTCGATTCCCGTATCAATGACGGCGACGACAATCTTCTTTGAACCTCGGGCCAGCTCCCAGGCCTTCTGAGCGTCAACATCCGCACCGAGGACGCCCGGGGTAGACGTTGTCCCACCAGTCCGGTCAGGTTCATTGGCCCCGGTGTTGCGAAGACCCCATAGTTTATCAAATAAAGGATCTAAGGGTGCGCCCGCAGGTGCTCCGAAGCTAGTGTAGATGAAATTGGGCTCCGCAAATGCGACTTCGGGGAATTTTTGAAGATCCTGGGCCAGTGCCTGGGTGGACTTAGTCGTACTCTTGAGGAGTAAGTATGTCCCTGCCATGAGCTTCAGCTCTTCTTTTACCTCAGCACCAAAAAGAGACTTTTTTGCCAGGAGGCGCGCTGAAAGCCCAGGTCTTACTTTGACCAGCACCTCGCCAGGAACAAAGGGTATAGGGGCAATAGGCATTTTCGCCAGGGCCGCAGTGGAGATGATGGTGAGTGAGATCGCCCCCAGGAAGGACACTTTTTTCATTTCTTGCCTCGCTTCAAGAGTTATTCAATCACTCAATTGTAAGATTTGAGCCAATATCTTACATCTATGGCAAAAAGAGCTAACGCTCATGGCTAAAGAGACTTAATAGATCAACCACTTTTTTCCACTCTTTCGTTTAATTCAGTTATGAGTCAAAATACTAAGAAGAGGGTAAAAACGCATGATCTACAATAAGAGCGGCCATCCTGTGGAAGTGAAGAAAATCTCCGTTAGGCTGTGGTGCCTTCGCCATGAGATTGAATCGGCGATCGAGCGACGGATGAAAGAATGCGAGGCGGCCGGGGTACCCCTCTACATCGAGGACATTAAAAAGTTCTACAGCTTAAACTCCACCCCGGAGGTTGATAACGTTGTTCCCTTGAGGGCCGTTGAGGAAGAAAAAGACGGTATGTCCTCTCTACTTGAAGAAGTGGGAGAGGAATCAAAGCCCGAGGAAGCGGCCCCAGAAGCGGGCGCTACTGAGGGAAGTGATCCTTTGGCCGAAGCCCAGGAAATCATCGCTGAACAAACTCTCCAAGGTCTAGATACCAAAAAACCGAACCCCATCCTCGACCGACCTTACCAGCGACAGGCACCTGACCTAGACAAGGTCTCCTATGGCTTTGTTCTCCTCTCTGACATCAATATGGAGTTTATCCTCAGCTTTACTAAAGATAAGTACCTTCAAGGCCAGAGTGTCACAGTTGAGTTCTTGATTCCTCAGAGTTTTATGATGACCGCGGATATCACCTACTGCCACCACTATGCCATGCGCAGCAAGATCATCAGCACCACCAAGCCCGACTACCGCCTCCAGTGCCGCTTTGGTTTTGCAATTCCAGGGGAACGGGACACGCTCCGGAATTTCCTGAAATCCATCGAGCCTACGGTGGTTGAGAAGAAAAAGGCCAAGAAAGCAGAGGAAGATGATTCCCTTGGACTCTAGGTTGTCGGTATAATGAATCAATGAAAGCTACTCTCCGGCCCTCACTCTCCACTGTCCTGGTGGCCTTTTTTTTCCTTATTCTACTCTTCCTGAGCCTCTTCGCTGAGGTCTTCGAGTCCCAGACTCCTGAGGTCGATGTTGCTCAGATCTACGCTAATCCGGTGCCGGTGACCGAACTCCAGCGATTGCGGACACTTAAGCTCACAAACAAGCATGGAACGTTTGTCTTCGAAAACACCGACCCGGAAGGCATACTGGCCGGCCCATGGCAGATGCTCGAGCCCCAGGCGCTGCGGCTCAAAAATGACGTTGTGACGAAAATTGTCGATGCTTTAAACGTCATCCGGGTGCGAAATTTTCACCGCCTTGAACCCATTAATGTGACGAGTTTCTCACTCGATAACCCTACTCTTACACTTCTCTTTACCAATGCTGCTAACAAGATTTTTGAAATCAAAGTCGGGCTGATTAATCCGATCGATAACTCCGCCTATCTCTCTCTTACAGGTCAGGATCAGATCTTTCAGATCGACCCTATTGAAATGGCGCTTGAGAGCTATGACCTGGCGCAACTGGTAGAATCCAAGGTCCTTGCTTTAAACGCCGAATCACTACAGTCTCTTGAGATTTACGGGGAATCAGGTCTGCGTTTAAAGCTTCTTCGGAAAGAGGATCAGTGGATTGAGCAAAATGGTGGGGTGCTTGCCGAGAGCAAGGTTCGACGGTTCTTCGAGCGCCTCGAGGCGACGAAAAGTTCACTTATTTTGGATAAGCTCACGCCGGAGCAGCAGTCGTTCATGGAGACACAGTTTGCGGCCCCTGTTTGGAGCCTGAAGCTCATCTCTGGACAGGGTGTTCGGACTTATCATGTCGTTAAGATAAATGGCCAGATTCCTGGCATGAACGTCGTTAAGAGCGACACCTTCGCTCTTTCTACTGACGAGAAGCAGTCATTCGTTTTGCTTGATGGGGCGGAAGCGAAGATTCTTGCTACGGAGTCCAGCGACCTAAAATGAATCTACTTACCGGCCGGAAGCTCTGGCACCTCGCGGAGTTATTGCTGGCAGGCCCGGAACATCATGATTACAGTTCGTGCTCCGATCGGTATCACTCAGCTGCTTTCTTGAGTTCAAAACAGGTGTTCGGGAATTCTGTAGTCCATCGGATAGAAAGCGTTGAATGCGAGGCGAGGAATCATAGAATTAATTACCCTCGAAATTAATTGAATAAAAACCACCGGTATGTCACAGGCTTAGGTCCCGTACAGAAACGGTCCACACTTTGTCTAGGTCGATTAAGAAAACATTGAACTAAACCTGAATTAAAGGCCCATGAATAATCGCTTTGAGCAGATGCCGGCCCTTGGAGAAACATGACACTGATTAAAATTGCTCTCATCCTGAAAGATTTTTGAAATGATAATTAAACATTACCCTCCAGGGTTTAAAAAATCAGTATGGCATTGGCCTGAAATCCGAACAACTGGGTAAGGGTTAATCTTCAGAGATGAGAAAGATAAAAAGCTTAAAAAGATCGCTAGGCCCTGGCCCTGAAGCTCATCTCATCACAGGGCTATAGGATCTATCCTGTCGTTAAGATCAATGGGCAAATTCTCGCTATAAGCTAATAGCACCTAGAGTAGAGCTTTTGACATGAGGAAGCTGTCGCCGTGAAGTGAACCTTCTAGGACCGCTCCGGAGGCAATTGATTAAAAGTTAAAAGTTATCGAACTCGAAGGAATGCTTCTTTTTATTAAAAAAATCCGCCGCTAAAAAGGTTAAAGGCCCAAACCCGAAATCAAACCAACATCGACCCGGGACCTCAATCCACCTCCTAAGAAAGAACACCGGAAGAAAGCAAAGGACGAGGAGATCCTGAGAGGCTTCTAGAAGCAGATTCAGTGAAAGACATTGAGAACGGAAGGAAGGACATAACTAGAACTGCGTCAGCAGTGGCACTCCGCTCATGTCTCGACAAATGGATCCGTCGATAAAATTTCTCATTTCCGATGGCACCTCAAACTTCGAGGATATGCCTCACAATCACCAGCTATGCTTGGTGCACGAGATTAGAGAGTAAAGACTCTGCGAAGTGTAAAAGCGGATCAAAAGTGGGCCGGTGGAGAAGCTTGTAACCTCATCCTTAAACTCTTGATTGTACGAATTCTTCAGAAAGACAGTGCTCCTTTCTCAGAGTGACACCGCTGATTTAAAAAGGCCCAATACACTTTAAAAATGTCATGGTTTATGAATCACAAGATTGCATTTACTTTGCTTTTTCATAACATTACCTTCCCGAATGGTCAGAGGTTCGATGGGTTTACTATAGACGATATCTCTTGAACCAATCTCACCAAATCCAATACACCCGTTTAGCAAAGAATGATTTTTACCGCGCATATAAACGGCAACGGACTGATGTCCTTCGATCAAAAAGTTCTGAATGGATACATTCTCATTGAGGTCCTTCTCATCTTTGGCATTGAAGAAGATGCCGATCTTTGTCCCACGAATTCCGATTCCATCAATTTGCCCATTTTTAGATGCCCCACCGTCGCGACTGTTAATTCTCACTCCAACCACACAGGCCTCAGGCTTCTGGGAGCATATCTTATTTTTGTCGGAGGCATTTGCTTTTGTAGCCTCATCACACTCTTTATCGACCCGGGCTTTAGCTGCCTTTGTCTGTAAACACGCCTTTGAAGAAATTAGGATCCTGCGCAATGTAAAATCCTCATGACCAACGTCAATAGCGGCGCTACTTAGAGCATCATTCCAGCCAAAATCTTTAACGGCAACATTCTCAATCACAAGTCTTTGATTAGGCATTTCTGCACGTAAGGGTCTCTTGGTGTCAATACCATCTGATCCTGTGCCCACAATTTTAACATTACGAATAGTGATGTCATTTGCTGGCAAAGCGTTGGCACCAGAATTCTGAATTCCAATTCCATAATAAGGAGAGTCAAAAATTGAGACGCGCTCGATGAGCAAGGATCCCTTTTTCCAGCCGTTACCAACCCTAATTCCGTGACCATCATGAGATGCATCGTGCTTTTCATTATGCTTGATGCTTAATCTTAGGATACTGACGTGCACCTCATCATGGCCCCCAGGGTGAAGAATGTTGATGCCGGTACCTCCTTGAGGGAGATATAGAATTGTTTTTTCAGTCGATTCGCCAAGGATCTTAAGTATCTCTACTTTCTCCTTGAGGACAATGCCTTTATGGAAAGTGTAAATCCCGTTAGGTATATACAGCGTTTTATGAAGTTGACCTCTTGCTGCATCGATTGCCCTCTCAAATCGAAGGTCATCAGTACCTTCACTCCCAATCCGCGGGAAGAGCGCTAGATTGCAGTTATTCTTATTGCAAGGTTGCCTTGCTTCCACTGATACGAAAGGCGTTAGGCACAACATAAAACATAAGACAATTTTCATACAAACTCCGCTTTGAATATAATTCGGCATTTCCATACTCATTTATTCTGCAAGGTAAAAGTTTCTCTGAGGCCATACGTTAAACGCTACAAAAAGCGTAAGCTTTCGTAACAAGATAAGTTTAATCTAAATCCAAAGTGTGGGAAAAGTTTTATACTCAAAAATGCCAATAATTGCAGGAACATACCCTCAATATAAGCTAATTTACCCCCCTCATTTGAGGCCTTTTGAGTTAAAAAAATGAGACAATTTCTTGGCATCCAAGGAAAGACCAAAAGAGAAAAACCTCGAATCCTTTCTCTCTCAAGGGGGAGTTCACCGGCCATGCCAAGCCCATCGCCGGAAAATTCATCCTTGCCGAGGAGCTCAAAGTTGAGACTCTCAAAACGGAGAGTGCACCTTCCAAAGCGATCTAGGAAGAACATGTCACCGTCTCTTGCAGGCCAGGATCAAATCTTTCAGATCGACCCTAGAGGAATGGCGTTTGAGAGCTATGACCTGGCCTAGCTCGTGGAATCTAAGGTCCATGTTCTGAATGGTGAGTAACTTGAGTCTCTTGAAATTTTCGTGGAATCAGGCCCGCGGTTACAGCTTCTTCAGAAACAGGACCGGAGGTTTGGGTAAAACTGCGGTGTCATTAACAAGACTAAGGTCCGACGCTTCTTAGGACGTTTCGAAACGACAGGCGTTCGCTTATTCTAGATAAGCGAACTCCTGTTATGGAGAGACTGTTTGCGGTCAGAGTTTAGGGCCTGGAGCGACGATTATTAATATGCAGACGGGCGACATTAGGTAAGCGAAGCTTGTAGGCTCAGATTTTTTCACATCATCATTTTTCGGCCGGGGAGTTCCCCAACCGGTAAAGTAAAAGCTATGCTTCAGAAGCGTGATTACCAGAGACAGTCGATCGCGATGGTCGAGACGGTAAGTTGTGTTTCCCGTTGGTGCCCCGCTCAGAATCATCGATCACTGAATTCATGATTGCTGGCCGATCTATCGATTGATCATCCACTCTATGAGATATGCGCTGAGGGTTGTAGCGATCAGGATAACTTAAAGCACAAAACCTCTCATCCACGGGTTGTCCATGATTCAGCATTCGATCGTTTCTCCTAAATAGTGCATAACAACTAACCCTACCATTAGAGGGTTGCCCCCAGATATATCTAATGGGTGTAAGTGCGAGCCCACAAAGGCTATCACTTACACTATTCCCGAATCCTCTTAGTCCGTGTTGCGTATCCATGGTGCGAAAGCAACTGACCCAATCTCTATTATCTATTTCCCATATGTATAAAGTAGATTGTGCAATGGCGAACTTTGGTAAAAGTACAAGTGCAGCGAGTATGATTAAATTCGTCATTAAAGCCTCTCCATTTTCTAGTTACTACCTCGATAGAATGCAAATCCAATGCCAAAGGAGAGCTACTAAATACTCATGAAATCGATGGTTTTTTGAATGACTTAAGGCCTGCTTCCGTCGAGCACATTTACATTGATCAATCTGAATACAGTATCCGAAAAAATTACCTCACCCTCAATCACAGAGAGGATTCCCCCATAGAATATTGAAAAAATGATCTTTCAACGAGGATTACATGAAAAACTCTGGTCTCTTGTTCATCACTGCCCTAGTCTTGCTACAAGGCTGCGGAGATCGCTCCTCAGGGAACGGAAAGTCAGGCAACAAATTTGTTCTGGGTGCATTCTTCGATACAGAGAGCGAGGGTACCTTCAATCCAAGAAGCCTTCAAAACATTCCCCGGACGGTAAACCTACGCCCGGATATGACACCAGTCAAAAACCAATCGGACCGAGGCACTTGCACCTTCTTTGCCAGCATCGCTCTGGCGGAAGCAATTTTCAAGAAAAGCCTGAAGCGAGATGTAAACTTCTCTGAGGAATACCTTTCGGCCATTACCAAGGCCGAGGGACACTTCAGCTTTCAGGAAGGATCTTTTTCTTCCATCAATATCCCAGAACTCGTCAGCAAAGGACTCATGCTTGAAAGTGACTGGCCTTATCGGCCTTCGACATTTGGTAAGGGATATCTTTGTGAAAACTTCGCTGGTAATAAATCCCGCGCTCCGCAGGAATGTTTTTTTGCTCTCCCTCCGGAAAACCACATTCAGGCCCGTAAAATCGACGGAAAGTTTCTAGAAACTGTAGTCCTCCCCCATAACACGAACGAGATAATCAAATACATCGCCCGGGAACGGAATCCTATAGTCGTTGGACTCCCGGTCAACTTCACCGGCTGGGCAAATACCGGTATCACTCGCCACGACAGCAATCTTCATGCGGAATGCCTGAACAATCCCTCCAGCTGCGGGATGCATGAGGTTTTAATCTATGGGTACGATTTAGTCCGAAAGGTCTTCTTTTTTAAAAATAGTTGGGGCAAGACCTGGGGTCAGGAAGGTCACGGGGAAATAGACATTAACTCTGTTGATAAGTACGCGATCCGCGACTCTTTCATCTCATTACGGGCCAGAGGAACTCTACGAGTTCCGCCGGACCTCGCAGCTCAGAAAGCGGTTCTGGGATCATTCACTCCAAGCTCGCAAGAAATGGGCGACGGAACGATCCAGGTTACAGTAAACGGTCAGATTCGGAACACTTTGGGCTACGTCTTCTATACCAGCAGTGGACTTGCGAAAATTACCAAAGCTGGTGCCCCACAGGACAGCAATACCGAAATGGTTTCACTGACCTCCGAGGAAGCTGCACAATTCGGTGATACTTTCGTCCGGGCGATCTGGAGTGATAATACTGATGGTTCAGGAGAGACAGTCTCTTGGGATAACCAACAAGTCTCTATCTCAAGCGAACTCGTGGCAAGTGAGACGGCGCAAAAAATGCTTGCCGCTGAGAGGAATAAGCTAATTGTTCGAACTACCTTGTTCGTCCACACGGATACGGAAAAGTTTAAGGTTCTGAAACGTGTCTACCATCCACTAAGGGGGATTGCACCTGCGCAGAGATGAGATAAACACTCCTCATTTTGAGAGTAGTTGCTCAGAAGTTAGATCTTTAACAAAGACTCTCGTGCGGCCGTTACATTCAGCCGCACATCATAAATCTGATATGGCCGGACATCTTTTTTCTGGAATCATTGCTTGATGGCGATTATGGAATCCTAAGTTACTGGGCAACGTCCATACTTTAGACGGCATATAAAACATTTCCTACACGCATGGTTTGAAGAACAAAGCCTCGTACAATCAAGGAATAACACTATGCGGGTATTGTATGAAGAAATGTGGATTGATCATTCTGGGAGCACTGGCACTACTTCAGGGATGCGGCAACAGCTCCGAAACTGAGTCAGGAGAGAGAAACAAGATCGTTCTGAGTGCTTTCTCGGACACACAAAGACCAGGGACATTCGACGAGCGGCAACTCGATGAGGTCCCGCGAACAGTAAACCTCAAGGATGACCTAACCCCAGTTAAGAACCAATCCAACAGAGGGACCTGTACTTTCTTTACGGCCATCGCTCTCGTGGAAGCGTCGATTAAAAAGCACCAAAAGATAGAGGTGAATCTATCGGAGGAATACTTGAATGCGGCGACAAAAACGGCAGGTTTTTTTCCTAAGTCTGAAGAGTCCTTCGCGGTTCTAAATTTGTATACTGCCACTAAAAGCGGACTTCTCCTTGAAAGTGACTGGCCATACCGGCCTTCAGCATTCGGGAAAGGTTTTCACTGCGAAGCCTACGCCGCAGACAAAAGTGCAGCTCCTTCAAGTTGCCTATTCCAGCTTCCCCCAGAGAACCTCCTCAAAGAACGACGTATCGATGGGAGCTCACTTGAGATGGAACCCGTATCAGATGATACGAATATGCTCATCAAGTTCATAGCGCGTGAGCGTCGACCATTCGCAGTACAAGTACCGGTCAATTTCAACGGCTGGGCATCTACGGGCCCGGCTCGTCACACCCAGAATCTTCATACGGAGTGCCTGAGCAATCCGTCGAGCTGCGGGTTGCACGAGATCTTGATCTACGGGTACGATCTAGAGCGGAAGGTTTTTTTCTTCAAGAATAGCTGGGGAAAAAGTTGGGGCCGAGAAGGGCACGGAGAGATCGAGATTAGTGCGGTCGATCAGTATGGAGGCAAAAATACGGCCGTTGCGGTAAAGCAAAAAGCTCCACTGAATCTTCCTGAAGACCTAGGACATCAGAAAGCAGTGCTAGCGTCGTTTACTCCGAGCGCTCAGGAGATGGCAAATGGATCCATCCAAGTCAGCGTCAATGGTCAGCTTAAGAACACACTCGGACACGTCTTCTACACTAGTAGTGGGATCGGGAAAGTCACGAATGCCGAGACACCTCAGGATAATAATACAGAGTTTTTAACGCTAAATACAGAGGAGCAAGAAAAGTTTGGAGACAGCTTCGTGCGGGCGTTGTGGTCTGACAATCCCGAGGGCAAGGATGAAAACGTTTCATGGGACAACAAGCAAGTCTTCATCCCGAGCGAGCTCGTCGCTAGCGAAACGGCGCAAGCGGTGCTTAATTCTGAAAGAAGCAAAGTGATCGTCAGAACCACCTTGTTCGTTCATACAGACGACGAAGGATTTAAAATCTTAAAACGGGTCTACCACCCACTTAAAGAGTCAGGGGAAGAGTGAATAAAAAAAGGGACCTAAAAGGTCCCTTCTTCTATAAGCAAAATTTTGGGTAAAATTACTTAATTTCTTTGTGAACGGTGTGACGACGGAGATTCGGATTATACTTCTTCATCTCGAGACGCTCGGGAGTCGTCTTTTTGTTTTTTGTCGTTGTATAACGAGAAGGTGAGCTACCTTCTTTTCTCGCTTCCGTACATTCTAAAGTCACAATAACTCGTGGTCCCTTCGCCATAATATCCTCTCAGTGGTAATCATTTACTTCAAAGTCCAGACACTATAGACTAAGCACTTATAGAAAACAAGACTTTACTTGATTGAAGGTATCGGATGCAGTGTGTAAATGTTGAAAACTGGACCTACTGCCGGTTTGAAAACAAAAATTTCATGGCCTTGATCACTTTTGGCGCCGATCCGGAGCGTGTTGCTGATGACCGGATGGAGTATTATGTCACCGTGCTGGAAGATGAAGAGAAGGAGGCGTTCCAAGCGTCCTTCGATTCTCTCGCCGAGGCCTGCTTCTATTTAAATGAAAACTATGGTGATTGGTCTTTCAGCGACCAAAGCGTTACAAAATCAGGCTGCTCGACCTGTGCTGCTCACTAAAATCAGGAAATAAGCGATTCATGGATTCTTGAGAAAGCCGATTCTCCATAGAGGATCGATCAAAACGCTGTCCGGTCTTTTCCACGATTCCTTTTCTTATCTCTAACCCCTCTTGGAGCTCAAAGAGCGGCGTTTCTCCCCAGAGCCACTGCCAATTGGTCAGCTCCGTGAAGCCTTTCTGGAGCTCTGGTAGGGAAAGAAGCGTAGCATCTAGCTCGAAGGGAATGGTGTGAAAAAAATGAGACACGAGCTCGATCACGTCGCGGATTTCAATTCCAGGGTAATGAGCTGAGAGTGTCGTGACGACCGAACGGACCGACGCGATGGACTTCGTCGCTTTAGGGACAATGGTCTGCCGAAGACCTTCTTCCAATTTTATGAGGTCCGAGGATACGAGCAAGGTGCCGTGATGGAAGGAGGCACTTTTTGTTTGCTTATAGGCCGAGCCTGAGACCTTCTTGCCCTGGAGCCAAAGGTCATTCCGGGGAGACACTTCGAGCTCGATCTGGGCCTGGGCGAAGGCCTCACGAAGAAGATCGGCGTGCTTGCGTCGGTCGAGCATTCCCCCGGGAAAAATAAAACTCCAGTTGAGGTTTCCAAAGTCATGAAAGACCGTTCCCCCTCCGCTTTGCCGACGGACTAACCAAATATCGTTAGCGGCGAGGTAGGGAAGGTTGGTCTCAATCCATGGGTTTTGGAAACGACCCATCACCATGCATGGACGGTTCACGTAGAATAAGAGCACCGGAAGATCAGCACCTCCGCGTAGGAAATGGTCCTCGATGGCGAGGTTAATGAAGGGATTATTAAATGGTGACGTGAAGACTTTCATTCGCGCGTTATGATAGTCTAGTCCCTATGAAAGAACAAATGAAGAGCGCTACTTTACCGACGCTTCCCATTGTCGGTCAGCTCCGGCTAAGTACAAGGGATGGGAAAAGTCTATCGAATATAGAGGTTGTCCCAGAGGGAGAACCAGACACTCTAGATCCTTTCTTCGAGGCCTCCTACCGGGCCCTTCGGAACTACCTCTCCGGACAGAGCAGAGAAATTTCCATCCCCGTTGACATGAGAGGCCTCACTGATTTTCAACAGCGAGTCCTCGGAGAAATGAAAAAAGTGGGCCATGGAAGTGTTGCCACCTACAAAGATATAGCTGAGGGCCTCGACTCCCGGGGCTATCAGGCGATTGGCACGGCCTGTGGAAGAAACCCTTTTATGCTTATATATCCCTGTCATCGTATCCTCGGCACCAGAGGCCTCGGCGGTTTCGCCCACGGCATAAAGATGAAACTCGAACTCCTCACCCTTGAGGGTGCCCTAAATTGTTTCCAGCTAACTCTCCCTGAGGCTGGACGAAATCCCGCGGCACTCGGCCCTTCCTGAAAAAGGACTTCCGTTGCCGAGAGCTTTATACAATAATTTAAACTCTCATCAGGGGAGAAGTTTATGCTAAAGCCTTTTTTCGAAGAATCGGAAACGAACTCCCTTTGCCGGTCGTTAGCCCTCTCCGCCGCGGCGATTACCGTCGTCGCCATCCTTCTGCGTTTCTTCGCGCTTGGTACGATTCCTGGACTCCTCGGGGACGAAGCCTTCGGTCAGGCCATAGGTCACGCGTTCCAGCTCGGAAAGACCTGGACGCTGCAAACCCCGTCTGGCCGCACAGGCAGCCTCATCTACGCTCCGTTCTCGATGCTTTTCCCCACGGCCGACCCTACGACTATGCGGCTACCGGCGGCGATCGCCGGAGTCACCACCATCGTCCTCGTCCCGCTGCTCCTTCGAACGGTGCTCCCCTTGTCGGGCCTGCTCCTTACAACGGCCCTCGTAGCGGCTTTCCCCTTCCACATCCTCTACTCTCGGATAGCCTGGGAGTGTGCCTTGATCCCGCTGGCCGCGCTTTTCATAAGCGCCGCCTCCCTTCGGTCGAAGCACAGCCTGGCCCTACTCTTCGTCGCCCTCGGTTTCCTTGTCCATCCGAGTCTTCTCATGATGACCCTTCCGGTCATCGGAGCGTACGTCGGAGACCCGTCGACCAGGGCCCTCCACTCGCCGCGACGGCTCTTATCGATCCTCGCCGGTCTCCTCATCTTTGGCGCAGGGTTCATTTTTTTCTACCGCATCCCCATCTACATACCGACCTTGGGGACCGCCTGGCACTATCTACTAGGCCTTAACCAGTTTCTCTCGGGAGCGCTGCTCGCGCAGATTCCGGATCCGAGGAACGCTCCCCTTTGGCAACTCGCGTTCGGTGTTTTCCTCCTGTTCTGTCTGCTACGCTCCAGGAAGATTCCGCCGCGGCAGCAAGGCTTCTTCGCGGGCCTCGTCGCTTCGCTAATCTTGCTGTACCTTGTCCGCGGTATCTTTCCAGTTTTAGCCGGGCACGAACGGACCATCCTTTACTCGGGGGTGCCGTTCTGCCTCTACCTTGGTATCCTCTTCGGGGGCAGCGAACGCTCGGCAAAGCTCGGACTCCTCGTTCCCGTATCTTACCTTGCTGTCATGTTCACACTCTACTTCTCCCCGATGATCGAAACCGGCGGTCGCGGGGTGCAGAGCAAATCCGGGCCCGAGGATCCGAAAGTGTCCGCAGCTAGGTGGATCCTCCGAGAAAAAGGCGCGGGCCACGAGCGAATCCACGTCATCGTCGAGGACTGGAGCAACTACTGGGTAATTACGAATCAGTTTCTTGCCAGTGACAAAGAGAACTTCGATCTCCGGTACATCAACGAAACCGTGGGCCTCCCCTTTGCGCAACGGATCTCCACCTTAGACGACCTCCTCCGAGAGCTACGATCCACCTCAATCCTAGTAGGGTACCGGGGCGGAACCATTGAGCGCATGATCCGCGAGCTTCTTCCGCGAAAACGCTTCTCGCGCATTGGGTTTCCAGATTACTCGGGACAAAACCACATCTACGTCTGGATCTCGGAATAACCTAACTCCTAATGGGTTGGAACCTTGGCAGCAGGTTGGACTTAAGTGCTTGAGATTTTGTGTGGATGCCGAGACATGAGATGATTCGACCCATGAAAAAAGCCATCTTCCTTTTTGTTCTAGTCTCATCTCAGGCCGTCGCCGAAGAAAAAATGACGCTTGATCTAGGTTACAACAAACTCTACGAAGCACAGTACATCATCACAGTCACAGGAGACTTTCCTGTCTATAACGGCAAAATCGTTGGTAGTAAGCACGGGATTATCAAGGCACCAAACTACATAGCGATGATGGCCTATGATGTGTGTGCTCGCCAGGAACGCGTCCCCATGCTTCTGAACTGGTCAAGCAAAGATGTCCCGAGTTTCGAATACAATGCGGAGTTCAAGTGTGAGGTCCGTGGCGGAGCAGAGGTGATGAAAAGGGAAATCATGGGTGCTTGTACGCACTTGGGTGATGACAAGCACATGGAGAAAATTTGCGCATACTTAGAGAAGAATCATGGTCCTTCATTAGTCAAATGCGATCACAAGAATGAGCCCTATGGATTGCCCTACTTTCAATAGTACTCAAATATGTTTGAGCAGAGCTTACGTAGAAGTGTATTGGAACCTTTACTTCCGGAAACAGGGATGGCCGAAGAGGCACTTGTCGTTGATGGCCTTGGCCACGCTTGGAGGGACCATGCTTTCCCAGCCGGGCTCGTTGGTGACGATCATCTGCAGGACCTTGGATGAGTAGATGTGGAGGATGTCTCTATTAAAGCCCGCCACATCGTCGATCTGCTGCATCCCTTTAAGGTGTGCGAGGAGGAGATCGAGTTCCTTGGGCACTTCAAGGTTCGCAAGGGTCTCAATGCCGCCCTTCTCTGACTTGTAGGGATAAATGTAAACCTTCACATTCTCCCGGAAGAGCTGGCCCAAAGCTCCCAGGATTCCACCGTCAACATTTGAGTACTTCTCCGTAAAGATCTGCTGAAAATTATAGATCCCTAGGACCAGACCCAGATGAGGAACGTTGAGTTTTGCGAAATAGCTTGAGAGCTTGTAGTACTGAGGGGAATTCGTGATCAGGACCTTGACCCCCATCGTACACATGAGATCGACGCGGGTAAGGAAATCTTCCTTCGCAATTTCTCCTCCGCCATCCTTTAAGGTCGAGATCGTAATCTCCGCGACCGTCACAATGTCCTCTGGGCCCTTGCCGATGTCCTTGGCAAAACTTGTAAGGCCCGTAGCGATCATATCAAAGTTAACCAGAGTCGGTGGCCTGTAAGAGCCACGCACAACAAGGACATCCTTTTTATAGAGAAGATCATTGGCCAGGGCGACCTCGCCATTCTCGTCGAACATGATCGCCTGGGTGTAGCCAAGATTCAAAAGATAGAGGTTCATGAGGCGGTTATCGACTTCGCAGAAGGCCGGGCCTCCAAAGCGGATGAAGTTCACCTCGATCCGGGTGCTGTCGAGGTGATCCATAAGCGAGCGGACAAAGGCTTCGGGATCATGCTGCAAGAAGAGCGAAGCGTAGACAAGGTTGAGGCCCATCACACCGAGAGCGTCCTGCTGAAGGACGTTCTGAGGGTCGAGCATGCGGACGTGGATCACGACGTCGTTGCTCTCACCACCAGGAGAATTCTGGAAGCGCATGCCGAGCCAACCGTGGGCCTCGTTAGTACGCTGGTAATTAAGCGCAGAGACTGTGTCGGCGAAGACAAAGAAAGCGTGGTCGCGGCCACGGGTTTCGCAGAGTCGCTCCTGAAGCAGGAGGTACTCTTTTTCGAGCATCTTGAGGAGTCGTGATTGGGAAACGTAGCGTCCGTGTGGATCCTTACCATAGATCGAATCGGAAAAGGTCATATCATAGGCCGAGATCGTCTTGGCGATGGATCCCGAGGAGGCCCCTGCTTGGAAAAAGTGCCGGGCCACTTCTTGTCCGGCGCCAATTTCGGCAAAAGTCCCATAAAACTTTTTAGAGAGATTAATCTTGAGCGCTTTTTGCCGAAGAGAAAGAGTCGCTTCCATGGGGATGTCCTGGCCTTTAAGAACCTGATTTTCTTAGCTTCACAGTCAAAATTGTAACACTCTTTTGGCCCGTTCAAAGAGAAAAAGCTGGTGAACCGTATGTCACAGGGCGTAAACTATACAAGATTTGTGTCGATAAGACATAAACGAGTCCCCTACACGAGGAGACCCCATGGAACTCATTATCGCTGCCATTCTGATTGCAACCGCCGCTGCGGCCGCGGCCAAGGCATCCTCTCTCTCGCTTGTACCAGTGAAGAAAAAGAAATCCTAAACTACTGGGCCAGGTACTTTGAAACCACTTCGTAGGTGTCCCGTGAAGGCTTCCCATCCATGATTCGATTCAACGCCACTCGCATCTGATCCTTCCTCTTATCATCCAGCTTATTGATCAATGAAAAGGCACCTGCTGCGCGACTCGCGACCTGGGGGTTAAAACTGTCGATGTGCTTGATCCGGTCAGCAAGGAACTGGTACCCAGCACCGCTGGCATCGTGGAAGCCGTCGAGGTTGGATTTCGAGAACTGGATATAGAGTGCTCGTAGGTAATTTGGGACCTGCTTCAAGAACAGAGGATCCTGCTCAAGTCTGGCCAGACGCTCAAGGGCCAATGCTTTCGGGGAACAGGCCGCCAGCGCCCCGAACCATTTCAACATCACCAGAGAATCCCCTTTCCACTTGCGGTAAAAGCTCTGGATCGATTCATGCTCAAAGGGCACTCCGGAGACGATGAACTGCTGGAGACCGTGAAGTTCCTCGGTCATATTGCCGGCGGAAGAGTAATGGGATTCGAGAATTTTCAGCCCCTCGACCGTCTCGGCTGCAACGAGATAAGAGAGGCACTGGTTACGAAGGGCCCGTTTTCCGAACGCCTGAGGAGTCAGTTCGAAAGCACCTCGCTGGGCCAGGCCCTCGTGAGTCGCCTTAAACCATGATCCAAACTTTAGCCCCAGTTTCTTCCGCAGGTTCCGATGAACCCGGTGAATGGCGTCAAAGTCTGGGTAAGGAAGCTCTTGGGAGAGACCGTTCTCGGTAGGGAGATCCAGAAGATAAGACTTAAACGAAAGATCAATCCCGTTATCATTCAAGAGCGCTTGAAAAGCTTGAGAGAACTGAAGGGAGAGTTCGCTACTCAGTACACCAGTGGTTTTAAACTCCTCAAAGTCTTTCCGGAAAATATGCCCATAGATCTTTTGTGTCGCTTCATAGCGGCAGTAAGGGTCATTATCAAAGCTCATAAGAGCGATCAACTCGTCCACCGTATAGGGATAATCGACGTGAACTGGTGCCGAAAAGCTCCGGTTTAGGGAGGGAATAACCTTACCTGAGGCCGGAAGCTTGAAAGTCTGCCGTAGCTCTTTGAGTTCGAGCTTGTGTTCAGTCACGACACCTGTGGTCTGGTCGACAAGCCCTATGACAAAAGGCATATGCAGTACATTTCCCTCAGGCACTTTGTGCGTGGTGGGAGTCGGCGGATAGATTTGCTCAATCGAAAGCTTGAGCTCATCACCTGTGCGGGAACTTCGGATCTTGAGCGTCGGGGTGCCCGGCCTTGAGTACCAGTGCTTAAACTGTGTCAGGTCCTGGCCCGAGGCGAGTTCCATGGAACGAACGAAGTCCTCTGTGGTCACGGCGTGGCCATCAAAGAGTTCGAAATACTTATCCATCCCCTTCCGGAAGGTGTCCTTTCCCAGGAGGGTATGGATCATGCGGATGACTTCTGAGCCCTTCTCGTAAACGGTTCGGGTATAGAAGTTATTAATTTCGATATAACTCGAGGGCCGGATCGGATGTGCCAAAGGGCCTGCATCTTCGGCGAATTGTGCGTCTTTTAAGAGACGCACATCTTCGAGGCGTTTGACTGCTCGAGAAAGCATGTCGCAGGAAAACTCCTGATCCCGAAAGACCGTGAGACCCTCCTTTAAGGTGAGCTGGAACCAATCACGGCAGGTCACACGGTTACCGGTCCAGTTGTGGAAGTACTCATGGCCGATGACACCCTGGATGTTCTGGAAGTCGGCGTCCGTGGCGTTGGTTTCGTCGGCGAGTGTGTAGGTCGAGTTGAAGATATTGAGACCCTTGTTCTCCATGGCACCCATATTAAACGAATCAACTGCCACGATCATGTAAATGTCGAGGTCATATTCCAGACCAAAGGTTTCCTCGTCCCAGCGCATACTCTGCTTGAGTGATTCCATCGCATGTCGGGTCTTAGAGAGGTTCCCACGGTCCACGTAGATCTCAAGATCAACCTTGCGGCCCGATGAAGTGGTGAAGGCGTCTCGAGCAACATCGAAGTCCCCGGCCACCATGGCGAAAAGATAACTCGGTTTCTTGAAGGGATCTACCCACTCCACCCAATGGCGACCACCAGGCAGATCTCCGGAGCCGGTGCGGTTACCATTGGAGAGAAGGAATGGATACTTGGCCTTGTCTGCGATCATGCGGGTCGTATAACGGGCCATAACATCAGGCCGGTCGATAAAGTAAGTGATCCGTCTGAAGCCCTCTGGTTCGCACTGGGTGCAGAGCTGAGGTCCAGATTGATAGAGACCCTCAAGCGCCTGGTTATTGGCCGGATCAATTTTATTTTGCACCGTGAGTGTAAACTTGTCCTCGGTCAGACCCAGAAGAACCAGCTTATCACTTGAAACCTGATACCGCTCGTGGGGAACCGGTGTGCCGTCCATCGCCAGTGAAAGCAGCTCCATCCCTTCCCCGTTGAGTTCGAGGTTGAGCTTTTTCCCTGAGAGCTCTGAGCGCTTCAGGACCTGGAGTTCAGTGGTGACGATGGTTTGCGCCTCGCCAATGTCCACAGTGAGATGGATCGAATCAATTAAAAAATCTGAGGGGCGGTAGTCATTAAGTAGAATGGTTTTAGGACGCGGCTGTTGCATCGGTTGTCTCCAGGGTGATCTCATAGCCGGCATGGGCACGGACGTTAAAAACACCTGTATCAAAAATAAGATACTGGCCCTTAATACCTGTGAGTGTGCCGGAAATTTCAGAGATCTTGTCAAAATTGTAGGACGTAATTTTTTCGGGATATTTCACGACTGGGTACCGGATTTCTACCGGTGCATCATCCAGGATGGTGAACTCAAAGTACTGAAGGTCTTCAGCGAGCTCCCGTAGGAGGCGATTCTTCCAGTCCACGAGGTCAACGGGTGGGGCATCCCCTTTGAGCATTTTACGCCAGTCAGTTTTATCAGCGATGTGCTTTTTAAACAGGACCTCTAGCTGACCAGAGAGAAGGCGATTTTCCACCTCAAGGACCGGGAGGGCAGACGTGGCGCCCTGGTCGATCCAGCGGTGCGGGATATTGGCTTTTCGAGTGATCCCGACCTTGAGGCCTGAGGAGTTGGCCAAATAGAGCACATGAGGCCGAAAGCAATGGGCCAGTCCCCACTCGGGTTCGCGGCAAGTGCCCTGGGCGAAGTGACAGGTTTCAGGCTTCATTATACAGAGGTCGCAACTTGCGAGCTTCATCGTACAAGGATAACAAAAGCCTTCAGCATAAGATTTCTTTATCGCCTTACCACAATGACTGCAGATAATCTTTCCTGAGTAGGTAAGTTTAACTTCCGACCCTACCAGCGCCGTAAGGTCAACATGAACCGGCCCGGGGCCGTCGGACATGAAGACCAATCCATAGCTTACGGGCCCGCCGTAAGCCGTTTCCATTTTTGAAAGCACTCCAGTCACCTTTCTCATAAGAGAGAAATTATCACTCAGTGTGATTCATTCTGTCGTCAGAAAAAAGTTCCTAAATTGGAACTCGCTTTTCTCCGACAACGAAAACATCGAAAGGTACAGAACGTATAACCAAGAAGGACGGTATTATGAAAAAATGGCTCCAATCTCTGAAGGTAATGGCACTCTGCCTTGCCATCGTGCTCGCACCAAGCTGTGGGCAACAAGCGGGTGGACTCCCGGAAATTGAAGGCGTCAAAGGTCCCATCTTTAACGTCGTCGATGGGCAAATTCTCATGACCTTTAAATTCCTGAACCTCCAGGTCCAGGCGGGATTTAAAGCCCCGATACCAAAGACCAAACGCTCTTTCTTTGAATTAGCACCGAACGCTGTTGATGGCGGCATGATTGTTCAGGTCTATATGGATGTTGAGGATCTCACATCAATCTCGATTGGAATCGGCGATGGGAACTACCTCCCAGACGGCCGTGCCCTTCCAGGAGTTCCAGGGGGCAAGCTTGAAAACTCTCTGCGTATCGACACAGACTTTGAAGACATCT
This sequence comes from Pseudomonadota bacterium, assembly GCA_027487685.1. Taxonomy (GTDB): domain Bacteria; phylum Bdellovibrionota; class Bacteriovoracia; order Bacteriovoracales; family Bacteriovoracaceae; genus Peredibacter. Next base: position 24,666 of record JAIYDC010000080.1, on the reverse strand, counting down.
CCTTCTACTACCATAAGGAACTCTTCGGTCTTTGGATGCCATTGGGCTTCGAAACTGCAGGCATCTCAGGTTATTGGAATGTTAACATGGCCGGTAAGCGTGTCGGCTTCCTAGGCATCGTCGGTAACGACCCGGTAAAGGACTATAAGGCCGGTGCAGTTATCCTCCTTAACCTTAATCAACTTAAGGATAAGCAGCTCCAGAAACTCCTCCAGCTCTCAAAGCAAAACCCTCACATGATCTACTAGTCATTTCGTTTCAGTGACTTAGGGCCCCGGAAGGGGCCCTTTTTTTTGTAAATTTTTCCTCCTTCTCACTATTCTTTCCCCACCCTTCCCATGCAATCGTATGATCGGAGTCATGAAACCTTTGCTCCTCCCCCTACTTTCCTTGCTGATGGCAACTCAGGTCTCATCCTGCGGGAAGAAAGCCCAGGTCAAAGACAGCGAGCGCAGCGAAAGTAATATAGCTCCCACAGAGGCGGAACTCTATTTTAACGCCTATAAAGAGATCCGCCGTGCGGTCAATGAAAACGACCTCTTTACTCTACAGCGGGCCCTGAACGACTCCCCTGGCATCGACCTTGATCAGACCATGACGGACTCTGGGGAGACCCTCCTCACGATCGCCATCAAAAGAGATTTCCGCTCTATCCGAAATCTTTTGATTGAAAAAGGTGCGAGCGCGGAGAAAGCGAATGTTAACCACGAAACACCTCTCATCGCGGCGGTAGGACTTAATCAGCTGAATTCAGTTCGTTTTCTACTGGATTTGCGGGTGAATCTTGAGAAGAGGGACGCCAATGGCGACACAGCTTTGCACCTCGCCCTTAAAAGATCTAACGATGACCTCGCATTGATGTTAGTTAAAGAAGGGGCCAGTGTTCACTCTCTTGACCTGCGCGATCGGAATGCCCTGAAGCTCGCCGATGAGTTTAATGCGATCGAAACATCGGCCTTCATTAAAAGCATCCTGGAAATCGAAATGGGGACACCAGACCTAGCGGCATTCCGAACTCTCCTTTTAAACGCTGACCACCAACGACTAACCACAGTTTTGAGTCGCTTCCCGAAGCTTGCGACAGAGCGTGCGTACCAGGCAATTAACCCACTGGCCCTACTGGTTGGAGTCGCCCAGGAGTCCAATGCCCTCCGCAGCGCGGAGATTCTCCTGAGGTATGAGACCAATGTGAACGGGCCAGAAGATGCGGAAGCGACGCCACTTATTACTGCAACCGTTTCTCGTAAAAAAGGTTTTGTGAACCTTTACCTCTCCTCCAATGCTAATCCTCAGCTCCTTGATAAAGACGGAAAGTCAGCTTTGATTCACGCCATTCAACTAAACAACCTAGAGATGGTCGAGCTTCTCCTCGCCTTCTCAGCGGTGGAGACTTACACTTTCCGTCGTGATAGCAGAAGAATCACCTATGACGCATGCGACGTCGCTCGTGAGACCGGCCGCAAACTCACAGATACAACAGAAAAGGCCATCAACCGGAAGATCCGAGATGCCCTAGACTGCGGCTTTCTGAACTGGTTTTTCTAGGCGGAAGACTGGGATCAAAAGCAGCATTCCCGGGACCGCAACCACAGTACAAAAGACAAAGAAAGTATCCCACCCCATGCGCTCTGCCATCCAGCCCGTGGGGCTAGAGAGAATGACACGAGGAATTCCCATCAGGGCAGTCAGGAGTGCGTATTGGGTGGCGGTGAACTGCTTATTCGTAAGTGACGCCATGTAGGCAGCATAGGCCGCCGTTCCCATTCCGCTGGCGAGGTTCTCAAAAGCAATCACAGAGGCCAGTGAGGCAAAGGTCACAGGCAGATGGGACAGAACGGAGAACCCCAGAGTTGACACTGCCTGGAGAATGCCAAAGAGGATAAGGGAGAACTTAAGATTCATCCGAAGCATAAGCGTTCCACCGACAATCCCTCCGAGGATGGTGGCGGCCATACCAAAGGACTTTGCGACAGTGCCGATGTCCGTTTTTGTGTAACCTACGGCGAGGATAAACGGCGTAGTCATATTCGATGCCATACTATCTCCCACCTTGTAGAGCAGGATGAATAACAGCATGATCCATGCCCCGCGGCGGGAGAAGAAATCCACCAGGGGGCCCACGATCGCGATTTTAAGGTTGGCCGGGATGGGGATGTGCTTATTCTCAACCGGTGCGGTTAGAGTAAAGAGTATAGTGGGCACCATAAATGCCGCCAGCCAAAGATAGACTTCTTTCCACGGCACGCGGTCAGCAATAATGAGTGCTAAGGCGCCGGAGACGATCATCGCGAGCCGGTAACCCGTTACATAGAGGGACGATCCAAGCCCCAGCTCATTGTCGGGGAGAATCTCCCGGCGGTAGGCATCGATCACCACATCTTGTGAAGCCGAAAAGAGAGCGATGAGAAAGGCCCAGGTGCAGGTGAGATAGATGTCGCTCCGGGGATTGGTAAAAGACAGGCCTAAGATCGAAATAACCACCAGACCCTGGAAAAAGATCATCCAGCCTTTGCGTCGGGAGAGGAAGGGGAGCGTGAATCGGTCTAGGAGAGGGGCCCAAAGGAACTTTACAACGTAGGGCATGCCGATCAAGGACAGCATCCCGATGGCCGCAAGGTCAACACCCTCATCTGTCATCCAGGCCTGAAGAGTGGAGCCTATGAGAAGAAGAGGAAGTCCCGATGCATATCCCAACAGAAGCATGGACAGCATGCGGTGACTAAAGACCTTCTTCAAAGTTTCCATCATAGGTATGTGGTCTCGTGGTAGTGGAATGCGTTCTTACCCATAAGTGTATCTTGGGTTTTCTTTTTCAGTACGCCCTTTTTAAAGTCGAGCAACTTAATCGACTCACCGAGGGCCCGGGCCAGTCCCGGAGGAACGGCATTGCCGATCTGCCGGAAGGCAGCAGTTTGAGAGCCGGAGAAGATGAAGCCATTGGGGAAGCTCTGGCATGCGGCCGCTTCCCTAGGTGTCAGGTAGCGATTTTCTTGGGGATGGTAATAGGTGGTCCGGGACGTGAGGATCGTCGGGCTCGGTTCGTTGAGCGGAAGCCTCTGGAGTTTGGTTTGACGGAAACGGTTCTCCCGAAGCTTTTCCCAGTCCACCGAGAAGTGTAACTTTTTAGGCAAGAAGTTCTTCTCGTCCTGTTGGTAGCGGATGCCTTTACCGGCAGGAATGAACTTCAGCCGTTCCCGATCTTCGGCCTTCTTGATCTGGGCCATGGTCACATCGTGGTTATAGACCTGACCATCTGGTGCCTTGAGGTTCTTCAGTGCCTCTGCGACAGTTCGAACTTTCTTCCCTGCCCGCGTGCCGTGGGTCACTTCCGGGAAGATACAAGCTCCGCCCCGTACGCCCATGATAATCGTCCGGCGCCGCTTCTCAGGAACGCCAAACTCCTCTGCGGACAGAACCCGAGCGTCCATGTTGTAGCCCAATTTCTCAAATTGAAGGAAAATCTTCTTCAGGATCGCTAGGTTTTTTTTCGCCACGAGACCCGTCACATTTTCAAACAGGATAACCTTAGGCTGGGTGTGTTTTACGATTCGAACGAACTCACGGAAGAGCTGGTTGCGCTCATCTTCGACAACACCCTTACCGACGGTAGAGAAACCCTGGCAGGGAGGACCCCCGACAACCATATCTATGCGCTGACCTCGAAGCAAATCCCGGAGTTTTTTCTCTGAGAGTTTTTTGATGTCACCAAGATAGACTGCTGCTTCGTGGTGGTTGGCGGCAAAAGTATCGATGGCGTCTTTGTTGGCATCCACCCCAAGGAGGCAGCGATGCCCGGCCATTTCAAGGCCACAAGAAAGGCCGCCGCAGCCGCTAAATAAGTCGATAAAAGTAAAAGATTTTTTAGGTGTCGTCATATGCGGAAAGTGTAATTTTTTTTAAGAACGTATGTCTATCAATTTCCGAAACAGTTGCTCGGAATAGCTGCCAAAAGTTTGGGCTATAAAACACAGTTGAAAATCGTTTTTTCCCTCTCAAAACCCCATCAATTTCTGTTAGAATTGTGGTACTAAATTACCACTTTATAGCTTTTTCTTTTAACAAAAGGTTTGTTTATGAAAAGAAGAGATTTTTTAAAAAGCACTATGTTGTTCGCAGCTGTTTCTTCAGTCCTTGGTAAGGCTTCTGGTATCCTCCAGAACGCTCTCGCAGCAGACGTCTATGTAACTGCTGGTAAACTTGGTTATAAAGAAGTGTCTCCTCAAGTCAAAAATGGCAAAATTTGTAGCACCTGCAAGTGGTACAAAGGCACAGGCGCCGGCGCCGGTGACTGTACACTACCGGCCATGAAAAATGCCATGAAGTCAGCTGCAGCTCCGAAAGTTAAGGAAGGCGCTTACTGTAACATGTGGGCAAAAAAAGCTTAATCTAAGCCACTTACTACTAACAAAAAGAGGGCCCGGTTTCCGGGCCTTTTTTTTACCTTTTTACATACACCTAAAGCGTCAAATTTTTGTCAGAAGATGTTAGTTTGCAAAACATTCTTACTTTGCCATAAAGGGGCCGAACGTTTGACCCCTCCCGAAGGAGTTTTGATGAAGCATCTGGCACCCCTGGTTATCACTTTTCTGGCGCTCAATGCCATGGCAGCAGTAGAGGTCATCTATGGCCCGGACAATCGCCAGGATGTCTATCAGGTAGCGAACTCCCTCCATCGGAAGCTGGCACTCTCTACCGCCGGCATGGTTTCAGTCTCCAGCTTCCAAAAATCATCCACCCCTAGTTTCTTTGATCTCGCCGGGATCAAAACCCTCGAGAGTGGCCAGAACATTTGTCCCAATGAGGCCTTTTCTCAACAACCCACGGCGGCAACCTGCTCGGGCTTCCTTGTAGGCCCAGATACCATCGTGACCGCAGGCCATTGCTATAAATCATTTGCGACTCCGGACCAGGTTTGCCGCTCCTTTGCTTGGGTCTTTGACCTGAACATGAAGTCAGCTTCTCACAATCCACTTCGGAATATTCCTGCTACAAATATCTACCTCTGTAAGGAAATCATTCAGGCCGAGCTCAGTGCAACCGCGGATTTCGCTGTGATCAAGCTTGACCGTCCCGTTGTCGGCCGCGAGCCACTTCGCTTCAGGACCTCGGGCCGCATTTCAAGCTCCGCCTCTCTGGTCGTTATCGGACATCCTAGCGGATTGCCGACTAAGATCTCCCCTGCTGGCCGGGTAACCAAGAACAACGATCCGACTCGTTTCTCAACTACTCTTGATACCTTCCAAGGAAACTCCGGTTCAGCGGTTTTCGACGCTTCGTCTGGTATGGTTGAGGGCATTCTGATTCAGGGAAAAACAGATTACATACCCTCGAAGCAAGGCGACGCTTCAAGCTGCCTTGTTGTGAATAAATGCGATGAGACTGGAGGCAACTGCCTCTCTGGCCCTGACCAGGGTGCTGTTCAATGGGGAGAGGTTGTTCTTCGTCTTGACCAGGTTGTTCCACACATCCAGCGCTCGCTCAATAAGGCCTCTCGATAAATTTTTTGCCTTCCTAAGCTCCGCCAGAAACGTTTTCTGGCGAAGCTCTTACCCTGAACCAGATCAATCTCATTCATTAGAGCGCTCTCCCTAAGGGGAGACAGCTCCAAAGCTCAAAAAAGTGAAGGCCTCTTTTGAGGCCTTCATAAATTAAAATCACTAACAACTAAATTGAACTAGAACCTTCAATACGCTTTATCTCACCTGAAACAGGTACCCCAGAACGAGAAGCTTTAAACTCCAGAGGATGGTCCTGATCCAGTTGGTGTTGATCAGCCGGCGGATGGTCGCCTCGTCATATCCCGCCTGAAGTTTATTATGGCAGGGCACCTGAAGGAGAAAGGTAGAGAGCCAGATAAGAATCACCAGAGGTGTCACTAGCAAACGAGGGTTGACCAGGGCCAGTCCTAATTCCATCAGCATCAAGGGGATGACGATGAATGAAATCCTGCCCGCGTGAAACGCTTCAAAGCGCACAAAGGACTCCCTGTCTACAAACAGGAAAGTCGGATAATGAAGGATCTGGATAATCCAAATCAGAACGACCAGTCCGGCCGTTACGAGAAGTTCTAAGAGTTCCATAGGGAAAGTGTACCGAAGTGAGGATCCCAGCGCTACCCGCGTTCGAGAAAAGTCAAAGTTCTTGCAGGACCAAGAGATGCTGCTAAGATCAAACCATGTCATTTCGCCAGTTTTGGATACAGACTCAGGATCTCACCATCGCCTCGATGAAGTCCAGATACCGTAAAACCTGGGCCGGCTTTATCTGGGTCGTCTTAAATCCCCTTTTGATGTTTGGTGTCCAGGCCCTGGTCTTTCGAAAATTCCTACGGGTTGATATGCCCGACTATCTTCTTTTTCTCCTCGGTGGTCTTCTTCCCTGGATTTTTTTTACTACCACCATCCAGATGGGAACTCCCGTTTTTGTTTCTCAGGCCCAGCTCCTGAGGTCTTTTAAAATTAACCCTTGGGTGATTCTGGCGGCGCAAGTCATGGACGGGTTTATCAACTTTGTTGCCAGCTTCTTTCTGATTTTATTGCCCTTCTATCTCTTCTACGACCGCTCCGTCGTGCTCCTGGCACTCCTGCCCCTCGCTCTTGCCCCGCTTCTCATCGGAACGTTGAGCATCACTGTCAGCTTAAGCATCCTGAACGTCTTTCATCGGGACATCAACTTCGTCACTGGATTTCTGTTTAGCCTGCTGTTTTTCTTAACACCGATCTTTTATCCCCGGGAGTTCATTCCTGAGGGCTACATCTGGGTGGCCGCGTTCAATCCCATCCTCTACTTCATAGAACCGTTCCGTCTCGTGATCCATTCAGGAAAACTCGAGACGTTTATTCCCGCCCTCCTGATGAGCTTTGCCGTGGCATTGGCATTCACTGCAATTGGGTTTCTAGTCTGGAAAAGGAAACAGAATGACTTCTACCTCAAGCTCTGAAGTCCTTCTCCAAGTGAAAGACCTACGGGTCTTCTTCGAATTAGACCACTACCACCAGCGGGACCTTCGAGATGTCTTTGTCTCTGCGGTGACTCATCCTTTAAATTTTTTCTTCCAGCGCACAGAGCTCTACTCGGTCTTGCGGGGTGTAACTTTCTCCGTCGAGCGTGGGATGCGGATTGGCATTCTCGGGGTCAACGGCTCGGGTAAGACGACTCTCTGCCGGTGCATCGCCGGTATGATGACCCCCCAGTACGGCACAATCAATAGCAGCACCGAGATCCGGGCGATCTTCGACACCGGTACCGGCATTATGCCTGAACTCACGGGGAGGGAAAATGCTCAGCTCCTCGCACGCTTATTCTTCCCTAAGATTCGGGATGTGGGGCCAATCGTAGAAGAGGCGGCGGAATTCTCTGAGCTGGGCCACTTCATCGATGTACCCTTTAAAAAATACTCGAAAGGGATGCAATCACGGCTCCTTCTCTCGCTTATCTCCGCTGTTCCCACGGACATCCTCATCCTAGACGAGGTCCTGGACGGGGCGGACGTCTTCTTTCAAAAAAAACTTGCCCAACGCATGCGCTCATTTATTGAGAAGGCAGGGGCCACGATTTTTGTCTCCCACTCCCCAGACCAAATCCGGCAGGTCTGCAACAAGGTCATGGTGCTCCACCAAGGCAAGGTCAGCTACTTTGGCGAGGTCGAGCCGGGTATCGAGGCGTATCTAGGCCTTAAAGCGCCGGCCTAATACAACTTCGAAAAGGAACGGATCCCCTTTAAGGGATCCGTCGCCGCTCTTGCGCCAGGAGCGAGTAGAATGCAGGAACTACAACTAGGGTGAGTACTGTTGAAATCAGACTTCCCCAAATGATCGCCACCGCCATGGGTTTGAGTGATTCGGAGCCAGGGCCGATCGAGAAGGCCAGGGGAACGGCCCCGGCAACGGTTGAAAACGTCGTCATAAGAATCGGTCGAAGCCGCTTCGGGCATGCATCCCTGAGCGCATCGCGAACCCCGAGTCCCTCATCTCTGCGCTGGTTGGTGAAATCGACCAAAAGGATAGAATTCTTTTTAACAATACCCATCAGGAGGATCAAACCGATCATTGAGTACATGTTAAGGGATTGTCCCTGGCCCCAGAGACCTATGAATGCTCCCGAGATACTGAAGGGCAACGCTACCAGAACTGTGATGGGATCAAGGAAACTATTGAACTGAGCACCGAGAATCATATAAGCGACGATCACACCAAGGCCCAGAGCGAAAAGAAGGCTTCGGAAAGTTTCCCGAAAGGTTTCCGAGGAGCCGGACTCTACCAGTCCATACCCTGGAGGAAGATGCTTACGAGTTAGGTCACGGACTTTATCCAGGGCCTCTCCCTGGGATTTTCCTGAAGCGACTCCAGCGAAAATAGTGACGGCCCTTTGACGCTGACGGCGGTTGATGGTTTGGACACCAGGAAGTTCCTTCACATTGACAACGTCGAGAAGCTTGACCAGCTCGCCACGGGTGTTTCGAACGTAGATCTTCTTCAGGTCGTCGAGCCGGCCCTTGGAAGCATCGGACATTTTGATCCTGATATCATTGCGGTGACCGTCCTTTGAATACTTGCCGACGATCACTCCGCCAATCATTGCATTGATCGTGACGCCAATTTCCTGAACGGAGACCCCGCGCAGTTTGGCCTGCTCCCGGTTAGGGAAAATCTGAATTTCCATCACAGATTCTTTGTAGTCGGTGTCAATGTCGGTGTAAATTTTTGAGGCCTTCATGTCTTCCATGACCGCTTTCGAGGCATCCACCAGCGTCCGCCAGTTGCCGCCTGTAAGAGTGAACTCCACGGGGAAACCTCGCCCAGATGCACTAAAACCGCCCTGGGATGTGTCCTGCACGAAGACCTTGGCCTTTTTAAATTGCTTAAAATCCTGGCGGTAGATGTCGAGGAGTTCGAGCTGTTTTAAAGGCCTATTTTTGGTTGGGTCTACCGGCCTCTTATCGGGATCAAGAAGAGTAATGAACATCATCGCTGAGTTCGACTCGCTCCCACCTCCGCCGCCAAAGCCTCCGACTGAAACAAAGAAGCGCTTCACTTCCTTGCGCTTAGCAAAGTAGGCCTCAACTTCTCGAGTTGCGACGTCAGTGAACTCTAGAGACGAGCCATCAGCTGTTTTGAGTCGAACCATAAAAGAGGACGTATCCTGGGCGGGGGTGAATTCCTTTGGGATAAGCTTCACCAGGTAGAGAGACCCAGCAAAGAAGATCAAAGAAGTGGAGAGAACAATGAGTCGATGATTAAGGGCCCTTTCAAGCGCCGAGCGGTAAAGTGTCGTGACTCGTTCAAAAAGGCTGTCCACGGCACGGCCAAGCTTCGACTGGCGTGTCGTATCCTCCATAAACTGACTGGTTCGCATCGGCGTAAGAGTGAGAGCCTCAACGTAGGAGAGGGCCACAGCAACGGACATGGTAATCCCGAACTGAAAGAAAAACTTTCCTATGATGCCATCCATCAGGGCGACCGGAAAGAAGATAGCGATAATCGCCACCGTCGCGGCGAGAGCAGCGAAGGAGATCTCATTGGCCCCGTCGAGTGAAGCGCGCACCTTATCTTTACCTTCTTCATGATGGCGGTAAATGTTTTCGAGCACCATGATGGCGTCGTCGACCACGATTCCGATGGATAGCGACAAGCCCAGGAGGGTAAAAGTGTTCAGGGTGAAGTTCATATACTTCAAGATGATGAAGGCACCAAGAATCGAGGTCGGAATTGCAAGGATAACGTTGATGGTTGCCGTGAATGACCCGAGGAAGAGCCAGCAAACGACGGCCGTAAGGAGGGCCGAGAGAATCATGGTGAAGGAGAGCTCGTGAACAGAGTCCTCGATGAATTTGGTGGTATCAAAGTTAAGACCGATGGACACACCTTTAGGCAGGTTTTTACGGATCTCGGTCATTTTCTTTTTTATACCTGTCGCCACGTCTACAGCGTTTGAGCCCCTCTGTTTCCGCACACCCAGCCCAATGGCCGTCTTGCCATTGACCCGCGAGAAGCGTCTCACATCAGCGAGACCCTCTTCCACCGAGACAACGTTTCGCATATAGATCGGAACGAAATTCGGTGCGCCCCCACGGCGGATGATGGGAAGCTGCTCGAATTGGGCGACACTTGTGGCCTCGCCAAGAGTTCGAACGTTTTTCTCCATCAGGGGGTCTTCAATAAAACCGGAGGGTGATTCTTTGTGCTCGGACTGGATGGCCGAGATGAGATCGTTCACGGTCAGTTGGTATTGGTTGAGTTTTTCGTTGGAAACCCAGACTCGAAGGTTGGGTTCGACGTAGCCACCCAGGAAGACATCAGCGACCCCGGAAACCGTTTGGAACTGATCTTTGAGGTTATCACGGACGAAGGCCATCAGGTCTTTTCGTGACCAAGTCTCTGAAGAGACCGCGAGCCACATGATGGGGCGGTCATCAGGATTCACTTTCGTAATGATCGGGGGATCGATAGATTCTGGGAGGAAACGGTTGGCCTGGTTAATTCGGGCCTCAATTTCCGCAACGGCGACGTCGATGTTCTTCTCCAAACCAAATTCGACGGAGATATTGGCCGATCCGAGGCGTGCCGATGAGGACAGGGTCTTCACCCCCTCAACGGATAGGACGGCGGACTCGATGGGATCGATCACATCGAGTTCCATCACTTCAGGGGCAGCGCCATCGTAGTTGACAGAAATATTCACCACCGGAAAATCCACATCGGGAAGCTGACTGACCCCCATACCGCGCATGGAAAGGTAACCGAAGATGATCATGGCCGCCATGAGCATCCAGGCAAAAACAGGTTTTCGGATTGAGATGTCGGAGAGGCTCATGGGATAACTCCTGTGAGAGCTTCAAGGTTTCTGTAATTTAAATGGCCTATGGAAACGAGACCATCATAAGAGCGCTTCGTCTCAATATAAAGATTTAGTGATTGTAAGACGTCAAGATTGGTCACAAGACCCAACTGGTAATCACGCTTGTTCAGCCGATAGACTTCTTCTGATTTGCGGAGCGCTTCACGCAGGGACTTTAATTGCTCTCTGATCTTCAGCAGGTTCTGATAATTTATGGTGATGTCACGCTCAGCACTTCGAAGTGTCTCGGCGCCACGGAGTTCGGCGATGCGACGCCCCTCGGCCGCGGCCCGGACTTGAGAAGCGACTCCCCCACCCTGGAAAAGCGGAACACTCACCTGCACGCCGACGTCCCATTCAGATGTGGCGAGAACCCCGGTCCGATCGATAAAGTAGTTACTCGTGAGGTCAACCTGCGGGTAATGGCCCCCCTTGGCGATTTCGATCTGCCGACCTGCCACGGTTGCCTCTTGCAGGCCCGCCAGGACGTCAGGTCTTGTGCGCACTTTCGAAAGGTAATCGCCTAGAGGCGCAGTGATGTCAGGGATGGCCGCTTCAAGGATGATTTGTCCTGGCTTGGCCAGGGTAAGGAACTCGTAGTTCCGTTCTGCTTCCTCTAGGCCAATCAACGTTTGCTGGTACTGGGACTCAGCGATATGCAGCTGGGCCTCGGCCTCCACCAGTTCTCCCTTGCGCGACCTGCCGATGGCCGTTCGATCTCGGATGTCTCGGACACGCTCTCGGCTAAAGCGCAGGAGCTCGTCTACGTTCTTCACATCGACCTGCGAACTTGCGACATTGTAGTAGGAATTAATGACAAGCTGATACAGACTGAGTTCAGTCGCATCGCGCTGGTAGCGGGCCAGGAGGAGATTATCCTGGGCAAGCTGGTAAGCGGATAGGACACCCCCTCTCAGGATCGGTTGGCTGAGCCGTATCGCCGCCGAGTATTGCCGCGTAAGGAGAAACGGGCTTCTCCCCGCCTGGGCAGGTGGATCAATCCGGGTATATGACCCCACACCAGCAATAGTCGGAAGAACAGCGGCCCGTGCCTGAATCTTTTGCTCCTCGGTCTGGGTGACCTGGACTGAGGCCCGCTTCAGAGATTCCATATTCCCCCGTGCTAGAGTGAAGGCTTCCTTGAGGGTGGTGGCACCGCTGGGCATTGAGGCGAGAATTAGGAGAAGGAACGGTGTGAATCTACTTTTCATTGACTAATCCCATGAGTTTATCGAGCACTGACAGGCCTTGCTCGAGGTCGGAAAGTTCTTGTTTATTGAGTTTTTTCAAGTTCCGCTGAAGCTCTCGGGCCACGGCATCGTGCACCGTCCGCCGAAGCTTGTCCCCTTCTCGGGTCAGGGTTAGCCGATGGCTGCGCCGGTCCTCTCCGGGGGCGCGCTTAACGAGTTCCCGCTTGACCAGGAGGTCAACGAACTTTGAAACGGCGGCGACGGAAATCTGAAGGTTCTGGGAAATCTGTGTTTGCCCCATACCTTCGTGAACCTGGGAGAGAACCCTGAACTGTTGAAACGTGATTTCCCCGGCCAGAGACGAGGCACAGGAGCGCCGGAGCGTCCGGACAGCAAAAGGAATCGAGGAAAAAATAAGGTCTGTCAGCATAGTGAACTTTATTAATAGTTAACAAAGTTGAATATATGAATCATGTGAAAAGTTGTCCAGAACAGAGGAGGGATAAATATTCGACAAAAGCACTCAGACACCCCGCGGCGGATGAGAGTAAATGTTAGATGGCACTCAGAATTTTTGTCTCTATCGTTTTATCTAATACAGTTCTCAAGGAGGAGACATGAGATATTTTGCAGCATTTGCCGTACTGGCCCTTTCGTTTGAAGCCTTTTCCGCCAGCTCCAGTTACCTCCGTCCTCTGGACGTCCAGGCCCTGCACGATCAAGAGCTCGAAGCCGAGAAGAAAGGCGAGGCACCGCGTTTTGCGGTTCCCCACCGTTTATCCGTAAAACCCACCTGGGAAAAATCTGGTAGCGATTATGTCTGGACTCATCAAGTGACTGCACCCAACGCGGTCTCTTTGAACTTTGGCTTCACACGCTTCAGTCTTCCCCCGGGTGCGGAACTCACTATTTACTCGGCGGATCGTACCCAATTCATCCGTTCCTTTACCGCTAAAGACAATAACGTTAATAGTGAACTTTGGACACCTGTGATCATGTCGGACGACGTTGTCATTGAAGTTACAGCACCTGAGTCAGTCGTAGGTCAGGTTGATATCGAGCTGGGTCATGTGGGCCAGGGCTTTCGGGCCTTCGGTCAGACAACACTTAAGGCCGGTAGCTGTAACGTAGATGTTGCCTGCAGCGACTCCAAGGGGTGGGAGAATCAGGTCAATGCTGTCGCCGTGATTTCTACCGGAGGCTCTCGCTTCTGCACCGGCTTCATGGTCAATAACACGGCCGGAGATCGCACGCCGTACTTTATGACAGCTGCGCACTGTCGGATCACGGCCGCAACAGCAGCCTCTCTGGTGGTCTACTGGAACTACCAGACCTCGGCCTGCGGCGGTGGCCGTGACGGCAAGCTCACTGACTTCCAGTCCGGTGCCACCCATCTCGTGAGCGGGAATCGTTCGGACTTTACTCTCGTGCGTTTAAACGCTCAGCCAGATCCTAAGTGGAAAGTGAAATATGCCGGATGGGACGCAACAACGACAGGTCACGATACCCCAGTTGTCGCTATTCACCATCCCAGCGTCGATGAGAAATCGATTTCCTTTGAAAACGAGAATGCCGTCATCTCCTCTTATGGTGGCCAGAGTTCTCCAGGCGACGGAACTCACGTTCGAGTGATTGACTGGGATAAAGGAACAACAGAACCAGGATCATCCGGTTCGCCACTCTTTAACTCATCAAAACGGGTCGTTGGACAGCTCCACGGCGGCGGTGCGGCCTGCGGAAATGACCTCTCTGACTACTACGGTCGCTTAAACACCTCTTGGCTGGGCCAGGGTAACTCACCTACTGGAGGGCTTGCAGAATTTCTGGATGCGGCACGCACTGGCCGACTCGTAACCGACACAATCTAACTGATCCAAGGCCCCCTCTATTGGGGGCCTTGTTCCTTTTCAAATTCCAGCGCCGGGTGAAGGATCAGGAGAAAATCATGTATCCGCCTAAACGGCAAATCCCTGAAGAACAGCACTTTCGCATTCTTCTTGTGGATGATAATCCTGAAAGTCGTTTAGTGATTAGACTATTCCTCAGATCCTTCCCTTGGGAGCTCGTAGAAGCCACCAATGGGGAAGAAGCGCTGGCCATGGTTCGCGAGGTCCACTTCGATCTCATCCTGATGGACATCCAGATGCCGGTGATGGATGGCCATAAGGCGACTCGAAAAATTCATGAGTATTGGGAGCACTCGGGATCTGCACCGAAACCAATTATCGCCCTAACCGCTTCTGCACGAGAGGAAGACGTCGCTCGCAGCCTCGAGGCAGGCTGTCACGCCCACGTAACCAAGCCCGTGGTGCCCGAAGAGCTGTTGTGCGCCATCCGCGACAGCGCCGGCGACATCACGGTCGCGGTAGACCGAGACCTTGCGGATGCCATTCCACTGTATCTAGCCAAACGCTCCGCGGAGATTAGACTCCTAAAGGAGGCCCTACGTGTCGAGGACTATAACATAGCAGAGAGCATAGGCCATAAGTTATTCGGAGCTGCTGGGTCCTATGGCTTTTCGGAGCTGGGTGAACTGGGGAGATTAATCGAAGCAGAGGCACGGGAGAAGAATCTCGGTGCCCTCTGGCCACTCTTTTCAAAGTATGAGCTTTACCTATCAAGACTTAAGGTGACGTTCCGGGATTAGGGCCGAGAGGCGAGAGTTTGCTGGATGAGGTCAACGACTTCAAATTGGACCTCCCGGTCGTCGTCAATCTCTGTATGGTCCAAGGGAGAGAGAATATTTCTCACATTGGTTTTTTCTTCTCGCCGGGCCACATGAGGGCCATCGTTGAGAAAGAGACTCGTCTCGCCGAAGATATTCAGGTGCTGCTTCACATTCTGCGGAATGATATCATTGGAAAATCCTACGGCGTCGATTGTAACTAGAAGATCGATAGGTCTGAATCCTTGTTTCAGAGAATCAAATTCATCGGCAATCTCCACCGCCGTGTCACCACCCAGGCTATGGCCCACGAGGACGACCGGAAAATCACGGTGAATTTTTGCGACCTCAGTGGCAATCTCATCTTTCTGATCCCAACCAAAGGTCCGCGATCCCTCGATGCTCTGGGCGATTCGTCCGACCCCGGCGTAGCCACCCTCGCTCTTAGAGGGGGAACTGAAAAGGTCAAGTCCCTTAATAAAGATCACCAGAGGCTTACGTACCGAGCCAGGTTTGACCTCATCGCGGACGATCTTCTCCATCTCCTTTTTAGCAACAGCATTGGCCTTGGCCTCCACGGCTTCACTGACCGGAGATGGGATGTCAGCATCTATTTGGGGAACACTAGGAATAGACGGTGTGGGAGGCAGTGGGAGACTTGGAAGGGAGGGAGCAGATGCTCCAGGCTTGGTGTTCCCTGAGAGATCTAACTTGTAATCGGGAGAGCCCTTAGCGGGTAGCCTTGTCGGAGCGAGCTTGGGCACAACGTCCTTGGAAGCCTGGGCCCTAGAGGCCAGGGGCTTAGAAGGAAGATAGCCGGTAGTATTTAGATCAGTCTTCACTCCCTCATTATACCACTCACTAAAAGTGGCGTCATAAGCGGCAAAGTTTGACTCCGAGGATTTAAGACGGTTAAGACGAGAGCTACTGCACCGATAGTTCATATAAATCACTCGGAGCTAGAAGCAATGAAACTGGCAATAATTCTCATAAGTCTTTACTTTTTTACAGCCCTAACGGTCCTGGCGCAGGGGCGACTTAACTCATCGGTGGTTGATGACGCCCAAATTTTAGACAGTACCCGCCGAGAACAATTGTTGGCCATGATTAGAGATCTAAAACTAAGACGCAGCATCTGGCTCGTCGTTCATACCCTCGAAACTCTCGATGGCGAGCCGATCGAAGACTACAGCGAACGGCGATTCCGGGAGTGGCAGATCGGAGAAAAAGGCAAAGACAATGGACTCCTCCTGGTCCTTGCTATGGGCGATCGTAAGATGCGTCTCGAGGTAGGCTATGGCCTTGAGGGAGAGCTCACCGATTACAAATCAAAAGACCTTCTAGAGCGGATCCTGAAGCCCAAGCTCAAAGCGGGCCAGACCTTCAATGGCATCGTCGAACTCATCGAGGCCCTAGGTGCTAAAAAAGAGTCGACGACATCCGAGGCCAACGCAACAGCATCAGACCTAGAAATGGGAATAGGTCTTCCCAAAAACGCTATCATCACCTTTACATGTGCCCTGGTCCCTATGACGCTTTTCTTATGGTGGCGCCGCCAACGACGGAGGCTTCGGGAAAACCTTTCCGCAATTGGGGTCCTTGAACTGCCAATAGAGGAGCATAAGCTCAAACAGTTTCTGACACTCTTCGCCGGAATCTCGTCATTCATTCCGGCCTTAGTCGTTGTGTGGGACATCTTTACCTTTATGAGAACCTCAAAACTAGGTGGATTTAATTTGATCGAGGTAGGTCTTGCTCTCCCTTTAAGCCTAGTTGGTGTTGCCCTGACCTTTCTCATTTACCATATTTTGTTTGCTTCAATTTCTACTTCAATCATCAAAGATCTTCTACTCCGAGGTTATTTTGTGATCCTCGTACACCGCTACCCGGAAAAGAGAGCGACACTCAATGAACTCAAGCAGCGGTTAATCACATGGCACTTTATACTACAAACAGGCCGGTCAAGATCGGCCAGGTCTAGCTCCAGCGGTGGATCCACCTCTGGGAGTTCCGGCGGGGGCCGCTCCGGAGGTGGTGGCGCAAGTTCCGGATGGTAAAAACTTTCGGCCGC
Source organism: Pseudomonadota bacterium (assembly GCA_027487685.1). Taxonomy (GTDB): domain Bacteria; phylum Bdellovibrionota; class Bacteriovoracia; order Bacteriovoracales; family Bacteriovoracaceae; genus Peredibacter. The sequence continues at coordinate 7,904 of JAIYDC010000080.1, read as the reverse complement.
CGATTTCACCTCGATCGGCCAGGACCAGGAGTGAGATCCTATACTTCAGTTATTTTTCGACGATAAAAATTCTTGTAACATCTTGATCGTTGCGGTCTGATGCCTGCTGAAAAATGCTAAAAGCGTTGCATAGACCTCGGGATTTTTTTCAAAATATTCTTTCTTATACTCCCCAGAACATTCAAAGTCCTTTAGGGTAAGAACCGTATCTTGATTGAGTCCATAAAGAGAAATCGCGACCCTATCACTACTCTTAATCTGAGTTCTATGAAATAAATCACCTTTCATAACGAGGACGTCACCTACTTCAACATGAGGTGTAACCTGCAGTTCATTTAGATTGAAGTTGACATTCAAGATGGAATCTTGGCCAGAGTCAGTTAAGTGAAAAATATTTTGACTGCCTTTTTGATAAAAATGAGCAGCCCCCTTATCTTTTCTCCGCTTAAAAAGTTCCTCGTCTGCTTTTTTAAATTCACCATAGGGGAATAAGGATAAATTCCCAAAGGAGGGCGTCGGTTTTATGATGGGTGTCCAAAAAATGACAAAATTTTTATGGGTTTGGTAGAGGTAGTAAGTAAGAGAATCTTGATGCCAGTCATGCACGCCATCATTCGTTGAAAAATAGGCTCCCCCACTGTCGGCCAATGTGTTAAGAGTTAAGTCGGTTTGCGAAGAAAGCTGTTCCATAATGTGAAGATAGTATGGCCTTAAAATATCACGCGAAGAGTTTGCCACTCTTTTTATATTATACTTTTTATTTGAAATCCCCTCAGCACTTTGAAACTCAAACACAAGTTTCTTGACATCATCGTTAGAGATAATGTTCTTTAGATGTATGAATCCATTCTTCTCAATCGTCCGATAATCCATATCAAAACTTTAATCAAACTGAGACTCCTAGTCATTTTAAAAGGCGTTGGGACCAACAGAAGCGACCAGACTTTCATCTGAGATTTGACCGCGGGCACACTTTTGGATATCACTAAAGACTAAGCTTCATTTTGAAACTACTGGAGTGTCCCATGAGTCTTCCCGTCATCGCCGCCCTCTTTATCGTATTTCTCACTTTGGGTTATTTTCAGTACGGCGGTTGGGTAGCAAAGCAGTTTAACCTCGACCCAAAGGCCGTAACCCCGGCCCACACCCATAACGATGGCGTCGACTACGTTCCAACCAATCCCTTTTACCTCTTCGCCCAGCATTTCTCTGCGATTGCGGCAGCGGGCCCCATCGCAGGCCCCATCGTCGCCTGCCAACAGTTTGGATGGCTTCCTTCACTCATCTGGATCTCCCTCGGCGTCGTTTTCATTGGCGCTGTCCATGACTTTAGTTCTCTTACTTGCTCTGTGAAGCACCAAGCTCATTCAATCGCTGACATTACCCGTGAGCAGCTCGGAACACGGGCCGGGAAGGCGATGATGGCCTTCATTTGGATCGCACTCGTCTACATTATTGTCGCCTTCGCAGATATTACCGCTGGAAGCTTCGTGACAGGGCCTGATGAACTCGCCAGCACCAGTGTGAACTTTCACCCGGGCGGAGCAGTGGCCTGGGCGGCGATCGCCTACCTCCTACTCTCCATCGGTCTGGGTCTCGTGGAGCGCTATCTCAAGACTCCCCTTTGGCTCAATACCCTTATCTTCGTCCCTCTCACATTCGCTGTCTGCTGGGCCGGCACTTCCTTTTCTCATTGGTTCCAGTTTTCCCAAACCGGTTGGGCCCTTCTGATCTGCGCCTACTGTGCGCTGGCGTCACTGGTTCCCGTATGGCTGCTGCTCCAACCTCGGGGCTACCTCGGCGGCTATATCCTTTACACGGTCCTGATACTGGGTGTGATGGGCCTGTTCTTTAGTGGGAAACCAATCCTTCAGCCGGCCTTCACCGGTTTTCACTTAGACAAGATGACCGGCTCCCTCTTCCCTTTCCTCTTCGTGACCATCGCCTGCGGTGCCTGCTCAGGCTTCCACGGCCTCGTTTGCTCCGGTACAACCTCAAAGCAAATTGATAACGAGTCTCACCTCCATGCCGTAGGCTACGGAGCGATGCTGGCAGAAGGTCTGGTCGCCCTTATCTCACTCTCAATTATCATGACTATGGCGCCAGCAGACGTCGGAACTCTGAAGCCTGGGACCATCTATGGACGCGGCATCGGTGAATTCCTCACTCTTTTGATAGGCCCTGAGCATCTGCCCTTCGCTGTAACTTTTGGCGCCATGGCCTTCTCAACCTTCGTCTTCGACACCCTCGACGTCTCCACCCGCCTAGGCCGCTACCTTATTGAAGAGCTCTCAGGTCTCTCTGGTAAAACAGGGGCCATCATTGGGACCCTCCTGACTATTCTTCCCGCCGCACTTATCCTCATGAATACAACCTCCGGAATGTGGGCCCAGTTCTGGACTCTCTTCGGCGCTGCGAACCAACTCCTCGCCGCGATGACTCTCCTGGTGATTTCTGCTTGGCTCCATCAAAATGGTAAGCGGCTGTGGTTCACACTCCTACCCATGATCTTTGTGCTATTAACCACACTTGTGGCCTTGGTGCAGATCACTCGTGGAAACCTTGCAAAGTCGCGTGGGATCGATCTCTCACTGATGAACTCGGTGGTGTCGATTCTTTTGATCGGTCTGGCACTCTACCTTGTGCAAACGGCAGCATGGAGGATGCTCCATGGTCGCAAGAGTGCGCTGGCAATGAAGAGCGCTTAGAAGAAAAGACCTAATCCTGCCCGGGCGTAGAAGAAACCACCCGCTGCCTGGAGGGTGGCCTGGCCGGCGTCGGTATCATAGGTCCCTGGAAGGAAGTTTTTTCCTCCCCCTGCGCCAATAAAGCCGGCCCAATTACCGACGTAGTACTGCCCCTCAACACCTAGAGCAACGTACGGGGCACTTTCAGTTCGGGGCCGATCGCCGTCATCAAGGCCTAGCTTGATACCGCCGAACTCGCCGACCACAGCGACGCGGAAAAACTCCTCGGCCATGAGAAGTCGACGGCCCGCAATCGCGTAGGAGAAACCGCTCTCTTCGACGCCGTCAGCGCTCTGAGAGAAGCGTTGCACGAGGGCGCCTATCCCATAGTCATGACCCCAGTGAATGTATTCAAGGCCGTAGCCCATGCCGAGGAAGGCAGCGCCGAAAGGGCGAATCTCATTTAAGAGCTCTCCGGCCCAGGATCGCCGGAGGTTAAGGTGACGGTATTTCTTCGACACCGACCAATTCCCCTTCTTGCTCTTTGCTCGCACGCGCCAGAGGTAGTCCCCGAGTGGGGCCGCGCCGCGCTCGAAGCTCAAACGCTTGAATCCTCCACTGACCGGAAACGAGATGGCCCGACGGCGACCCTGTTTTTTGAATTCGAGCTGGTAGTTATAATCGAGCGACGGTTCCTCCCAGTAGAAGTCGACGTAGTTCCGGTCAGCGCCCAGGACCATGGATTTGCCGTTGAAGGGCGAGCGCATCAGGGGATCGCGGAGGAGGACCACAGGATCTGTCACGTCGATCTCACGCCAGTCCGTGAACTCTTCCCACTGATCTCCCCGGAGAGGACTTACGCGCCAGAAAACGACAACGGGTCGCTCGATGGGGAATCGGTATGTTCGCTTCTTGAGCCTAGTCCGGAGCACATGATTCCTGGCACTGCCGAGAGCGACCTCAAGCTTGAATTCGTCTCCCATCACCGTCGTCCAGTCGAGATCAATGTACCCGAGAGTTGCGCGGGCAAGGACACCGCCAGGGTTCAGGGTTCCTGCAAGCGCTAGGAATAGACACAGCGCAAAAAGACGCCGAAAAGGAGAAAGGCAATAAATGTTCATCTCTCAAGTATACAGGCCTCCGGGGAGGCCGTCCGAAGCGGCAAAGTTTATCCGGCCCAGGCGCCTGGAAAGATATTCAATCGGATTTCTGAATTACTCGAGGTCTTTAGTGAGGACGGCCGCGGTGTTAAGCCGTGCGACCTCGGTGATGTAGGCATAGTTTAGTTTTTCGGGGGTATCGCAGGCCTGGTGATAGCAGGGATTCTTTGTGTCCCAGTTCTGGATCGTAAGAACCGCGGGAACGCCTCGGCGTAGGAAAGGCACGTGGTCGCTGCCCCATGCCCCGATGGTGACCTTCGCTGTCAGAGAAGTGTACCGGAGCACAAGCTCTGCCATCCAGCGCGCGACGCTCTCGCGTTCTGGACTTGTCTCCAGTTCGATGATGCCGTTTTGGTTGTATCCGATCATATCCATGTTTACGAGCAGCCCGATGTCCCGGAGCTTGCCTTGGCGCTCGAGTTCCTTAGCGTAAAATACGGAGCCTAGGAGTCCATCCTCTTCACCGTTAGTGACGACCAGGCGAAGAGTCTTTCGGAGAGGTGTTGCCGAAAGAATCCGTCCCATTTCGAGGAGTGCTGCCACTCCAGAGGCATTGTCATCTGCACCAGCATGGGCCTCACCGACAGAATCGAGATGCGCCATCACGACGGTCACTTCTGAGGGCTTTTCATGTCCGGAGCGCTCGGCGATAACATTGCAAATCTCAGGAGCGTAACACGAGAGGGAAACGTCGAGACCCATGGCCCTTAAGCGTTGGGCCACAAGGTCCATGGCCTCGCGATTGCCAGGCGTACCTGCCTTGCGGGTCTCGAAGGCCGAGAAAAGTTCCACGTCTTGCTTGATTCTGTCGCGCTCTACCTGTCGAAGCTTCTCTCGGATGTACGGCGCTCCTCGGCGAAATTGCCCCTGAAGCCGATCTAGGAAACGGTAGCTCTTCTCCCCGCCCCGCAGACGGCGGAAGCTTCCGGCCAGCGAAGAAGGAGTATCCCCACGCAGCCGTACAACCCAAAGGCGCCCACTCTGATATGCAGTTTCAACATAAGGCATGAGCTCTTGGATCGCGTGGGGGTGGGAGTCGATCACCTGATAGAACTCCCCCCGGGGAGCGAAGCTCACGGTTAGGGCAAGGCCCATAGCAAGGATAAAGATGGAAAAGGAGTTCATCCCTTTAAGTGTACCGTGGCGTTTTATTGCGTGTCATTTTACTCCCTTTGGGTGAAAATTTTACTATTCTGCCCAAAAGGAATACACATGGATTCGAGAAATCTCGCGGCCCCTTTGATAACACTTAAGCTTCTCTGGGGTGCACTCACATTCTCCACTCTCGTTTATGGCTTCGTCCTCACGACCATTGCGCCAAATTTTCAATTCTTTGTGCCAAAGAGCTACCAACCCCTCGAGGCCATGGCCCTGTGCTTTGGCACACTCCTTCTGGCCACTTATGTCCTTCATGAAAAGAAAATTGTTCCTGAAGAAAATCTCACTAAACGCTTCCCCACTTACGTCATTTGCTGGGCGCTCCATGAGTCCATGGTTGTAGTCGCCTTCGCTGCGGTCTTTACCTCGGCCGATAAAAACCTTTTCGTCTACGCGGTGAATCTCCTCCTCGCTCTCGTGGGAAACGCTCTGACCTTTCCCCGAGCGCCCCAAGCGCGTCGCTAGACAGGTCAAGGCCTCTCTCGCACTTTAACTCCTTGTCCTTTGCTATGACGTGCCCCGCCTCCCTAAAAACAAGGGATGCATAAGAAGACACTCCGGAAACCAGACGGTCGACTCCTTTATCTCTATTCCATGAGTCCAATTCCGGAGGGAATTATCGCAACGGCACCAATTAACGATGGGCCTCCTTCCACACCCCATCAGCGGTGGCATCCCCTAAGGCGTGAGTGGGTGATCTACGCTCCCCATCGGCAGGGCCGGACCTTCTTGCCACCCAAGGGCCATTCTCCGTTAACAGAAACAAAGGACCCGGTCTCTCCGACGGAGCTTCCGGCCGGAGAGTACGACATTGCTGTCTTCGAGAACCTCTTCCCATCGCTTAATCTCACCACCCGCGACGCCCCAATCCTTAGAGTTCCAACACGCCCCTCGTCTGGAGTGTGCGAAGTGGTCGTCTTTACCAAAGACCCGGAGACCTGTTTGGGTGAGCTGCCCCTTGAGCACATCGAGCTCATTCTTCAGGTCCTTGCTGAAAGAACCCGTGAACTCGGGAAACTAACGGAGATTCATTACGTACTTCCTTTCGAAAATCGAGGCGTCGAGATGGGAGTGACGCTCCATCATCCTCACGGCCAGATCTATGCCTACTCCTTCGTCCCACCGGTGCAGAAGCGCTTTCTGAAATCGATGAGAGACTTCTGGAAGAAGCACAAACTGGGTCTTATGGAGGCGATTATCGCCGATGAAAAAGAGGACGGCCGTCGGATTCTTCTCGAAAACGAACACGTCATTGCCTTCATACCGGCCTTCGCTCGTTACCCTTACGAAACTTGGATCGTGCCTAAAGTACGGAAGGGATTTCTTTCTGAACTCACCACAGATGAGATGCAAAGTCTGGCAGAGGTCCTGAAGAACCTCCTGAAAAAATTCGACCGCCTTTGGGAGAAACCTTTCCCCTACCTCCTGACGCTTAACCAGGCACCAGTCAAGGGCGACCACCCCTACGCCCACCTATTCTTTCAGATCACACCACCCTTGCGATCTCGCGATCGGCTCAAATTCCTGGCCGGAACAGAACTAGGTGCAGGCATCTTCGTCAACGACTCGCTTCCGGAGGAGAAGGCCATGGAGCTCAAGAACGTGAAGGTCATAGATGAATCATAGCTCAACCGCTCGCGCCCATGGACGGGTCAACCTTATTGGAGAACACACCGACTACAACGGCGGATGGGTTCTCCCCACGCCGATTCCTCAATTTACGGAAGTGACCATCACCGATGTTCCAGGAAGATCAGTCAGCGTTCAAAGCACTCAGGGCCGGACCTTCGCTTATGAGCTGGGTAATGAGACAAAGACGGGTAGCTGGGTGGATTATGTTAAGGGAGCGACACATCTTTTGCGTGAAGTCCTAGGCTCAAAAGGCGGCATCCATATCCAGATTCATTCCACGATTCCCGAGGGCGCGGGTCTCTCGTCAAGTGCTGCTCTCGAGACGGCACTCCTGAAGGCCCTCAACCAGCACCGTCAACTAGGTTTAGATGTTATCGCAGTAGCGCGCCTCGGTCAGAGGATTGAAAACGAGTTCGTAGGTGCCCACGTAGGAATCATGGACCAAATGGCAACGGGGCTAGGGATATTTGGTGAGGCGCTCTTTCTCGATACACTGACACTCGACTACCAACGGATTCCACTCCCCCTTGAAACGTTTGATCTCCTTGTCATCAATTCCGGTGTCGCTCACCGGCTCTCCGAATATGACGGGGGCTACAACCAGCGGCGGGAAGAATGTGAAGAGGCCTGCCGAAGACTTGGTATTCTGCACTTGAGAGACATTGACCTGAACACTTTGAAGACAAGCAAACTTCCGGAACCCCTCCGAAAGCGCGCTCGGCATGTGGTTACAGAGAATCAACGAGTCAAGGAGGCGGTCGTCGCTTTGCGCGCTCAGGACCTTAAAAAGCTGGGGCAGCTCTTCCTCGAATCTCACCTCTCGATGAAGAGCGACTACCAGGTCTCCATTCCAGAAATCGACCTTTTGGTAGATCTCTGTATGACCCACGAAAGCGTTTTTGGCGCTCGCCTGACTGGTGGAGGCTTCGGAGGATCCATCGTCGCACTCACCCATAAGGGCAAAAGCGCCCATGTCACTGGGGAAATCATTCCCGCTTATGAGGCAGAAACCGGTCAGAAAGCTACCCGCCTCATATGAACATCCGGACCTATTCCCTCCAGATCACAGGCCAGATCGAAATGACCTTCCTCAACTATGGAGGCATCATCCAAGGCTTAAGGACGCCAGATAGGAACGGGAACCTCACCGATGTCGTCCTGGGTTTTGATGATCCAGAGGATTATCAATGCCGCCCGCACCCTTACTTCGGCGCTCTCATAGGTCGCTATGCGAACAGAATAAAGGGAGGTCAGTACTGGCTCGACG
>JAIYDC010000103.1 GCA_027487685.1 Pseudomonadota bacterium | reverse complement strand
GCCCACACTCAAATTGAAGATGACTTCATCGTTAAGAGTACCTCATTTCCTAAGAAATCATTAGGTGTACTCTTATACGACGGGCCATTCGAACTTATCAATGTTGATTTCCTGAAATTCCCCTCTAAAAGACAAGACCGCACGATTTCTACCGTAGAGGGCACTAGCGTTATTGATATAACTCCAGTCCCATTGATGACGACGGGTGGCTCAGATAAACTTCTCAATACCACGAGAGGGTTGCGATTTGATCCTGAGCCGTTTCAGCGCGCATTCATGGACCCCTTTGATAGCGATGCCGGTTGGGTTGAGGAAGTTTACTCCAACAGCCTCCGTGACCTCGACGGAACTCTTACTGGAACTCCCGGAGGTCTCTTATTATCTAGTGGGGTTTTTACGAAACATGCTGGCTGTTCGAGCGTAGGATTTGGTAAGGCTAAAAATTCTTTCTCTGGTTTCACTGTCTGCCCGCCTTCCTCAAGAACTGCGACGATCTGGATCAATTCTCGTAATATGGGAAACAAGGTTCCCTACCTTATGCGTAGAAGCGACAGCGCTACAAGCCTTGCTCGATCTCAGTGGCCTGTGCTTGATCTTATCGGCGACTTATCCAAGCCCATCATGAACATGAAGTTTCATCTTTTGACTCATGATTCCTTCACCTACGAAGCTCTCTTCCACAACAAGACCTCAGACGGTAAGGGTCCCCAAGGACTTGGGTTGAAAGTGTCTGCACCCGAGATAGGAAGCTCCATTCCAGTAACAAGAATTCTGGGCTATGGCTCAGATTGTAGTCTCACAGGGGAAGGTGCCGTTCGGTACCCTTCTCTGGTGGATCTTCAAAATTCTGAGACTTCAGGCTTTTTCTCTCAGGACAATGAATTCTATATTAAGGTTAAGACAGATCGTCTGTTTAGCTTCATCAAGCCTAGTGAGCATGGGAGCTCCCGTGATTCTATGAGTGGACGCTTCGGGATCACATGTGCAAGACCTGTAAAATCATCTGTTGTAGGTCGAGTTGATGGATTCACCGTGGAGAGCACCGGCACCTATATCAATGGCTGGGCCTGCGACTACGGGACTGACTCACAGATAGAGATTCAAGTTTCAGCAGGAACTGCGTCTGGAACACGCAAGAGTATTTCGCGCACTATCGCTTCAGAACCTGCAGAAATGGCGGTCAATTTTGCTTGTGCGGATAGTTCTGGAAAAGGGCACCGTTATCGAGTCAAGATACCGTCCGATATGCTCTCAGAGTTCAGGGGTCAAAAGGTTTTCGTAGAGGGCATTTCTCTCAAGAATCCGACGGCACCGCTCAGGCACTCGGGATCCCATTCTTTTCCTTAACACCAAGCATCTGATCTTAAGAGGAACTACAGTATGTTGATAAGAATGAGTTTAATCATAGGAGCTGGTCTGATTGCTTCAGCAGTTTACCTTATTGGCCCGCGAGGCAGTGACTCTAGTGATCTTGCCGAATCTGATGCGATTAAGCTTCAAACTTTGATGAAGAGCCCGGAGCTTGGTGAAGGTCTAGTCACGCTAGTCCATGGGCAAAGAAACCCTGCTGCTATCGTGTCTTTGGAATCAGAAGATTCGGAAGTTGAGTTTCCGGCGATTGAGGTCCTTGAGCGTGAAAATAGCCATTGGATCGTTGAATCTCAAGAAGACCTCCTGGATCCGGATCGTCTTCAGTTCACCGGTGTCACTAAGCGTATCGCAGAGGAAGGGGCCCGGAGCGAACTCCTTGCAAATATACAGACACTCGAGGAAGAGATAAAGGAGGATTCCCAGAGACTCCGGGAACTCAAGGCCCTGGGTCTTGAGGAAGATGTGGCCATTGTTTCGCAGCAACTCGAGGCGAAGCATAGTCGTCTTGAGGAACTCGGCAGTCAGTCTAGTGATTTTTAATCCTTACCTAGTCGAGAGTCGTGAGTTTATACGCAAGATAGAAGTGCTCTCCCACCTTATTCTTAACCACGAGCCGGATCCTCCAGGTCATTTTTTTAAGTTCGCATATCGGCAGTTGTAGGTCCCCTGAGTATTGACGAGCGCCTGTTAATTTTAGCGCTGGCCTGATGTATCCCATGTTGAGGTCGACCCCCTCAAAATCAGCCTCTACGGGTGTCAACAGCTGAGACTCGACTGTGAGCTCTAGCCTCAGCGGCCTTTGGAGTTTTATTGGGGAAGGACCCAGGCGAACGCGGAAGTTGTCCCGGCCTATCTTCACGTCGCAAGGACTCTCCGCTAGATCACAAACTTCGTTTCCACCTAGCTTGTCGAGATAGTAGGGAGAGACATAGGGTTTAGGTGCGGGGGATGTTTGCATGGTCCGTAAAAGTTCTTGTGGGCCTGTTCCATAGGGGAGAGTTTTGGCCCACTCCCCTTTGGGGTTAACGTAGAAAATCGAGTCCGTGTGATCGACCACGAGCTGGCCTCGTTTGTTCTTAAACCGGGCGTAGCGCGCACCGAAGAGCTTCGCGATACTTGTGGTGATGGGATCAGAATCTACGGCGCCGATAAAGCTTTGACCGAGTGCTTTTCCTATGCGCCTGAGCCCGTCGATAGAGTCGCGTTCGTTATCCACGGAAATGAAAAGGTAGCGGAGTGTTTTCTTTTCGGAGGTACTAAGACGCTCTTCGAGTGCACGAAATCTTTGGAGCGTCACAGGACAAACGTCGTGGCACTCGCCGAACCCGAATACGATAAAAAGATGCTTACCACGCAGGTCCTTTGTAGATAACTTCCCGATGGTGCTTTGAATCTCAAAATCTCCGCCTCTAGGCGTCGTAAGAGTGAGTCTCTCGGCGGTCAGGGTGGATGAGTAAAGGAGGATTAGGGCAAGGAGGAACTGCACGTGACCCTCCGGGACGGGAGCTTAAGTTTCGAAAATTCTTTCAAGACCTTTTCTTCGTTCCATGACTTCTCCGCCGCCTCGAAGCGTACTGAGCCTTCGCGTAAGGAAACCTCTGTTGTCGTGATGCCTAAACGTCCGGAAAAATGCTGCTGAATTTTTTCGACGCATTTGCCACATACCATTCCATCGACTTCGAAGCAGAAGCTCTTGGCCTGGGCCAGGTGCCCAAAAAACAAAAGAGCCAGGGGGAGGACTAAAGAAACCATGACTAAGCCTTTCCTTAAGGTTAGAGGGTATCTCCGTTCGAAGCAAGAGGCTCACCTTGTTGCTGCCTAGGCAAAATCGTTATGAATAAAACTCTGGGCCACGAGAAATTCGAAGGTTCTATACCGGCACTCGACTCCTTTCATTTTTTCCGAGATATCTACTCAGGGACAGGTTAAGTTCTTAGTTTTCGAGCAAGCATTGAGGGAAATCCTTTTTAAGTCTTCCGGTCTAACTGCACGATAATTCAAATGAGACTCATGTTTTATCGTCCATGAACCGAATAGATCTACTATATCGGGAAGTGATATTCGGATAGCGCCGATTTTTGTTCGAACTTGTAGCTGCGGAGAAGATTTTTATCATGAGAGGGACTGCAGTATGTTGATAAGAATGAGTTTGATCATCGGGGCTGGGGTTATTGCCTCCGCAGTCTACTTTATCGGCCCGCGAGGGAGTGACTCCGCAGATTTAGCTGACCCAGAAACAGTTAAGCTTCAAACTTTGATAAAAAGCCCTGAGCTTAGCGAAGGTCTTGAGACTATCGCTCATGCCTCAAGAAATCCTGCTTCCGTCGCACCTTTGCAATCTGAAGACGTAGATGTCGAATTTCCAACCCTGGATGTCCAGGAGGATGGTGAGGACGGCAATAACATCGCCGAATCAGAGACTGAACTTATGGATGCACACCTCCCTCAATTCTCCAGCGCTTCTAAGCTTAACTTTGAGGAAGGTGGTCAGGATCAAAAGTTCGCCGATAAACAAAAAGTCGAGGTAGAAATTCATGAGGACAGTCAAAGAATCCAAGCACTCAAGGCACAGGGCCTTGAGGAAGATGCCGCCATCGTTTTAGAACAGCTCGAAGTGAAGAAACAACGCCTCGAGGAGCTGAGTAGTCAAGAATCGGAGCTTTAATCTTTTGACCGGCCGAAAGGTGTGAGTGCAAAGGCCAGGGCGGATTGCTGTCGGCCTTCATTTTGCCTAACGGCCATATCCCGTTTCGATGACCTAGAGGGGAAAAATTGTTCAAGTTTCAGCTCCTTGTGCTAAGGCATGTTATGCTTTAGCTACAACTAAAACTGATTCGGAATGTTCCCGGAGGACAATGATATGAACAGGAGAAAGGTGCTACTCATTAATCGAAAGTTTCAGCTTTCGATCATCGGCTGGTTTGCACTTCTCGCGGCCATCCTCATTTCAATCTACTACTTTTCAATGTATTACTTCTTTTCCCATATCACCCAGCAGGCAACGGCCGCTGGGCTTGCACCTGACCACGTCTTCTTCACCTACCTGGGGCAGCAGCAAGAACTGATGTCAAAGATCTTTCTTTTAAGCTCCGTCGTGGCCGTTGTGGTCATTTTTATTGGTGGACTCTACCTTTCACAAAAGGTCGCGGGCCCACTTTATCGCTTCACCAACCACCTTCGGGCCCACTCCAAGGCAAATGTAACTCCGGTGCGGTTCAGAAAAGGTGACTACTTCCCCGAAATCGAGGAAGAGTTTAATAAATATATTGAGCGCTAGTCACTTACTCCAGGATTCCTTCAGAAGCGTAGTAGATGATGGCATCGCGGTAGCGAGTCCCAAACACTTGCCGAAGGCGAGCACTACCTTCTAAGTAGGAGCGCACCGCAAACTCAGGATGACCAGCTCGGCCTTCAGTTGCCCCTTGCTGTAACCAGTGGTTAGTTGCTGCCTCTGTATTCCTTCTACCGAACGCAGCTAGTAGATCTGGATAATGATTCAGGTACCAGTCGGCATCGAACACCTCGGTTGCTAGAAGAAAGTTAAAGGTGGCATCAACGTCTTTCACGTCATTTGTAGCGGCTTGGGAAAAGTCTAATGGGATAGTACCTTTTGACAAGAGAACTTCGAAGGTACTGTCTCGGCAATCGACTCTTACCCATTCCTTTCCCCCCCAGGAGTCTACACCCGGTAAAGGTGATGTAGGGTTGCAGCGTTGGAGCAGGATATTGTCCGCAGCATGAGGGTCACAGCGTGAGAGGTTTCCGCCTTGCGTGAGGCATTTCTGCTTAGGGATCCATGCCTCCCAGCGGGTGAAACCGTACTCTTTGGTAAAGAAAAAACGTTCGAGCGCGTTCTCCACTCTTCCCAGGTCAAAATGGGCATAGTGGTAGGAGACGATCGTGTTCATGATTTTCCCAGATTCAAACTTCATCGGCACCGGTCTGTTCCAAACGGTGAGCACGGTGTTTCCAAGAGCTTGGTCGATCCGATTGCAGTTCGAGGGAAGGTCCGGATCTAGCCTCCGGATAAGGATGTTATGGCGAACGCTACCGTCGAGAAGGTTTTTAGCGAAGAGGGGCCAGCCACCCTGACGTTTGTTGGCATCATGAAAAAAAAGCTGATCGAAACAGCCCCCGTCGGAGGTTCGGATGAATGAGGCTACGGAACTATTGGGGTCTACAAGGTCATAGCCGGTAATGGTCTTGTTGTAGTTAGTGTTATAGCGAAAACTCGAGGTGAAATTTCCTTGGAAATTTTTTGTGACGAGGATCTTGAGTTTCCCATCTGTGCCTACCACTGGGAGACTTGAGAGCATTTGGTAGCGGGCGTTTCTACTGGCATCTAGGTCCGTTATAATATAGGGCAGCCTTTCTCCGATCCGAATGTTCCGATGGGATGGGCATATGTAGGGATCACCAGAGATCGGGACATCATTTGAATTTACGCAGACATCTGAGATCAGGTAGTCGAGGTAATCGCCACCTTTCTTGATCTGCTCATTTATCCGGAAAGGACCAGTCAGGGAGAGTGCTTCAGATACGGGCGATCGATTCAAGGCTTGGGGGGGGGAAGTTTTTTTTGAATCGCAGCCAAAGATGATTATGAGTGTAAGGATGAGGGTTAATTGTTGAATCATTGAAGCTCCGTGGGGAGAAATTTTAACCTCATCCCCAATTAGGATACTATATCTTCTCAATTGGTGTTCTTAAGATTGGCGGTTTAGTGGTGGATCGAAACGACTGCGGGCGCTCGTGGCCTCTCAATGGTTCCAAGCTGGGCAAAAAATGCCTTGAGCTCCTCTTCATTCAGGGTCTCCCGCTCCATAAGGGTATGGGCCGCGCTATCTAAGAGTGGGCGTCGGGCCTTGAGATATTCCAGAGCGCGCCGGTACGCTGCCATGACCATGGCCTTCACCGCTTCATCAATCTCCCGTGCCGTCTCATTTGAAAACCCAGGTCTGCCGAAGGCCTCTTTGATATCAAGGAAGGGGCTGGCCGCGGTTTCATAGGTTACAAAGCCAAGCTCGCTGTCCATTCCAAAGCGCATCACCATCTCGCGGGCAATATTCGTGGCCTTGGCGAGGTCATCACTAGCACCTGTTGAGAGGTTCCCGAAGACCAGCGTCTCAGAGGCCCGCCCGGCCAGGAGGACAGTCATTTTGTCCTCGAGGTCTTCCTTGGTCATGAGGTAGCGCTCCTCGGTGGGATGCTGTATGGTATACCCCATGGCCCCAAGGCCGTGAGGAATGATGGAGACCTTATGAACTTTATCATTCTGACTGAAGGCGTGACCCACCAGGGCGTGACCCATCTCGTGGTAGGAGACGATCTCTTTTTCTTTGGGTAAGAGGACCTTACTCTTC
>JAIYDC010000130.1 GCA_027487685.1 Pseudomonadota bacterium | reverse complement strand
GGCTGGTCCAACCAGTCCGCAAGGTATTCTGCTGGATTGTCATTTTCGGTTTCAAATGCTGGTACTCTTGCTGAAGCAGTTCGCGTTTCGAATGTGGGCAATGTCGGCATCGGCACCTCGTCCCCAGCAGGAACTCTTCATGTTTCGGGTACGAGTTTCAATGTGTATGACAGGTTCGGCGCTATAGCTTCACATGTCATGCTTCGCACTGCCAATGGAACTCAGGCTTCACCTACCGCTGTTTTATCAGGTGGTAATTTGGGGATGCTCACTTTTCAAGGCCACAACGGTACAGCATTTACAACAAACAATAGTACTGGAATCATGGCCGAAGCAGCAGAGAATTGGACCACAACAGCTCAAGGCACCCGACTTCTTCTAAGCACAACAGCAGTGGGAAGTACTGCTGCGAACATCAGAATGACAGTGGATTCAACTGGCAACGTTGGTATCGGGACAACGTCGCCCTCTGTTTCTTTGGATCTGGGGTCAAAAACTGATGCGATTCGCTTGCCTGCAGGAACAACTGCTCAGCAGCCCTCAACTCCTTTAGTCGGTATGATCCGTTGGAATACTACGACAACAGCTGTTGAGCTCTATAATGGTGCCGCATGGGTTGCCATCGGAGCGTCTGGTGGCACTTTCGGAGCGGGAGCTGGAGCAGTCACGGCACCGTCCTTATCATTTTCTGGAGATACGAATACAGGATTTTTTAGCAGCGCTATAGATACGATCGGTGTGGCGACGAACGGAACGAAAATCTTTGACATGTCTAGCTCCGGCATCGTGTCCCCCACTGCAGGCGGTGCCAACGTCACAACTGCCGCAGGGGTAGTTGGAGCACCAACCTACAGCTTTGCTGGAGATTCCGATACAGGCTGGTGGAGTCCTGGGGCAAACATGATGGCGGCAAGCACTGGTGGTGCCGAACGCCTGCGAATTGATTCAACAGGGAACGTCGGGATCGGAACGACTAGTCCGCAGACTTTATTGCATGTAAGTCGAAGCGACACGTCGTCTTCGATGCGACTGGAAAATAGTTCATCAACGACTGCAAGGTACCCGAGTTTTGCAGTTGTAAATTATGCTGGTGCTACAAACGGTTACGGCGTTTTGTCCTTGATGCAGGCACGTGGTAGCTTGGGTTCACCGACGGCAACTCAAAGTGGGGATACATTAGGTGGACTTGCTGCCTTTGGATATACAGGCTCAGCCTTCAACAGCAGTGCTGGTGCACAAATTGACTTTCGGGCCCAGGAGAATTTCTCTGGATCCGCCCAGGGAACTCAGATTCACTTCATGACCACGGCCATCGGTAGCACAACTCCTGGCACCCGGATGGTTGTTTCTCCGAGCGGCAACGTCGGCATCGGAACAACGAGCCCTTCTTCGCTCTTGAGTTTATCTGGACCGAACACAGCCTCGGGCGGAATACGAATTGAAAGCACCAGTGGAACTGCGGCCAGAGGAGCTATTTATGGAAATGGCTCAGATAGCCTAGCAATTCAGAAATTGAGTGCGGCTGGTTCTCTTAATTTTGTTAGCAGTGCGGGAACAGCGGAAATGTCTATCAACTCTTCAGGCAACGTCGGTATCGGCACAACAAATCCGAATTCTCAATTGCAAGTGTCAGCGAGTAATCCGGTGATCAATATCAACGATACAAGAAATCAAGATGGATATACAATTGGTGACGCCGCAGCCACCCTGAATTTTACCAGCCAAGACAGCACCGGAGTCGGTAATCAAGGTGAAGCGCGCGCAGCCATTGTAGGTTACTACGATTCAACTAACGGAGTATTTGGAGGTTTGCAGTTTTGGACGAAGGGAACAAGTGGCGCTGGCGGCACAACAGAAAAAATGCGCATTACATCGGCCGGCAACGTCGGCATAGGAACTACGAGCCCTACTAGTTTACTAGATGCTTCTTCTACAACCGGAGGCGTTTTGACTTTGTCACGCAATGATTCAGCAACCGGAAATGGCTCAAGTATTGGAAGAATTCAATTTTGGAATAATGACTCTTCATTAATAACTCAAAACATTTTCGGAAATATTGAAGTCGTTGCTACTGGCAATGTTACGACAGATGCTGCGGCAGGGAGCATGATCTTTAGGACAACTGATTCAACAGTTGCGGGTGCCCCAGCTGAAAGAATGCGTATAGCATCTAATGGAAACGTCGGGGTAGGTACGACAGCCCCTTCAGAAAGGCTTCATGTCGTCGGAAATTTACGAGTACAAGGATCAACAGATTGTACCCTGGGCAACGGTGCTGGTGGTACGAACTGTTCATCCGATATTCGCCTAAAAGAAAACGTCCTAGAGATCGATCATTCGCTTGAGAAGATACTTTCTCTTCGTGGTGTTGAGTTTGACTGGAATCAGAAATCGCAAAGTCCAGGGCATCACGCAATTGGTGTCATCGCTCAGGACGTTGAAAAGGTTTTCCCAACGGCTGTGATCGAAGATCCAGCCTCAGGCTACAAGAAGGTCGATTACGCAGTTCTAGTGGCTCCAATGATCCAGGCCTTCAAAGACTTAAATAAACGTATTACGGAGCTTTTTAGCGCGTCTGAGAGCCATTCAAGAGAGATAGCTTCTATCAAGGCTCAGGCTGAAGCTGAAAATAAAGCCAAAGACAAAAAAATTAATCATCTTGAGCAAGAAAATGCCGCAATCAAAGCTCGCCTTGAGAAAATCGAGAAAGCCCTCAACTCAAAATAAAGAGGGTTTTCATCGTGCCTTTTCCTTATGGCCTAAATTTCTATGGCCTGTAATCTTTGAGGTCAAATTTCACGCCAAATTTGGTTAAAACTTGACCTCAAAAAATCCATTTTAAAACAT
Source organism: Pseudomonadota bacterium (assembly GCA_027487685.1). Taxonomy (GTDB): domain Bacteria; phylum Bdellovibrionota; class Bacteriovoracia; order Bacteriovoracales; family Bacteriovoracaceae; genus Peredibacter. Next base: position 890 of record JAIYDC010000130.1, on the reverse strand, counting down.
GAATAGGCCACAAAAACTCAGGCCACGGTCTTTGAACTCCGTGACCTGAGCATCCTCATCTCTTGCTAACTTTCTAGAATTGCTGGCCTACAAGTCTCAAAAATCTTGGTGCAGGAATTGCTGCTTGAGGGTTTACCTCAGAGGCAACTGCCGCCGGTTCGATTTTTGGTGCTGTAGCAGGCTTTTTAATATGCGCAGGAGCATTCGGCCCACCAAAGGACACAATGTTGATCGCCTTAGCCAAATGCTCAGGGGTCAAATGTGCGTACCTCTGGGTCTCTTCAAACCTCGCATGGCCTAGGAGCTTTTGCAGATCGTAGAGGCTTCCACCGTTCATCACAAAATGGGAGGCAAACGTGTGCCTCAAATCATGGAATCTAAAGTGCGATTGAAGCCCCGCTTTCGTTTGAGCCCTTTGAAAATACCAATAAATATGGCCTTCATCGAACGGCTTTCCATAAGCTGTACAGAAGACAAATTCAGGGTAGTAATTCCTGTTTTTAAGCTCCATAAGTGCGTGCCTTACAACGTCACTATTCACTACGTCCGTAATTTTTTTTCATCTCGCCTGGGCATAATTTCCCTTGGCAGTTCTCACACACTGTTTTGGTCAGTTTTCTTAACGCCGGTAGTTTAGTCCGAGTTTAAGACCATGCTAATTTATGGGGCATAATAGCCGATAGAAGATACATGGGTCTAAGAACTCAAACTGCTATATTTATATTCTTGATTACCTCGTCTAGTGCCGCCCTAGCACTGGATGCCTTAAGCTATTCAGGTCGACTGGTTAACCCCAATGGTTCTCCGGTGGCGGGACCTGCGAACCTGCAGTTTGTTCTGAGCTATACGAGTGCTCCCGGGGCAGCTCTTTGCACGAAGACAGTCTCGAG
>JAIYDC010000098.1 GCA_027487685.1 Pseudomonadota bacterium | reverse complement strand
GTGTAGACAAATTTTCTTAACCCGTGGATAAAATTCTGGAAATGACCCCGGTCCTGGTCGATGTAGAAAGACCCGGAGAAGCCCATCATGTCTTCCCATTGCTTTCTAAAAAAAGGAAAGAGTGGACTCAGGGAATGGAGGCGATAAAAGCTTGAGAGATTGTAGTAGATTTTCCCCTTGAGGAAGCCCACCATGTGATCGAGGTGCTCGAAGTTCTGGGAAATGACGATCTCCGGGACTCCCAGGGCACGGTAACAGTCTGTGAAGATGATGCGGTAGAAGTCCTGGGCAAAGGAAAAAGTCAGAGGAGTGGTGGTTCCAGGAAAGCTCTCAGAGACGTTGGCACTGGTCCAGACAATAATACTGCGCTCGCTAATCTGAACCGGTCTGGATTGAAGGATGAAGAGTTTTCCCTTAGCAAAGCACCCTTCCACATCCTGGGGAACCCCGAAAATTTTTTCGATCCTTTGCCCCATTTCAAAGAGCTCAAGGACCTCTGCCTCCGATAATACTGGTGCTTCCTGAAGCTCGGGAGGAACCGGTTTCTGAATCAAACCTTCGCCGCGAGACACGTCGATCCCGAGCATGCGATCTTTCTTTACAATTTTCTTAGAAATGGTGCGAGTCTTCGGACTAACGAAATAGTGGTCCGTTTCCACTCGCTCTTGAACTACACCTTCCCCGATACCCAGACCCGCGACTACCAATGTCTTTCGTTCCAGAGTATTCGGGTCACAGGTAAACATCACAAGGGATTTATCTCCGAAAATCATCTTCTGGATTCCGACGGCGACGGAGAAATCCATGAGGTCAATTCCCTGGGCATGCCGATAAGTCAAAACTTGCGGACTAAACCCTGAAGCAAAGCAGTCTTTGATCCGCTCGAAGATGCTCTCCCTTTTGACATAAAGAAAGGACTCGCTCATACCGGCAAAGGCATGGAGGAGCGAATCTTCGGAGTCTTCGGCCTTCTTGGCCACCATGGAGGATCGGACGGATACGAGATCCCCGTGCCCGAAGTGCTGATCGAAGGCCTCAAGGATCTGGAGCTTGAAGTCCGCTGGAAAATCGAGGTCCGTGATCGCCCCATGCACTCTTCGGCTAGCGTCGTTAACACTCCGGTCGCTGGACCAGTCGATGCCAACGACGATTTCTTGGACTTTCGAGCGCAGAACGCGGGAGAACTCGGGGTAGACATCGGTGGTGAGGCAAAAGAAAGGTGGAATCGGAAGGCCTGCGGCCGCCATGATCGCCTGTTTGTGAAACTTGCCACCAACCTCGCGGTCTGTGAGAGATGAGCGGTAGCTCTTGAGGAATTCTTTCTTAAGTTTCATGAAGCCTCTTCGCTTCACGAACGATCGCAGCGAATTTTTCACGCGCGCAGATGCTCGTTAGATCAGGATAGGAGGCCTTAAGTTTTTCTACCGCGAGCACTTGAGACAAACCGGTGAGCTGGAGCTTCGTGCGAAGCTTCCTCATTGGAGGTAGCCAGCCGCCGATAGCAATGAGGAGATTTGCGGGAACTGTTCCTTTGAGGTCGAAGGGGCCCATGGCCTCGAACATTTGGTTTAAGCTGAGGCTGCCTTCATAGGCGACATTCATCGCTTCGGCACCTGCGGAAGAGGACTCTGCAAGCTGACAGATGAGTTTACTGTAGTCCTCGATTTCGATGAAGCTGAACCGCTGCTCCCCGCTCCCGATTCGGAGTCCTTTGCGGTGGAGTCGTAGGAGTGCGGGAAGTGTTTCTTTATCGCCAGCGCCGAGGATAAATCGGGGGCGAAGAAGAATGGCGCAGCTGCTATGCTTTCGGGCGAAGCGGAGAATCTCTAGCTCCGCTTCAAGGCGCGATCGCGCCAGGTCCGTCTCGGGTTCGGCCGGCGCAGTTTCGCTCACACTCGCAAAAGGACCCTGACCGTAGACCGACATGGAACTACCGTAGATGATTTTCTTGATCCGCTGGCCACCAGCCTCGAGAAGGCGGGCCGTTCCCTCGACGTTGGTGCGGTGGAAGCTCTCATAAGTGGGGGCCTTAAGGAGTGAGGCAAAGTGAAGAAGCACCACATTCTCTCGCTGGAAGAGCTCAGCGGGGATCGCCTGCGGGAGTTCTCCCTTAAGGTAGTTGATGCCTGGAAGGTATTGGCGAGGCTCCTGGCGGATGAGGGCCTTGATCGGGAGCTCGGGAAAGTGTGAACGTATCCGCCTCATGATAGCGTTGCCCACGAAACCGTTGGCGCCGGTGAGTACAATTTCTGTTGTGCTTGGGTCGATTACCATAGAAGTGGGATCAACCGTTTGCGTGTGCGGGCGTATTCGCTGTAGCCCGGAATCTTAAACAGCGCCACCTCTTCAACCAGGATTCTATAAACCACGGCCGGGACATGAAAGACTGCCCAAAGACCGAGTGTCCAGGGATTTAAGAAAAAGAGAGCAAAGCCCAAGTGTGAGAGGATCATTCCCGTATAGGCCGGGTGACGAATAGCACTGTAAGGGCCTTCACTGATAACTTGATGTCCCTCCTGGACACGAACCCGGTGGGAATAGAACTGACCCAATTTACGGATCGCCGTCAGGCGGAAGGCGAGGGCGGCGATGAAGAGAAGGAGTCCAGCCGCATGGAGCGATCCAAATTCTCCCATCCGGGAGGGGATCGTGAGACCTGTCAGCACCACAACTGCCCTTGAAGCCGCGTAAATTTCCAGTGAGTAGTGGTCGATGCGCGTTTCTGACTGACCAATTTCTTTGGTCGCGACCTTAGACTCGAGGACGAGCCAGAGAAGGTAGAGTCCCACGAAAAAAAGAGTTGGAGCAAAGAGTGTTGTTCCGTAGAGCGTGACCGTTCTGTGATAGGTGGCAGCACTGATTGATCCCAGGAAGAGGATCGACAGAATAATAGGAAGCTGGCCCTGAAAATTTTTCATCGATTCCTCACCAGATCCCAGGGATCATTTTGTACTTTGTGCGTTTAGCGTAGTCTCGGTATCTATTATCCTGCAGAAGAAGATTTTCTTCTAGCCTTATCCGCAAGAGGACTACCCCCAGCCAGGCGAAGATCAGGACCGCCGAGGCGACATTTAAGAAGACGACCGTGACACCCAGGTGGATGAAAAAGGTTCCTGAGTATGCTCCATGCCGGATAATTGAGTAAACGCCACGGTCATGCAGATGAGTGCCCAGGGGCCTGATGCGATGGCCGTAATGCTCGCCGAGGTCGAGAATGCTTTTGCCTCGAGTGAGGAAGCCCAAAAGCATGACGGTTATGCCTAGGATAGCGACGGGAACATAGAACTCAACGGGAACGAGTTGATTGCCAAGGCCCAAGCAGCTCGACAGGAGACTAATTTTAATCACCGCCGCCAGCTCCATCGTATGACTGTCATAATCATCGCTGCCCTTTTTGCCTAGCTCCTGAATTGAGATTCTCGACTCGAAGGCCATGTAGGCGACGTAAAACAGGATCGTCAGAACCTGAAGGATCAGCATCGGCAGAGGTCTTGGAGTCAAGAACTGCCGAAAGGTGATTAGTGTCAGGAAAAGGAGTCCAAAAATAGTGAATAGAAGAGGCGAGAGCTTGGAGAGTTTATCTTTCATAGAACCTCGTCATAGGAACTCTTAAATATTCGGATAAGGGTCGGAATCTTGAAGCTCGAGAGTCGCGAGCGAAGGTGCTCTGAGAGGTCTTTCCGGGTGAAGGCAAAATCCCGGGCGACGAAGACCGAGAGGGAGAGTTTTTCCCGGCCTCGTTCTAAAGTGACAAAGCTGCGGGCATTTTTAACTCCAAAAAGTTCCCTGGCGGTATCCTCGATCTCTCTCAAATCGACCATATTCCCGAGGATCTTGGTGAAATTGAGTCTGCGGCCTGCGAAGACCACATGACCTTCTTCATCGATGAAGCCGATGTCCCCCGTCCTAAGCCAGCCGCTCCGGAAAAAGACGTCCCGAGCATCGCCTTCACCGAGGTAGCGGGTGATGATTCCTGAACCTTTGAGGCAGATCTCTCCCGCCTTACCTAGTGGGACTTCAAAGCCTCGGGCATCGCAGATCTTGAGTTCAACATCCGAGCGCATGAGGGTCCCGAGTGTTCCGGCCCTCGCTCTTCCCGGTCTGTTGGTAAGAATCGGTAGAGACTCCGTCAGGCCATAACCCTGGTTGGGAGAAATTTTAAAGGTTTTCGTAAATTCGTCATGGAGCTCTGGCGTCACGTAACTCCCTCCGGCGACGATGCAGAGTTTCGAGAGGTCCGGCGCGGAGGGGAGCTTTGAAGCCTCTAGGAGCATCTTTTCCAGCAGCACGGGAACGACATTGATGTGATCGATCCGATTGTCCTCTATGACTTTAAGAATTCCACCGAACTTCTTTTCTTTGATGACGAGCTCACATCCCTTAGCGAGGGGAAAAAGGAGGTTTGTGACTAGGCCAAAAACGGGATAGCACGGTAGGAGAGTCAAAAGCCGTCGCCCTGGCGTGAAGCTAAAGATCTCTTGGCAGCTTGCAACCGCTGCGCAGTAGTCCGAGTAGGTATGTTCAACACCGAGTGGGTATCCCAGACCTTTGTACGTAAAATGGCAGGTGATCACTTGTCCCGGAGGCGGAGATTGGAGCTTTTCCTTACGTCGATTGGATTCGAGCTTGTGATGGAGAAAAAAAAGTGCAGGTATGAGTTCCTCGCGACCCTCGCTAAAGGTCATGACCGCATCAACGCCTGAAAGGATTGAGAGAGATCTGCTGTGGGACAAGAGAAAGGCGTACGAAGTTAATATAAACCGGATTGGAATAAGCTTCCCGATCTTTTCCAGTTCGGCATCGGTGATGGCAGGATTGACAGGAACATTGACCGCTCCAATGGAAAGAAGGCACAGAAGTCCTACGGCCAAGTCCTCCTCTGACTCAAAGGAGGTGAGGACATAGTCCCCTTTTCGAACACCAATTGCTCGCAGATGAGCAAGGTAAGATCTGGACCGATCGATGAGATCCTCATACGTCACTCGGCGGTTCTGATCTATAAAATGAATGGCCGTGAGTTCCTTTAGCTCTGGTCTCTGAAGATCAGTCAAGAGGCAATAGCTCATGCTTCACCTCGCTGGCCAGCGTAGTACTCGGCAGAGACAACCTGTGCTTTAATCCTTCCGCCACCAAAAACTCTATCGTCATTGACGAACTCGATGGTTACATCGGCGACCAGGAAATCTTCAGTTTCTGTCAGATTAAATTCTTTAAGCCTGAGATGAAACGGTGGTCTTATCCAAGCTGAGAGGTGGATTTCAGTGGCAATAAGATTCATCTTTGTTGCAAGCGGAATACCCTTCCTCTGATGGGCCAGAAGCATCACAAATTGGCGGGTGACTTCGGCGAAGTACAGACTCGAAGGCCTCGTGAATTTCGCAAAGAATTCACCGCGCCGATTAACTCCTAACGGAAGACTCGAAACGATTTCGAGCTCTTCGTCGAGGGCACTTATCAGCACGTTTTCGTCTTTATGCTTGTGGGTCCATTTTTTATCCTCTACCTTGGCGGTCATGGGCCTTGGGCCGATTTCCTCAAGCACAGGTCCAAGCTGAATCACCGCCTTAAGAGTGCCGGCCTTTTTATTCCCTTGCCAGACATCGAAATCGATGTTGCCACTCTCTCTTTCAATAAGTGTTAGCTTGATCGGTTGATTCTTCTCAATGAAGCGAGTAAAGCGGATGGTCAGGCTTGAGACTAGGTAGTCGTCTCCAATATAGTAGGCGAGAAGTTCCTCGCACCCGTGGATGGTGAGGATACCCGGGACGTGGTCAAGTGGATGATCGAAGAAGTAGGGGTGAGTTTCGTCAACCACCAGGGAGCCTGAGGCATGAGAGGTTCTTTTTTCGCAGTTCTGTAAAAAATGACCAAAGTTTTCTGACTTCAGAACTCCAGGTTTCAGGAACTCAAGGAGTTTAAGGTATTCCAGGGCCATCTGCTTATTCTCAGAACTCGCCTGCAGAATCCGATTCCGGATTGAGCTGTCATTTGTTGCTGAAGTGGCCAAGGGAGAGAAGCTAAGGCACAGGTCTCCTAAATTGAGGTCTGCTTTTTCCGAATGGCGAAAGAGCCCTATCAGGGCCTCGACCGGTGTTGGATGTTCCTGTCGAGAAGAGGGAGTAAGTGTGAGCTCTCCGGTGGCCTGAGTCCCATTAAGGCTTAGATGAAGAAGTAAAATATGCGATTCGTTCTGAATCAACCCCAGAATGATATCTCCCGCCGCTGTTTTAAGGAGGTAGGGTGTAAGGGCGAAGAGTGTTTCCATCGTTCTTTCGGGACCACTTACAAGCAGGTGATGACCACGGAAATTGAACATGAGTGCAGCGTTGCCTGACAGCATGGAGGGCAGGGTAGAAGCGATGGCCTCAATGGAGAGCTCCGGACCAGGGGCACCTAACCGGTACTTCCGTTCGAAGGCCAGACTCAGGTTTCCGCCCAGATTGTTTAAAAAAACGCAGGTGAAGCTTTCCCGCTCTTTTGCCGTCGTGCGTGCCAGCAGGCGCTGGGTGGCAGCGACGGTCCATCGCTGGAGCGGATCGAGCCGCTCCTGCAGCTTAGGGCCCATAGCAACGTCTTTCAAAACCGGAGGTGCAAACGACATTTCTTGTCCATTCCTCACCTCGAGACCCCTTAGGAAAAGCTTGTGAGGGAGGTGTACCGCCTCTCGCTTCTGTTGGGGTGTCCTGATAATAAGATGGGCATTACTTCCACCGAAGCCAAAAGACGAAACGCCGATATGAATAGTATCTTTTGAAAGAGTCACCGCAGTAGGTATGTGTGTGATGCCTTTTTTGACATGATCAGGATGAGTCCGAAACTTCATATGGGGCGTAAGGGTCCTGTGTTTTATCATAAGTGCGGCCTTAATGACTGCCACAAGTCCAGAGGCCGCCAGTGTATGGCCCACATTCGCCTTAGATGATCCTACGATAAGGGGGCGCCTAAAGAAGCGTCGCAAACCTTCGACTTCAGTCTGATCCCCGAGGATCGTCGCTGTACCATGCGCCTCGACATAGTCAATAAGTGCTGGATCAATTTCCGCGTCCTGGTAGGCGCGAGTGTAGGCCGAGATCTGACCTTCGAGTCCTGGGCTAAAGGCGGACCCTTCATTTCCGTCGGAGGAAAGGCCAATGCCGCAGACCTCGGCGATAGCACCTGCGGCCGAGCTGCTAACGAAAACACCACACGCAGCTTCTCCGGGTACAATTCCGTCAGCGTTCTTGTCGAAAGAGCGGAGTTTTTGAGTCTTTGAAAGTGCTCCGAGCTTCGTGAATCCACGATAAAGAAATGAGTGAAGGTAAAGATTAAGCCCGAGGACCAGGACGCCTTCGAGATGAGATGAATGGAGAAGCCCCCGGGCTAAATCAAGACCGTAGAGAGAAGAAGCGCAGGCCGTATCAATAGCGAGCGCCGGTCCTAAGATGCCAAGTTCTTCCTTGATCGTCTCCAGTTGGCGCTCGGCCGAGTAACCGGCCGCCCTTGGGATAAGACCCAGTTTGGCCTGGTAAAAAGAGGGATCAGTCCATTCAGTTGCGACGACAAGGCCAATGTTCCGATGTTCTAAGTTTTGAAGAACTGCCTTTCCAACGTCAATCGCGGCCTGAATCTGGCGAGGGAAGGATGAGGCCACAAAGGGATAGTCTGCGAGGTGGCCTGAGTCCATGGAAATATGGCCATCCGCTAACGGTGAATCGTAGGAATTTGCCTCGAGTCCCCAGTAGCGGTCAAGCTTGGTGATCGGAGCAGTCTCGGCGGAGAGGAGATTTTTCCACAAGGCCTCTGTTGAATTCGCTCCTGGAAAAAAACCGGCCATCCGTGTGATGTACAGCGACCTACTCATGGGTCACCTCAAGGCCATAGCGAAGTGTAGACTCCGGCGAGAAGAGAACCTTCGAGTCTTTGAGACCTCGCTTAAAGAGCTCCTCTTTAAAGAGTCGGATTCCGGCACGGTTGGAAATTCCGCCGAGTTTTAGCATGCGCATCTGTTGGATCAGCGACTCAGAAGCGAGTCCTGTTTCGCTCCAAACAGACCACAGGAGTGCAGCAACAGGGAAGCTTGCCTTTCGGTTCCAGTTCTCCGCTAAAACGTTGAGGATCTCATTGGCCAGGGAGTAATCGGTTTGTCCAGGAGCACCTGACCAACTGGAGAGTGAACTAAAAAAGCACACAAACGACAGGTCCTGACGTTTCTGGAAAAGAGCATAAAGATTGAGTGCCGACTTGACCTTGGTCACAATAACTTCGCGGAAGTCTTCAAAGGACTTCGTTTTGACCAGACTGTCGCGCGTGATACCTGCGGCGTGGATGATTCCTGAAATAGGACCAAACTCCGCCTCGACTTGACTGATCATGAGGGCCAGTGCCTCGATGTTGACAGCATCGATTTGATAGTAGCGGAACTCGCCACCGCGACTCTCAATGGACGCCTTCGTCTTCCAGATCTCCCGTTGGTTCGTTACGATCTGAAGTCTTTTGTTGAAGTGGGCGCTCCGTTGGTCTTGGTCTGCCGCAGGAAAGGTTTGAGAAATCTCAGCTTTTAGCTTTTCCCTGAGTTCGTCATCTGTGACGCATTCGGAGTACGGCATCTCCTCGCCGATGGGAGTCCGGCCCACGGCAGAGATCCGTGCTCCTCGATACTCGGCCAAAAACTTCGCCACTTCGGATGTAATCCCTCGTGCACCACCGACAAGAAGAATATGGGGGCGCTCTGGTAAACGGATCGACGATCCATCGTCGATGGCAATCTCACGATCGATGACTTCCGTAGTGAAGACTTTTCCATCTTTCCGGTAAAAGCGGCAGCGTTCCCGGCGTGCTTCGGTTTTATCCCAAAGAAGTACCCAGGGGAGTACGGCGGGCGCAAGTTTTGCCCATGGCATATCGACGATGTTAACGAAGATTTTGTATTCCTTCGCAAGTGAGCGGGTGAGGCCCACAAGCCCCCGGGTAAAGGCGTTTTGTGTTCCCTGAACCAGGATTTTAACGTTGACGGTTTGGAAACGGGCCAGGACAAGTTCAAGACTTTTGGTGAACATAAATGAGCGTTCAACGTACTCTTCCAGGTTAGACTCCCAGTCCGTCATCCTCCCGCGAGGGGAGACCAGCAAGAGGATGTCGAGCTGTGACTTCTTCGGAAACTCGTTAATGGTCTCTTGAAACGGAACTAGTGAGAGACCACTGAGAATTTTCACGGTTGAGAGTGGACTGGCGGAGCGGAGGTAGTTGGCAATATCCTGGGTCACATTTTCTGCATTAGCGTGAAGGACGAGGATATTCTCAGAGAATGCCCCCTGATTCAAGTTAGCGCGGTCAATCTCAACTTTTTTGAATCGGTAGCGGATTACCTCTTCCTCAACGCTTCGCCCTTCCGCACGGCGGTCGAAAAGCTTCTCGAGCTGGAGGATGTCTCCTACAGTCGGAGCATGCAGCAGCTCTCGCAGAGCAAGCTGAAGGTAAGAGTGCTTAATCACCAAAGAGTTGATGAAGTCTTCCTTCTCAAAGATGTTCATCTTCAGGTCATGCTCGAAGCTACTTGTGGTGAGTACCTTGTCGAGACTTACATTCAAGTAGGCCGCAATGCCCTCGCGCACTGACTTTGAAAATTTCCCCTCTGGTCCGGCCTTTCCTGCAGTAGGATCGGCGACGGCCACAAATGCCTGACCGAGCTCTCGCAGAGAGTTTACCTTAAGAAACGAGTGAAGATCGGTCCCTCGCTGCGGGAAACGTGCCTGGAGGCCTCCAAGGAGATCGGTCTTAATCAGTGAGTCGAGCATGAGATCCTCACTAAAGCGTGTGTCTAACTGGATCCGTTCTTCCGCCACCCCTGTGTAATTAGCGATCTCTCGCCGCGCCCAAAGGAGCTCTTCGCTCAGCTCATCAGGGGAGGAGGAGTTATCGTACTTTCTTACGATGGTCGCCAAATCCCGGACGGAGTTTGCATTCAGGAGTGCGGTCATGTCCGTGGTTTCGGCCCGGAACCGGTTGGAGAGCTGGGATAGTAGCTCTAGCCGCGTGATGGAGTCTAGATAGAGGTCGTTATCAAAGCGAGCGTCGAGTTTGATTTCCTCCGGTCTAAACCCCGTAAGCTGGGAGATTTCCTCGAGGATGATCCGTAGGGGCCCGTCGATGGTCTCCTCTATTGGCCCGTGGGTTACCGTAGCCTCAGGATCAGAGATTGCAAAATACTTTGCCAGGACTTCCTCCGTATCCTGAAGTAGCTCTGTCTCGACCGAGGCGCGTGTTCGCGAATCTTGAAGTTCCTGGAGTTCCTTAAGGAGTTCCTTCTGCTTTTCCAGGAATCCTTTGACTACTTTGTTCTTCGTAGGAATGTCTAAGTCAAGAACCGATGACCTGATTGGCAGTGATTGGCATAAACCTAGCCCCGCGAAGAGGCCCATTACGTGATGAAATGGATACGGGCCATCGAGAGCAATGGTCAGTACGTCACTCCCGGGATGAATCTCAGTGATTGTCTTTGTCAGGACTGACTTTGGGCCCACCTCGAGGAAAAGGCGTGCCCCTTTTTGGATCATTCCCTCAATGCAATCAACCCACGCAACCCGGGAAGAGAGCTGTGAGCTCAAATTCTCCTTGATGCTCTCGGGACTCATGTATCTTTTGTTTGGTATTGATGAACAGATCTCGATCAGGGGTACCTGAAAGGAGTCTTGCAGAGTGCATAGCTTTTCTCGAAAGTAACCTTCAGCGGTCTGCATGAGCGGGCTATGGAAAGCTGCAGACGCCGAAAGGAGTGAGCAGCGGATATCGGCACGCTGACAATGGTCTCGAAGTTGAAGAATTTCCTCCTCAGCTCCTGAATAGACGAGCTGAGAGGGAGTGTTGATATTGGCAAGGAGGGCATCAGTTACCAATCCGCGCGCTTTAAGTGAATCGTGAAGATTCTGCCACCGGTGCTGGCCGCGGTCGACGACCGCGAGCATTTTTCCTGGAGCATCTCTGTTGGCGTCTGCCATGAGCTGACCTCGAGTGACGCTGAGATCTAGGAGGACTTCCACCGGATAGCTGTAAGCCGCGGCCAATGCCACCAACTCGCCAAAGCTATGGCCTGCGACCATCGAGGGGCCAATACCGTAGGAGCGCAAGAGTTCAAGGCACGCATACTCGGCCACAGCGAGTGCCGGTTGCGCGTGCTGGGTGAGGTCCAGACCTCCTGGAGGATAGCCTTCGAGGAGCGGCGTCAGATTTATACCGAGTTTTAAAATGGCATCGATCCCAAGGTCCCAGTGCTTCTTGAACACCGGTTCGGAGTGAAGCTGTCGGAGCATGCCCGGAGATTGGGAGCCTTGGCCTGGAAAGATAAAAGCGACTTGGTCTTTGGTCAGTGTCCGGGTGGAGTGGAAGATCCCTTCGGAGAGGAGAAAGAATTCGGTTTCTGTTGCGAGACGCTGCCGGAGAATTTCAAGTTTTTTTGTGAACTCTGCTGGGTTCTCAGCGACAATCACGGTCCTCCAGGGGCCTTCACTGACAGTTGTCATGAAGGAAGAGGCAAAGCTTAACCTTGGCAAAAGTGCGAGGAGCTCGGAAGTTGACGTCGAGTGAACGATAAGAATGGCCATTAGCTGTGCGAACCTGGGTTTTAGAATTAGTACTAATTTATTCTAGGCGATCATCGGATTTGGAACAATCAAAAGCCAATATCCGAGCGGAAGGCTCTCCCCTTGTGAATTATCCGTATCCTTGATACTTTTTATTGGATTTCCACTAACGATCACGAAAGCGAGATATGCATGTCCTTCATCGAAGTCCGGGAGCTCCGGAAGACCTATACGAGTTCCTCTCAGGACGTCGAAATCCTCAAGGGGATAAACCTCGATATCGCAAAAGGTGAATTCGTTTCGTTGATGGGACCTAGTGGAGCAGGGAAGAGTACTTTCCTCCAGCTTCTCGGGGCCTTGGATCGTCCTAGTTCAGGGGATATCCGCATCGACGGAAAGGCGATTGGTGGACTGTCCGATTATGACCTCACTATCTTTCGCCGGCGACACTTGGGTTTCATCTTCCAGTTTTTTAACCTCATGCCCACTCTGACCGTACTTGAGAATGTCGCTCTTCCGTGCCTCTTAGACGGGCGAAGGATCTCCGAGGTTCGCAAACCGGCCGAGACAATTTTGTCACGCTTGGGCCTCTCCCACCGTCTTGACCACCGGCCTTATCAGCTCTCAGGCGGTGAAATGCAGCGGGTGGCGATTGCTCGCGCCCTGGTCAATCGGCCGTCTCTCATTTTAGCGGACGAGCCCACCGGAAACCTTGATACGAAGAATGGCAAAGAAGTCCTGGGGATACTCAAAGACCTCGTATCAGAATTTCAGACGACCCTCATTATGGTGACCCATGATAAGGCCGCCGCTGACTACGCCGACCGTCGGATCCACATGCAAGACGGCGTCGTCGTTTAGGAGGCCTCGTGTTTTTTAACCTCTTCCGGTACTTCAGCCTGCGCTATCTTTTGTTGAATCCCTTCCGCACCCTCCTGACCTTTCTCGGAGTGTCCCTTGGGATTTCGCCCTTCCTGTCGATTCTTCTTCTTAACGACGCGACCCTGCGCTCGCTGAATGAGAACGTGGAATCCATGACGGGGAAGGCCGATCTGACGATCACTTCCGACGGCATGGGCTTTGAGGACTCAGTTCTTGAGAAAGTGAAAGGCCACCCAGGGATCAAGTCGGCAATTCCTCTGATCATTAACTATGCATTCCTTGAAGAAGACCCGAGCGGTTCCACAGGCCCCATGATCTTCCTTGGGATCGATCTTCTGAAAGACTCGTCGGTGCGTGAGTATAATAAAACCGGTGAGGATATTATTCCGGATCCCTTGGCGTTTCTAAACCAAGCGGACAGCATCATCGCCACGCGCTCCTGGGCCAAGGAGCGCAACCTTGATCTCGAGAGCCCGGTGGAGCTTTTAACCAAGCAGGGCGTGAAGACCTTCGCCATCAGAGGACTTGTGGACGACGTCGGCCCGGCGAAAGCGTTTAACGGCCGGATGGCGATCATGGATATCGATGCCGCCCGCTATAACTTCGGGCGTGATGGCCTTTATGATCGGATTGATCTAATCCTCGATAAGTCGATCCCTGTGTCCACCGTCAAGACTCTGTTAAAAGAAATTCTCGGAAGTCGCTTCCGCATCGAGGATAAAGAAGAACAAAGCGTGTCGATGCAACAGATGGTGAAGTCGATTCAGGATGTCTCCGGGATGCTGGGTCTCATTGCATTCCTTGTTGGCTTTCTTATTATCGTCAACACGGTTAACACCGCCATCTCACAGCGGCGAAAAGACATCGGCTCACTCCGCGCGTTCGGCGCTGAAAACTCCCACATTGTCGCGCTCTTTGCCGGTGAGTTTGTCTTCCTCTCACTTTTGAGTTCCCTCTTCGGTTGTTGGCTCGGGATTATCTTTGCCAATGGCTCTGCCGACCAGATGGCCGCGGGCATGAATGCTACCCTTCTCACCAATGTCTCCCAGATGGATATTATCTTCACGGTCGAACACCTGCTCAAAGGCCTGGCCCTGGGATTGGTGAGTTCATCTGCTGCCCTGGTTTATCCTCTTTATAAGGCGCTTCAGATTCATCCTATCGAGGCCATCAAGCCAGCGACCGTTGACTTCGGACTTCATCAGCGACCACGGAACCTGGTACTTTTCGGTTACCTTGGAGTCTTACTTCTTCTCCTGACTGGTCTTGGTGCGGCCTCTTCTGACGGATTTGAAGTGCTTCGAGGAAAGGATGTTCAACCGCTCTTCCTGTTCACGGGTCTAGCGGGAATTATCATGACTGGCCCCTATTTGGTGTTGCTGTTCTTATCAAACCTTCAGCGCCTTCCTCTCCCATTCCTCCTTAACTTCTCCCTCGCCAACCTTCTGAAAAATCCTGCGCGTACCGCCAGTACATCGATTCATCTCTCCCTTGGCTTTAGTCTGGTTATCATCGTGTCGGCGATCAACATCTCCTTTAAGTCTACGATCATCACCTGGGCGAATGCGATCACCAGCACTCCGAACGTGGTGAATGTGACATCTTGGGGGAGTGTCTCAGGTCTCCAGGTCCAGCCCCTTCATGAATCACTGAAAGAGAAGCTCTCTAAGCTTCCCCATATCTTAGTGGCCGAGGGACGAAACTCAGTCAGTGGTATTCGAATCGTGCCGGTGACAATCTTTGGTGAGCGCTTTATGCTCAAGGCTTTTGATAATCCAGGACCTCTTTCTCTCTACCAGTTCATCGATCCCATCGAAGGAGACCGGATCGAACTAGGACGAAGCCTCTTTGACCCGACTCAAGACCAGATCCTCATGAGTGAGACCATGCTGTCAAAGTTCAAGAAGCGCCCTGGTGATTTCTTTGACATCGAGACACCCGCGGGCACGAAGCGCTTTCGGATCGGCGGAAATATCCGCGAGTTCGCAAGCCCCAATGGAGTCATCTACATGACCCGCGACAGTTATAAAAAGTACTGGAATGATCCCCTCCTGACCCTTTTCACCATCGCCCATTCTCCGGAGATAAGTGGCCAGGCCTTCATCGATCTCGTAGGACCTGAACTTAACCAGAAAGAACACCTCATGGTGAACCTCCCTTCAAAGATCGGCCAAGAGGTTCAGAAGAACCTCAACAACAATATGGCCATGTCTGATTCAACGAAGTGGATCGCTCTCTTCATTGGAACCCTAGGACTGCTGAACTCTTTTTTGATTGGGATCCTCCAGCGCTTCCGAGAACTAGGATGCATCCGCTCCATCGGCATGACAAGGGCCCAGCTCTTGGGAATGATTCTCACGGAATCCGTCACTCTTGGCATCACGGGCATCTTTGTGGCGTTTCTTCTCACGTTACCCGTCGCTTACGTTTGGGTGAACTGGACGCTCAGCCGTCTTCTGGGTTGGAAGGTTGAGTTCTATTTCACGGGTCAGGACCTTTTGACTCTTTCAGTTATTGGAATCGTGGTTTCGCTCTCCGCGGGTATCCTTCCAGCACTTAGGGCCGCTAAACTCAAGCTTCGAGAGGCGCTTGAGTACGAATAGGGCTGAGTTCTAGGTATCCTTCCATAGGATTTCTGGCGACTCCCGGTTGGTCGAGGAGAGTGTGATCTTAAGCACTGAGTGTCGCCTAGTCGCTTCAAATGAATTTGGTTGCGACTAGGCGATTTTCTAAGATTGACCTTCTGATTTTTAAGGCAAATAGTCAGGTTGCAGCAATAAAGTTGAAAGCGCAGGTTCAATCATGCCATCGATCATCGACGACTGTTAGGGAACACCATTTCTCGCAATAGGCCTTCATCTCTCCGCCCCACGAGCATGTGTATCCGATTTGTGTCCGATGGGCATAGTAATCATGATCTGCCGGCCAGTTTGTGAACTTGTTCGAAATGATTTCTCCGTTAAGCCGCAATTTATTGCCAAAGGTGTCACGGATCATCTCTTTGGAATAAGTCCAACCTGCGTCTTGCCCGAAGCAAGAGAGTGTCCCCGAGAGGCAGGGTTCAAGAAACGAATTGGACTTGTATGTTGCCTTTTCTTCGATACCCCGTGCAATGTTCTCCGCAACCAGTCCGGAGTATTTTTCCAAGGTCTTCTTGAGATTTGCTGCATAGGGATTAATCAGTTGTTCATGCGAAAAATCTCTTCTCCTGCAACTGTCGACAGAACCCCAACTTTGTTGCCCCAGGAATAACCAACCCATTACCACGACGATCATACATTTGGTTTTCATAATATCTCCTTCCTTCCGTATCATTACGGCCGTATTTATTTTTTACTTGGTATGGGTGAATAGGCCATCCCGTCGGGCTCTCTGCCTGCTGTGATAGAACCAATGAGTTTAAACTCTTCCAGATCAAGAATTGAAATTTGATCTAAACTGGCATGCGCAATGAACGCATGATTTGCTTTGGGGTCGAGAGCAATTCCTATCGGCACAGAGCTATCCTTGAAGGCTTCGCCGAACATCTTTCCCGCGTTGTCCATATTTCCTTTGGGGAAATTGATTGTCCGGATGATTTTTTTAGTTTTTGCGTCAAATACAATGAGGCTTCCCTCGCGAGCATTGGTCACTAAAACACGTTTGTCATCAGGGGTGAATTTAACACGAATAGGGAATGAGCCTGTTGGGAGAACAATCTTAACTTTGAAAGTGCTCGCGTCCAATACTGCTAGGCTATTGGAGGATCTATTTGCGACCCACAATTCATTGTTGAGGTGACTGTAATCAATTCCTTCTGGCCCCCCCTCCGTTGGAATGTCGGCCATCTTTTTATTCTGTGCCAGATCAAGAACTGTGACGATGTCGGCGCCAATATTTGAAACAAAAGCATGTTTCCTTTGAACATCAACCACAAGCATATGGGATAACTTTTGCTCAGTAGGTATTGCGGCCGTCACTTTATGTTTAAGGATATCAACTTTCAAAACAGTTTGTTGGTCTTCCGCCGTAACGATGATTTCGTTAGGTGAACCTGTAAATGAAATACCGTGTGGGCGCGTATAGAGACCCAAATCGACATCACCAATCGTCCGAGCTTTCGCTAAGTCAATAAGTGTGAGGGTATGGCCCGCTTCCTTATCACCGTAGTTGGCAATAACAGCGGTATGTCCATCGGGTGATACGGCCACTTCATGGGGCCCATTTCCAGTTGGTAGAGTCGCAACAACATTTCGGGTTTTAAGATCCACCAAAGATGCTGTGGCGTCGGACTTATTTAAAACGATGAGCGTGCTCCCAAACGCTTGGTTCATCCAAAGAAGGAGAAGGATCGAAGTTCTATTTGTCATAAAGGACCTCCAAATGAGGTTCTTTTCTATCGAGCAATATGAATCACGTATGTTGTTTATTTGTCCATACAGTGTTAGCTTAATGACAACATGAAATTTGCCATACCACCAGAGTATTGTCTTATTGTGAGTGCTTTTAGTCAGGCTTCAACCTTACGGGGAGCTGCGGTTCTTTTAGGGACCGATCCTGCTGCCCTCGTTAGAAAAGTGCAAAGGATCAATCAGGAATTTGGATTTCTTGAAAAAATCGGAAACCGTTGGACAGTCACAAGCTCCGGACAAAAGATTGCCCACTGGACGGAGGAGATGATCAATGGCCAAAAGATTCTCACTGAAGAAGCTCCACGGCTGAGAATTTCTGCTTACTCTTGGCTTACAGAGGAAATGCTGATCCCAAATTTTCAGTCACTCACCACAGATTTTAAATCGAAGTATAAATGGTCTATACAAATGGGCGGGACGGATCTGGAACAAGAGCTTATTTACAATCGTTCCGATTTTGTTATTCACGGAAAAGCACCGAATGATCCAAACGTGGCCCACCGTAGAATCTGCTCATTTCCTTGGGTACCCGTCGTTCCCTATTCCTGGAAGGAAGAAGTCAGTCGATTGAATCATAAACAGTTAATTGATTATCTGAATGAACGTGATTTTTGTCGGCATGCTCATCTTAATCCAGCGACAGTTTTAAATTATTCTCCGAAAAGAACTCATGACTTAATAGTTGATGGCGTTATTGGCCTAAGATCAGCTGTCATCCATGCTTTAGGTTGGAGCGCTCTTCCGGCCATGTCTGTTCAATCGGCCCTACGAGAAAAAAAACTTTTTAAATTAAATTTGCCGATTAAATACAGTGACGATGTTTCAATCTGGTGGATGCGTTCAAGAAAAGATGCCTCGGCGCAAGGGAAGATAATTGGAGCATGGATTCAAGCATTTGAAGTCATTTAGTGGTTTCGTTAGTTTTCTTAGAACGTTTGCGTTTTTCCTCTGCCGCATTGGAGTTCCCTCCTTAAATTTCATGGGTATAGTCCTGCTGATGTTTTATTTCAATATGTTACGACTTCAAGCTTAATCCACACGTCATTCATGCCCTTCATTTGAATAACAAATTGCAAACAACTTGCAGTTTTTGTATACCGTTTATATCTAACTAAAAAAGGACACTACTTGAAAAAGATACCTATTTTGATGACGTGCTTGTTCTCCTTGAACGCTTTTTCGCACGGGGGCGACTCGGGACCTTCTAGCCTAGAGGATGAGTTCTCAAAGACCTCCCATATTCACCTCCCTGTCAGCTATTCGCCTTCGAACGGATTGTCTTATGGCTACCATATCGGAGGCCATGAGCACGAGGGTGAAGGTCACGCAAGTGAAGAGCACCATGATGAAACCTATGATGAATCTGCCGAGGGCGATCTTGATCATGCCGATCACGATCACGATCACGATCACGAAGGCGAGGAGCACGCGGACTCCGACGATGTTCACGCCGACGAAACGGGCCTTGAAATCACAATTCATCCCCATGTCATCGCTGGGTTCGATAAGTTTAAAAGATACGTTTCTCAGGAAGAGAGCACTTCTCCGAACCTCGTAGTTGAGAGGGCCAGTGAGGACAAAGAATTCATCCTCATCGAGAACCGGAAATGGGACCTGGGATTAGGCATCGGTGCCGAGACACATCTTCCTCTTCCGATCTTTGCCGCGGGTCTCGGGATCTCGTTCCTTAGAGGCAAAAACTACTACACCATCAAGAGGCTCCAGTCGAAAGGTGAGAATCGACCTTCTCTACCTCTTCCACTCAGTAAAGAGGCCATCGCAGGATGGAGAACTGGCGACGAGCTCTCCTACGCCACTAAGGGAAGCTTGATCCTCAGTGCCCTCATCGGCATTGAGCCCTTCGCTCATTTCGGACCTGTCTACGCGCACACAGGAACCTACAAGTTCAAGGCACTCCTGCAAGACGGGGATAAGCTCCAGGTTGAAGTCACAACGACATCAACTAATTCCATCTCCCTGGAAGGAAACGTCATCGTGGGATCAGTTGAAGCAGGCAAGAGCAAAGGCCACGCTTCCTCGATGATCTATGAATTTGATCTCACCCACTCGAAGGCTTTTGACGCAGTTAAGGCCCTCTTCAATGGGCGGCTCGACGTCGTGAACGACTTGCTAGTAACTACCGGCAAGATTCAACTCAAAACGGATCTCATGAACCGGGGCACATTTGTCTCCGGAAGCTTCGGTCTTCCTTACGTCTACTTTAATGGCGCCGGACGAGGGGTCTACCACGTCGAAGGAAAGATCGACGAAGTCCAGGAGGGCCACAAGATGCAGGTCTTCATGACCTCTTCGATCCAGGAGCGCTTCACGCGAGGGATCCTCTCCAAGCACCGCTGGGAGAATAAGAGCATCGTCTCCACCGTTATGAGAGGAGACCACTCCCTCATCTCTTCAATTCTCTCATGGTCCTTTAGTCAGGATAAGGCGACCTCGTCACTTGTGCATAAGAAGCTCGGCAAACTCGGAAACCTGTTCGGACTTAATCTGCCTACTGAAGTCAGACTTCCGGCCGGGAAGCTCGGTTACGTGAAGGCGGATTTCAACCTTAATCTCTCCGGCCAGGACGTCCTCCAGCTCCTGAACGGCGATGAACTCCAGAAGCTCAAGGCCAGCGCACTGCTAAACCTCGAGGAAGACTTCAAGATCAAAGGGCACCGTGCTTTCTGTCGGATCCGCTCATTCTCGAACTGCCTTCAAAGGTACAAGAACCTCATCAACCAAAAGATGGCCAAGATCATTCTGACCCGACGTCAACTTGAAGCGACCTATAAATCTGGTGCTATGAGAGAAGTGACAAAAAATCTTAACGTGATCGTGGGTGATGTTTTTGCTTCGCGCTATTTATCGAAGGCCTTCGTCCGTTCGATGCCAGATCTCATCGCCGAGCTGAGGCTTGAGGGCGAGAGCATCAAGAAAAGCGTCATACTCGTAACTGAGTAAGTTTAGGACCGAGCTGTGAGATGAATTTGTGAGGTGAAACTAGATCGGAGTATAACTGCAATTGACTTGCATGTTTTTGGCGAGTAAATTTATTTCTTACACCAGGAGGAATTATGAAGGTTTTTTTATCTCTTCTTGTTTTTAGTAGCGGAGCTCTTGCTCAGACGGAATTCACCGGGAACATAAGAGGCACCAACAAGCCTTGTGCGCTTCAAGTTCAACAAGTTTATTACGTGGATAACATTGAAAAACCTGAGAACCTCCGTGCTGACGTGAAAGCATCTTTACAAAATGACGAACACCTCGTCTCGAACGCTGAAGAGTTTTTCTTCACGCTCAGGCCCGCTTCACGAGCTAATTTGTTCTCGGGAACCGCCGAGAACAAGAAGGATCAATTGAACGTCTTCACAAAAGAAGGCGCTCCCGCTTTTGAGAGTGTTGTCTCTTACGCACTCAAGTGGTGGCACGTGAATCACTTCCATTCTGCTCAGTGTGTAAACCTTAAGAATGTTCAAGAGTAGTTTCATTGCGCTGGCGCTTTCTCTTTCGTGTGTGGCCCTCGCTCAAACGGAGCAGCTTGATGCGATAGAGGTGCGCGAGGCCAAAGACTTTGAGTATCCGCTCTCTCGCGTCGTAAGAGACTCAGTCGTGAAGAAAGAAGTCTTGAGGAAAGAGAGAGTTCAGCACAAGAATGCGGTCTCTCTTGCCCGCGCGATTGACCTTGAGCCGGGTGTTCAGACAACTCTGACCTGTGCCAACTGCGGCTCCCAGCGTGTAACTCTTAATGGGATGCGGGGTGAGAACACCACCATCCTCTTGGATGGGATCCCCGCCTATTCTTCGGTCTCTTCTTTCTATGGAATGGAGGCGATTCCCATGGCCGGGATCTCCTCCATCGAGATCATGCGCGGAGCGGGGTCCTCCTTGACGGCCCCCGAGGCAATCGGCGGAGTGGTGAACCTCGTCACCGAGAGGACAGATCAGAACCGCTTCTCTTACCTCGTCCGTGGCGGGGAGCGAGAGTCATTTAACCAGCAGTTCCTTGGGATCTACGGATCGGCGAAGCGCGGAACTCTGATCTCGGCACAGACAAATCAACTGGGGTTCTTTGACGAAGACGACAACGGCGTTGCGGAGGCTTCGGCCCAGAGTCAGCGGGCGGTGTTTATAAAGCACGACCACAGACCCAGTGGCCGGTTGAAACTCTCGCTTCGAGGTGGCCATCAGAATCTAGAACTCCTTGGCGGGGCAACTCAGCACCTCCGGAGCAAAACCTATCCCTCAACCCTGGCCGATGAAACGTCGTTTGAGAACGGAGACGTTCGACGGAGTTTCAATGGAAAGCTGGAGCAAATCTCGGACTGGATCCGACTGAAGAGAATGGATGGGGGAGGCTCCTTCCTGTACCACTTTGACGGGGAGACCAATGTCAAAGGGGCATTCTCTCTGGCCAAGCAAGAGCAGCTCTCCGTCTACTCCCACGGCTACGACTACGACAACGACGACATGTTCCGCTTTTTTGACTTGAAGGTGAACCGGGTTATCGGAGAGGATCACCTCCTCACCGTCGGCGTCGATCACCGGAACGAAGAAATGAACTCGGACTCGAAGTTTCTCTACCGCGTGAATGATTTTTACCGCGACAGCTTCACCTTCGACACCCTCGGGGTCTACCTTCAGGATGAGTGGTTCATCTCCGATAAGGACGAACTCAATTTGGTCCTGCGCTTCGATACAATGAACGTCGAATGGCAGGATCAGCGCATTGATCAGAACGAGCTCAAAGGATCCGTCTTCGCCCCCAGGATTCACTACAAGAGATCTCACACTGACGCTCTCTCGTCGCGGTTCTCGTTCGGAGTCGGCTATCGGGCACCTCTCACACTCTTTGAATCTCAGCACGGAACCAATGAAGAAGGCTTCGAGATCGGGATCAAGGAATTCGAGCGCGCTGAGACCTTCACCTACACGCTCAACTATGAGGGACCCGAGCGGAGCTCTGCCTTCTCGGCCACACTGACGCAGCTGCGGAACATGGCCTATGGAGATGAGAACGAGGAACCCATAAGATTTCGAAACGCTTCTGAAACCATGTCCGTCGGAACTTTCAACTTCCTTCACGTCGAGAAGGTCACGAGCAACTGGACGGTCGAGTCATCCTTTGACTGGTTTCGGATGCCGGACTCCTACAAAGATAAGCTTCCGATCGCCGCCCAGGAAACCCGGGCCAGGTTCATCTCCGACTACCACTTCGGGAAGAATGAGTTCGTGGCAACACTCAACGTGATTGGCCGCAGAGACTTGAGACCCTACAACTATGACAAAAACTATAACGTCCTCACGGAAGATCCGGACACATTCGAAGATGTTCCGACGTCCCAGAAAGGTCAGACAGCACCGATGTTTTACACCGTCGACCTGTTCCTCCAGCGGCAGATGACGGAGAGACTAAAGCTCCTGGCCGGAGTTACGAACCTTCTCGATTACACGCAGACCAAGGCCAAGGAGTCCCCGCTCTCCTGGCGGATCCACCAAGATCACGTCCACCTCGACAACCGCCACATCTGGGGCCCGGTGCAAGGAAGAGTCCTGTACGCAGGACTTAACTACCAACTTTGATAAAGTGGATGATCTGCTCGCAGCTCCGAAGACCTTCGTAGGTCGTGAGCTTCCCTTTCGCTCTGATGCTGACCGACGGGCTTGCCGCCCCAAAGCCCAGTTCCTGCTTGGCGGCCGAGTTTAAGAGATACGTTTTAAACGGCATCTTTTTTCTTCGGACGTAGTTGCGAAGTTTTTCCTCGCTCCCGCCTTCGATGAAGGCGGCGACGCTCTCCGGAGCAACACAATCCTTAAGGACCTCCACCTGCTGCTGACAAACGGAGCAGTTCTCCGTGATGTACAGATGAACAAGCGTGCTCTGGGCACTGATCTTTTCGACTCCGAAACTGTCTAGTCTCGTGAGTTCCAGCGCCTCTGAGTGCTGTGAGGGGAGTGCCAGGACCGAAACGAGAGCAAAGAAAAAAAATCTCAGTGGACCCATGGATTTCCTAAGTTAGTGCCGGCTACTTGCAGGATTTCTGTCCGGAGACTTCGATTATAATTCTGACATCCGGCCAGGTCACGCCTTCGTGCAGTGCCTTGCAGGCAAGGTTGATTCTGGAGAGGTTGTCCTTAAGAGAGAAATCTAACACGTTGATGTCGGCGGTTAGGACGAGGGAGGTGCCCTTGTTCTCGAGATTAAACCGTACTTCCTTCGACACCTCCTGAAGCTTCAGGTGTGCCGTGACACTCGTCTTATCTTTCACAGCGAATGCTCCCGAAATTTTCACTGCCTTTCCATTCTCCGTGAAGAAGTTACTGACGATCTTTCTGTCTCTGTCAGGGTTCCCCGTCGAGACGGACGTAGAGTCGATGCTAAAGGTCGCTCCCGCTAAACTTCCGATGACGTCATCGGACTTGGCGGCACTGAAGCTAAACTTCTTAAACTCCCCCTGAACGGCGACTTTCTTGGGGGTTTTGTAGGCGAGCCATTTGACACTCACGTCCTGGGGTCTGATTTCAAGGGGGCAGTTGGCCTGGATGGAGAACGAGGAGAAGAAGACCACAAAGAGGAGAAACATTTTCATAGAGGACTCCTAGCGTTGCCAGCGTTTTTGGAAAAAGATTGTGATTGATTTGGAGAGCGAAGTGTTGAGTGGAGAGCCGAACAGTGTTTGGTCCGAGTAGCTCAAGACGATGCTCTCATTGGTTTTGAAGAGATAACTCAAGAGAAGTGAGCCAGAGGCGTACCTCTTCAGCGTTCCTTCAGAGGGAGTTGTTCCTGTCACGTCGGTGGGTGCTTCGTAGAACCAATTGATGAGACCCCCAAGCCTCACGCTCTCCCAGTTGTGGCCCATGCCGAGGGCGGTGCTTCCGCCGTAGCTTGGGATCACTCTTCCCTTCGTCGTTTCGTTGGAAACCGACTTCGGCAGGGAGTAGTGGGCCTCGAAGTTAAAGTTCGCGTCCCAGCTCCCCCAACTTTTGGTCAACACGGTCCCACCACCAATCCCCCAGAACCCTCGCCCCCTGGCGTCGATGCCACTGCCGTCGTCGGACTCGTAGATGGATTTTCCGGTGGGTAAAATGAGCGACAGGTAACCAATCCCTTTCGGACGAAGCGGATTATAATCCCAGTCAGGGAGGTACTCGTACCCAAGCTGCAAGGAGATGTCCCCAAGACCTGCCGAGGAATCCGACTGGGCCCCGTCTCTCATGCGTCTTTGGTAGGGGACGGAGAGTCCGACTTGGTAGAGGTCCCGGAAGATGTGGGCGCCCTCGATCTTGTAGACCTCGGTGACGTCCTTCTTTTCTCGCCTGCGCCAGTCGCCGTTGGTGAAGACGTCCGCGTGGATGCGTGAGTAAGTGTAGCTCATCGCAAGCTGGGCCTTATCATCGGAGGTTATGATAGACGGGATCGTGAAGCCAGAGCCGCAGCAAGGTGCGGCCAAGAGGTCTCCGGAGACCGTCAGCACCATCGTGCTAAATAGTAATTTTTTGAATCTTTTCTTCAAGAACATCAATCCCATCTCTTAGTTGATACCGAATGTCCCAGGGTCCAGGCATGATGAAGAAAATGTCCGTCGCCCGGTACCTTCCGATGTCGACTCTTTCGATCTTCACCGGGGACGAGCCGTGTCCCATGCTCGGCATCCAGAGGACGATGAAAGGATCCTTGAGGGGATCGACGAATCTGGAGTTATCATTTCGGTCTACGAAACTGAGGGTCATCTCTCCGAACGTGCTCTCCGTTGGTTTCTGCACCCACTCGGTTTTTAGGCAAAGATTCTCCGATGAGAAAAGAAACCCACACTCACCACTAATACCGTCTAGTTTGCTCTCGAGGCCGTCGACATACCGTGGTTTGGCACAGGCGCCGAGAAGGAGGAGAATGATGAATAAGTAGAGGGGCCTACTTGCGCGCAATCTGGCATCCTAAAACTCTTGAACGTGAGCTTTCAATGACCTCACCGCCCAAGAATTTTTTAAGTGTGACCTTCAAGTAAAAGCTATCGGCCTTTGCTGGATCCGCGGAGGAAGTCACCCCTCCCTGGTAGGCGAGGTTCCCCTCCGGTGTGACCAAATAGGCATGAGGTGTCCTATGCGCCTTGAGGCGATCGGCCCACTCAGAGGCCTCGTCCTGGATCACTGGGAAGGGGAGCTTCTGAGATCGAAAATACCGCTCGCTCTCGGCCTTGGTTTCATTGGCGTTTGAATGGACTCCGATGAATTTTATCTCAGGGTTTGTTTTGGCGAGCTCGCTCAAGTGCCCGATGTGAGCGTGAGAGCACGGGCACTGGGCCGAAAGAAAGACCAGGACGGAGCCTTTTTTGGATTCCGCCCAATGGTGCTCGAGAATTGCACCACTCATGAGGTCTTGTCCTTTGAGCGGAGGTAAAGATTTTGCAATGCATTGAAAGGAGCACAAAATGAGGCCAAGGAGAACGATCTTCATGCCTATTTATATCTCAACTCAGACCACTTTTGGTGCAACAAATTGCTGCTCTCAAATTCTAAAATTTTTTGCTAGTCTACATTCAAACTCGGAGGTCTAACGATGAAAGTCATTCTACCAATTGCCCTAATGCTTTTTGCCCAATTCTCCTTCGCCGTGGCCGAGCTGGAAGGGGTTTGCTCGCAGGTGACCAAGGTCTGCGCGTCTTACGAGACGGCCGAACCATTCACCACCACCCAGGAAGGCCGGTTCAAACTATTGCTCCAGTCTACGGATCAAAAAGAGGTCACTTTCGTTAAGGCCGACCTCTGGATGCAGATGGGAACCCATGGGCACGGCTCTTCACCGCTTAAGATCACTCCAGTGGCGCCGGGTGAGTTCGACGTCACGAAGGCGTTTTTCGTCATGAAGGGAACCTGGCAGATTCGCGTGACTTTTGAGCAAGATTCTAAAAGAGAGACGCTCATTATTCCGGTCCTCATCAAGCAGTAGGTTCCTAGGAAATACCTCTCGGTCTTTGTTCTCCTGACCCATCTGTCCACGGATGCGGTTGCTGTCTTAACCGACGCGCGCACGGACACTGGCCCTGGTACACAGTCCGTCCAGGGCGCTCGCAGAACTGAGGCTTGCCCTTACTAGAGCAGAGCTCAGGGCCTTTTCTTTAGCTTCCGCTGAAGGCTCTGGCGGTGAAGTCCCAGGGCCTTAGCGGTCTTCGCGATGTTGCCCTCATTCTTCAAGAGCATGTATTCGATGTATTCGTGCTCCTTCTGGGACAAACTAATTGGCGGACTATTTTCGTCGCGGGAGATTCGGCGTCCTTCGAGGGCCGCCTCGAGCATCTCCACGTCCACGGGTTTTGTGAGGTAGTCGGAAGCTCCGAGTTTGATCGCCTCCACAGCAGTGGTGATGCTCCCGTACCCCGTGACCGCGATGATCCGGCATTCCGGTGAAACTGACCGAATCTTTTGGATCGCCACGAGCCCGCTCTCTCCCTGGAGCCGCATATCTACAATCGAGTATTGGTAGCGCCGGGGAGGGATCGTTGCAAGAGAGTCGGCTTCATCGACGACGTAGCCCCTCTCCTCGAATTCGATCCGAAGGGTTTTGCGCAACCGATTATCATCTTCGACGATGAGGAGCTTCTTCTCATCCGTCATAGTTCGAGCCTTGGGAACGTGAGCTCAACGCACGCTCCTCTCGAGGAAAGGTTGAGCACAGAAAGGTCTCCACCAATAGAGTTCATGAAGAGCTGGGTGGAATAGAGGCCTAATCCGGTGCCCCTCTCCTTGGTCGTGTTGAAAGGTTCACCGACCCTCGCTAAGACCTCAGCGTTAAGGCCTGGCCCAGTGTCTGAGATAGTGAGTTTCATGTGATTGTCATGTCTCGCGATTCGGACGGTGATCTCTTCTGTGGGTGAGGTCACCTCAGCTGCGTTGTCCAGGAGGTTAAACATCGCCTGAACGAAGTTGATCCGATGGACTCGGACCTCGCCCGTTTGGGCGGAGAAGCTTATACGGGAGGACGGGGAAGTCTCTTTCCAAGTGCCTATCGCCTCCTCCGCGATGTCCCTGAGACCAACAGTCTCAAAATCGTGCTCGGAGAAGTTGAGCTGGGAGAAGTTCATGCGCCGGAGTACGGCCTCGCAGTCCTGGATGCTCAGCTTGCACTCTTCGAGGTCGCGCTTATCTTCTCCTCTCGATGAGAGAAACCTCGTAAGGCGAATCTTCGCATTCTGGAGGGGGGTGGCGAACTCATGGGAGAACCCCGCGCTCAAGGAGCCCAGGGCCCGTAATCGATCCAGTCTCTCGGTGCGCACCGTGAGCGCAATGAGGCGTCGCTGACCATCGTTGAAGAGTTCTCCGAAAGACCTAGCGATCAAGAACGCAACCGAGGGAATGAGGACCTGTGAGAGAAGATAGGGGAGAGTCTGCGGCGAAAGGATTGAGGCGAACGCCGCCGGTGAAATTAAAACGGGTTGGATCTGAATCGCCGTGACGCAAATCAGGAGGACGCTGAAGAAAACGTGAGAACTGCGGCCCGCAGAAAAGATCCCTCCCAGGATCGCCATGACGTAGAAGAACGCGTAGAAAGGATTGTTCGCACTCCCGGAGATCGAGAGTAGCGCAGTGAAGGCGACGAGGTCAAACGTGACCTGCAGCGTGAGGTAGAAGTCAGAGATCTTCGCGAGCTCTTGGTGGACGATCCGTCGGTACAGGTTGGAGTTGTAGCCTAAAAGTCCGATCAAGAACACCGTGAATAGGATGTGCGCAGCTTGGTCGAGAAAGCCGTAGTACCTTCCTATGACCGTAAGTGGTAGCTGGGAGAAGAGTGCAACGAACCGAAGCCGTACGAGCCACAGGAGCTTCTGCTCGGCAAGGCCGAGGCCCTGGACCGGGGTCTTGAGAAACTTCGGCGATACGGCTTCAAGTAAACGCATGTCTAGGATCTTATCTTCATAGCTGAGGTTTAGCTAGACATGCAGGCTGAAGGCAACACTTTGTTGCATGAACTCTTTCGTGCCGGAGTCCCAAGAGCAACAAATTGTTGCGTGGATAGGTGAGCGCTTTAATGAGAAGATGCCATTTTATATGGGGGATCTATGAGGATTTTGATTGCAAGCTGTACTGTTCTCTTTTCACTCTCTGCGCTCTCAAGCACCCTAGACCTGTCAGTCGGAGATGTTTACGAAGGCCTTGAGGAAATAAATGAGTCTCCGACGGGCCGCCGGTGCATGGTAACTGTTAACGACATCCAGAAGTCGCAGCGAGGCCTTCACTGCTTAAGTGTGTCTCTAAACATCCTTCATCCTGCTCTCAAACTCGTGTCCGGCCTAAAACTCGAGTCAGCGATAACGAACTACCACCGGCAAGAGCACCCCGCCCTTAAAACCTGTGCTCGCAGTCTCGATGGGTCCACTTCGTCTGATGATATCTACTCACAGGACACTTTAGATTTGGTCACGTCCCCGCTTGGTGGGGCGCATCGCTTTGGCGGAACCCAATTCAATTACTTCTTAACGCCATCGAGTGTTACCAAATCACCGGTGCGCACGCGAGTTCATGTTTTGAAACTTTTTTCAGAGAGGAGCATAGACTGTGTGGGCCTCCAGCTTCGGGAGCGCCTTGACTGAGCATGATACTGTTCCTTGGTAGGTGAGGCATTTTAGAACGAGCTCGTGTCATATTAAGGACACTTTGAGCAAATTCCCGTGAACTCCAAGTAGTGCTCCATTTTCTTAAAACCGAGCCTTGAAAACATCTTTTCGAACGCAGAAAGGTCACACTCTTCAAGCTGTTTAATGTCCCCGCAGTTGCGGCAGCGAACATGGTGATGGTGGTGGTCCTTTTCATCTTGAGTGTCTTTGAGTTCATAGCGAAAAAAGTCCTCGCCGAGGTTAATTTCGCGCGTGATTCCCTTTTCGTGAAACTGCTTAAGAGTTCTCCAGATCGTGGATATGTCACAGTTCTTGGGCCCGTATTTTTGATAGATCTCACTCGCGGAAAGAGGTTTTTTACTCTTTGAGAGCAGTAGCAAAATACTCGTTTTTATCTTCGTTCGACTGATGCCGTTTTGTGACAAAAGCTCTTGAGCCTCTTCTTCTGATAAATGGGTATCGCAGCACTTTGTTTTCATAGTGCTATTTTATGACTTTAAGGACCATTTTGACACGATTAATTGCAATTGACTTGCAGTAATTTGCATTGTTTGATATTTCTCGATTCAAATATTGAGGAGTATTACATGAAATTAGATTCGAGATTGCCCGTAACAGTCCTTTCTGGGTTCTTGGGAGCTGGAAAAACCACACTCCTTAACCACATCCTGCTCAATCGAGAAAACAAGAAAGTCGCACTCATCGTCAATGACATGTCAGAGATTAACCTAGACGGAGAACTGGCGCAGAAGAACGGAGTGAGTCTTTCTAGAACAGAAGAGAAGCTCGTTGAGATGAGTAATGGATGCATATGCTGTACTCTCAGAGAGGATCTCCTGGTTGAGGTCAAGAGACTGGCCGCGGAAA
Organism: Pseudomonadota bacterium; assembly: GCA_027487685.1. GTDB lineage: Bacteria > Bdellovibrionota > Bacteriovoracia > Bacteriovoracales > Bacteriovoracaceae > Peredibacter. Next base: position 15,403 of record JAIYDC010000098.1, on the reverse strand, counting down.
AGAAGTACGACTATCTCGTCATTGAATCTACCGGTATTTCAGAGCCCATGCCCATCGCCGAAACTTTTACGTTCGAAGATGAGAATGGAGAATCCCTTTCGCAATTTGCAAGGCTTGACACCATGGTGACAGTGGTCGATGCGAAGGCTTTCCTTCGAGACTGGCAGTCAGGACAGTCACTCAAGGACAGAAACTTAGAGCTGGGGGTAGAAGACCATCGATCCATCGTGAGTCTTCTTACCCAGCAAGTTGAGTTCGCTGATGTAATCGTGGTTAATAAAAAAGACCTAGTTTCTCAAATCGAGCTTGTGAAATTAGAAGGAATCCTTCGGTTCCTAAATACCTCGGCCAAGATTGAGTACTCGGAGCGAGGTCAAGTCTCATTAGATAAAGTCCTGAATACAAAACTCTTTGATTTTGAAAAAGCTGAAGATGCTCCTGGTTGGCAGGCCGTCTTGCGTGGAGAAGAGATCTCGGAAAAAGATGAGTATGGAATTTCTAGTTTCGTCCTTGAAGATAAGCGGCCCTTCCATCACGCAAGGCTTTGGCAGTTCTTAAATAGTGACCACAAAGGTCTTTATAGGGCCAAGGGGATTTTCTGGATTGTGAGTCAGCCTGACTTCATCGCTGAACTAGCGATCGCGGGAACGGAGAGGGTTGTCGATCCGGCGGGTTTTTGGCTCGTGGGGTCTGATAAAAAACTTTGGCCTAAAGATCCGATGGAGTTAAAAGAAATCGAAGATACGTGGCATCCACTTTGGGGGGATCGACACCAGAGAATGGTTTTTATTGGAGACAAAGACACTTTGCCGACCATAAAAAATGATCTACAGAGATGTTTAATGACAGACGACGAACTTGAATCAGATCTCAAAGCGATCATTGCGATACCTGATCCCTTCGAGAGCTGGAAAGACAGAGTGACAATGCCAGAAGCTAGCGAGGCGACGTAACTATGCTCTCAGCCGTATCCCCCAGCGTTGGCGCTTTCTTTGGGCCTCAACCGAGCATCTTGAGCAACATCCTCTATTCGGATGTTAATTTTGTTCTGTGGAGAAGAAATCTTTCTTCGTTCATCGATGCATGGGCTTCGGAAATCCGTTGGGAGAGGACTGAAACTCTTGAAGGCGAACTTGACCGAGAATCTTTGGTCCAGTTTGAAGAGGATCTCTATGGTGAACTCAAGAAGTGGAGAACTCGAGAGCCGGACCTCACGAGATGGGTTGCGTCGGACATGTGTGAGAACATCAGGCATTTTATGGACTCGACGCAGGCCCAAGAGGTCTTTGTTAAAGTCGAGCCAGTGTTTACTGACATGTGTAGGCTATTCCATGTGGATCATAATCTCTTGAGGATGCTCTGTACCTATGTGGGTCAGGGCACTCTTTGGCTGCAAAACGATCGGGTTGATCGCCATTACCTTGGTTGCGGAGAAAATAAAGACATCGTCCTTGATCCGTTGGCGATTTATCAAGCTCCCAGGCTCGATGTGCTCATTTTAAAAGGTGAGAGATGGGTTGATAATCTTCTCGGTGGGGCCGTGCATCGTTCTCCTCCCTTGAGAGAAGGGGAGAAGAGACTCTTGTTGAAGGTTGATTATCTTAGGTAGGCAGTGATTATGACGAAGCTTATAAAGTAGTAATTTAGATGAGTCTGTAAATATGAAGAACATCTCCTCATTTTCATAACGGTATCGTTCCTGAAATCTTTCTATAAGTTCTCCGACTAATGTGGTTAGGAGGAGGCTTTTGAGAAAGTACCATTCTTTAAATACTTTAGAATGGTATTTCCTAAATAGTAAAAGAAGAGAAATAATCACCTTTTTTTATTTTCTTTGAGTAAAGAAAATTTACTGTCATCCGATATATGTTTAGGTTTGATTTATTTTGAAAGCTCTAACACAGATTAATTGCATTCGGGAGTATGGACGATGAAGTTAAAAAAACTGATGAGTTCTTTTTTGACAATCCTCTTTTGCCTTAATGGTACTGTGTCAGCAAGCACGGACCTAGGCCAATTTGAGAATACATCTGTCATTGCGAAAAAAATGCGATCCTTTTCGACCTACAGTGAGCTTGTTACTCACCTCAAAAAGACATCAGCTACGGATGGTTTAAAGTTTGAACAGTATGTTCAGGCAAACGGGCTCATGAAACAGAGACTTCCCTCGTTCAGTGTCACCAAAAATGTGATGACTTTCCCAACGATGGCCAAGCTAGAGCTAAGAATCAATAAAGAGTATGATGTGATTATCTCCTGGAAGGGCACTGAGAAAAAGCTCACCACGGGTATGACATTTGAAGAACGTCTACAGGCGATCGAATCGATGAATCCTGCAAAAACAACCTCTGTTTTTGACCTGCTTATTCCAGATGCTCGTGCAGACTTCGGATTGACAATAGGGATTGGTGCTGCTGCCCTTCTCCTTGGACTTGCTTACGGAGCATATCAAGCGCATCAGGATGCTGTGGCACAAGACCGTGCAGAAGAGCAGGATCGTATAAGGCGGCAGGTGGTCATTACACGCTCAAGAGAAATGCTTGCGGCATGTCGAAATAGTGCTTCTCTTGCTCTTGAAGAACTGGCCGCAAATTTCAACTCTGTTTCTGATCAGCTTACTACCACTTGCCGTAATATTCCTGAGACCTGTCAAACCATTCGTGCGACACTTGACTGTATCAGAGTTAAAATCAATCAGGCAAATCTCTCACATAACGGAAACAGAGATTCAAGAAAAGAAGTCGTCATTGATGTGGCGACAGGTAGAGCAAGAGTAACTGGTTCGGCGCAGTAAGAACTTATTATTTCAACTTGGAAGGTGGAGATAATTTAATCAGGTCAGCTTAAGCTTTATCTGGTTAAGCTTCTGGCCCCCAGAGGTCACCATTTTTATACATTCTTCTTTTGTCTACAATCTGCCGATCAGATTATGTGTAGATTTTAATCGTTATTATGTGTTCTGTAGTGTTTATGGCAAAGGCATAAACGAAGAATCATACTTGATCACGAGTCAATTATTAAAGTTCATATCCATATTTAACGACAAGATGAAGTAGAATGAACCGATTAAACAATTTTGTCACAGCTGTCGTTATCTTTCTCATGGTGCTCTCACCAAAATCATACGCTGCCGAGATCTACGATACAAAGCTTCTTGTTCGTCAAACGGTTCAAGGGCTTAAGCCATTTCGAACTTTTAAGGAGTTCATCGCTGATCTTAAAATTACCGACAAGCAGAGCGCAGAGGAATTTGATTCTTACCTTCGTAAGAATCAGCTTGAAGGTGCCAACATTCCCTCGTTCATCGTCGATGGTACAACGGTTTATCTGAGTCAAAACAGAGATATCCAGATGACCTTTTTGGATGACTTGAGTGTCATGGTCACCTGGCCTGGAGGAAAGAGGTTACTCCTCCCAAGCATGACCGTTTCCCAGAGGATTCGTGAGTTCGAAAAAACAAGCAAAAGCTCCTCTTTTTTCGACTCTGTTTTCATCTCTTCTGCTCATGCGGTTCTTCAGTTAGCTGCATTTTTCATCGCTGCCGGCCTGATTGGATCACTTGCTTATGTTAGAAACGGAAGAACTAATGCCGCCGAATACCTCACATACCATGTCCAAGAGTTGGGTTCGCTCTGTGCACAGGGCTCTCATATGACAGTCTCCCTTGAAGATTTAGTTGAAACCTATAACACCTTATCCGAAGTTTCTGGTCGGCACTGCCCAGGAGAAGGAGGGACTCGAATCTGGACAGCGTGTAGAGAAGTCCGACCTACATTCGAATGCCTTCGGACTAAGATAAATGAAGCGCAAAAATCATCTAACGTAGATCGCTCTTCCACCCAGAGGGTCGAGCACGTCCCTCGAAACGACACCTATCGCATTCTTCCCGGGGGAAGCCGCCAGTGAAGAAACAATTGTTTCTGGCCTTATCAAATTTTAAAATTGATAGTTAGCTCCAATACCCGCCGAACTCAAATCCCTGAGCGCCCCCAACGGTGCATTGTCGGAGCCGCTGAAAATGAGCCCATAAAGCTGGAGCTGCAGATTATCCGTGACGAGATAGTCAAATTGCGGTGTCAGAAGGCTCGAACTCTCCCGGTGGAAGTAATTGAGCCAGGTGAGCTTGAGCTTTATTTGGTTCAATTCCGTAGGCTCATAGAGATAGACCAGAAGGTAGCCCACACGGGTTTGAAGATGTTGAGCAAGAACGAAGCGGTTAAGCTTCTGGATCCCAGCGGTCACCTGATCTGCCGAGGGAGCGACTTCATAGTTCGGGTAGTGATGGACAACTGCTTGGACGTTCACTCGGTGTTCATCCTGAAAACTCTTCTCAATCCCACCGACGAAATCAAAGCGACTAGGATCTGTTATATAGTCGGCGTCATCGAAAACCTGTGTCCGGTTGATGTAGGCGGCCTCCATGCGAACGACGTAATCCTCAAAGTCGCTGACGAGGTTCACGCCGTGACCTTGTTGGCGAGCATGGGTGGGCGTTAAACGAAAACTAAAGGGGATGAGAGTCCGGGAATGTTCCACGAAGAGGGGGGTCTTATTCACCCCGTTGAAGTAGGTGTAGTCAAATTCCCAGCCCTGACCTGCGTAGGTCATACGGGTGGCGAATTCTAAACGTTTCTGCTGATCCGGTGCCTCAAGGGTAACGACGCCGTTGGTGAGTTCCTCATTCAAAAGGGCGTCTGTCCTCGAGTGTCGCCCTACCACCCACTGCTCAACACTCCAGGGAGATGCTCCACCTTGAGGTGTCCATTGAACCATGCCGCTTAAGTGGCCGCGACGGGTAAGCTGGTCGTCGGTGAGGAGGAGAATGTTCCGTTTTCCGGTGAGAAAGTCGGTGGGATTAAGGCCATCGGCCTTTCCCCAGGAGGTGGTCATCTGCCCGGCGCGGACGCTCCAGTCTCCGAAATTGTGTCCTACGTTGAGCTCGTTGATCTCAAATATTGCTTCGCCGGAGCTGAGGTCTTTCTCCGGGACTAGAAGCAGGGGTGTTTTGACGTAGTAGCCGATTCCTTCGAAGCGTAGACTAACGTCTTCGATTTTAGTCTTGGATTTAAGGAAGAGACCACCGTTGGTTTGTGTCTCGTCTTCTAAGTAGGTCTTCGTTTTCTGGAGTTGGTTCCCCCATAGCTTTCCACCCCAATCGACCTCGGCCGAAGCGAGGGCAGGAAGACAGAGGAGGAATAGAGCGGGCCTAATCATCTTTTCCCAGGCGCTGCTTAAAGAACTTGGCCGCAGGGATGGCGGTTTTTGAGTTAAGGGCTGAAAACTCGAGGACAGTGAACTGACCGTTCGTAAGATTTTTCATATGGAGGTGATTAAAGAAGTATGACCCTTTACCGACCTGGGTGATCTGTGTGCTGTCTAGCTCCTTAAAGAGCTTTCCCGCCTGGTCAAAATAATGAACCCGGTCGCTCATGTGGTTATCGTTTCTGATCCAGAGCTGGAGTTTAGAGTACCCCAGGCGCTCAGCACTTTTGGGATTCTTTAGCGTTGCGGTGATCTTATAGCACTGAAGTGTTTTAGGAGTCGTGGTGTTCGGACAGGTAGTCATCTCGTTGCCAGCGTAGTTGTACTCTTCGTTTTGAAGGGCGGTGATGTCGGAGAAGGAGAAGTCCGAGGCCATGAAGCTACCGTTTTGTTGGGAGCTTTCGACGATTCTTGTCTTTTTGAAAGTGGGAAGCCACATCAGGATTTCAGTTTTATCCCCGTCGGCCTCGAGAAAGAGAATCGCTTGATCCTTGACCGTCGCCGGCGTATGAAACTTTGTGAGCGTGTTGTAGTGAACACCGTCTGGTTGGAGCTGGCGCCACCAGGTGAAGGTCTTTTCCTGGCGTTTGCGGGAGCCGCCGTCGATCACGATCTTTCCCGAGGCCTGGAGTTGGGTCAGTTTTCGTGCTGCCTCGTTCTTTTTCATGATGTCGTTGGCGTCGTATTTAAGGGGAGCGGCGATGGCAGCGGTCATGAAAAATACTGTGCTTAAGAGCTTCATTGGTTCTCACTGGAAGATGTAATTTTGAATATAATAACAGAAATCAGAAGAGACAAGGAGTTAGCTTATAGGAATTTTTCTTTTTGCCATTTTTGCTAAGTCAGAGTTCAAAAGATCTGGTTAAAGATAAATTCTCCCCATCTGAGGCTAGTAGATTAATCCGTTTAATAAGATAGATTACATCTTTAGTAAGAGTGTAGCTCCTTCATCCATGATAGAGTTTATGTGGATTTTTCTTATAGGACGATGCTGCAAGTTAGAGATTGAGAAACTTTGATAAATTTCCCGTCTAAGACATTATAGAAAGAGCTTGCTCCCGTGGACTTGTCGATTCTTAGAACGCGAAAAGTTTTGTTGCATTCGTATCCTTTCCGGCACATCAACAATTGGAACTCCAGAATTTTGCCATCATCCTTGTGCGCTAGCGTTTGCAACTCCCACATAGATGCATAGAGAGTGCAGGGAATTTGCGAATCAAATTTTGGGTTTACTCCAAGAACGAAGTAGAAATCTCCGTCTAGGGGTATCACGTGGCCGCACGCCTTTTTTACGTGTTGACCATAGGGTGCAGACGGATGTGTAGAAATGTATACTTGCTCACCATAAGCTATTCCGTTGCAATGAATGGATTCTGCGTATGCATTCAGAGCTGGCCCCAGAGTAGTCAAAAATAAAAATAACAACTTCATAACTCTTCCTCTTTAGTGGAGTACTGGATTTTAGTACAGCAAATGGAACTTGGACCACGAATTCTGACCTATCATTTTTGTCAAACATATAGCATTTGATTGAAATCTTCAAATTCAATCTGTCGTTATACTAGAGCAAGAAAACATTCTCTTCTTTGATAGAGATCGTTTGAGTGAGTGCTTTGTTACTTTAAGATGGTCATTCTCACGAACGCTTACGGCCAGTGACCTTTTAAAAGACCTCTGACGACCTCGTCAAGTTTTAGGCTTGCTTTCTCTGGGAGCTTTACCGAGGCGAACTTTGTACGTACAGCCATTTTTCTTTCAAGAGAAGAGTGTTTAAGTTGATGAAATAACTTGCTCGGTAGTTTGCATAGAAAGTAAATAATTAACAAATGGAGTCTTTTTAAAAAATAAGACATGGAAATACTATAGTTCTTTACCACAGGTTCACACCTACTTTACGAGTCCTCCTTTGATTGATTTTGGCGGTTTTGTAAGGTTAGAGTTCAAAAAGATCCAAGTTCAGGCATACGATCTCTTCGTTCGGGGAGGGTGCCAGGATGCGCTCTTTGTCCTCAATCAGTCGAAGAATTAAATCCTTTATTTTAAATGCATCGACTTTGGAGAGCGTCATCACTGAAGAATAGTGAAGGTCAAGTTCACGCTCCTCTTCGAGGGACTGGATCGCCTTGTGTCTAAAGTTCTGATGGTGTGATCGAATATAAGGTGAACTCTTCTTCAGGTGGATGCGGCATTTGCCATGCTCGTACTTCCCATCGACCAAAGCAATGAGGCCCTTCTCCATCAGGAAATCAAGAATCCTCTGGGTGAGTGCTTTACTGATCTTTAAATGTTCGCTGATGGTTTTCACCGTTCGATACCGGTCAATGGAAACGATCATGTGCACGGCCCCATAGGCCCAGTGACCGTAATAGACGCCTTTTGCGACCTCGTCGAGTTCCGTGCTGACTTTTTGGATTTTTCCCGCGATCTGCTGATTCTCTTCCTGAATGGCCTGGACCTTCCGAGCGTAGTAGCGCTTTAAGTCCTCACTTCCCGAGCGCTCAAGGTGCAAGAGATTCAAGAGATAATCTTGTTCTCGAAGATCGAGCTCCAGAAAGTTCGCGATTTTGATCACGCTCTCGGGACTAAAATGGATCTTGCTCTTTTTTAGAACCTGGGAAATGTAGCCCGGGTGACAGTTGAGGGCTTCGGCCAAGCGAACCTTGCCTCCTCGTCCTAATTTTTCTTTCAGGAGGAGACTTATTAAGTCTCTGTAATCATTTATTTTATAGTCCATAATTTAAGTGAATTGTAAACAATGGGAGGCTTTTTTTCAAACGAATATAAGGAAATACTATAGTTTCTACCATAGTTTCACACCGACTTTACAAGTCCTCCGCTGCGGGGGATTAAACAACAAAGGGGCATACGATGCGACTTCTTCTTTTTTCTTTAGTGTTAGGACTTAATTTTTCTACGGTCTGGGCCGGCAATGGTACCAGCGGCGGGGGAAATATCTACGGAGATCAGCTTAATCCCTGGTTCCTACAGAATACGCCTACTGTCTCTTACTGCGTCGAGATCGATCCCGATTTCAGTGATCTTCCGCGCTCACGAGTTCTCGAGGTCGTGGGAGAGTCGATTGAATTTTGGAAAAAGACTTTCCGAGAGTATCGAGGAATTAATTTTTCGCAAGACTCCTTCGAGTTCGACGTGAAACTCGGCACACAATCGTTCCAATATAAGGATACTTGCGATGGAAAAGAGGATCTCAAATTCCAGATGGGTTTTTTAACCCAAGAACAGCAAGTGCTTCTTCCAAACCACCGCCAGCTGCTCGGGATTGCTTACCGGACTTCCTATGATTCGGCCCAGCTTCGGGGGAAGGGTTTTATTTACGTCGCTCCGGAGCGTGGTCCCTCGAGACCCGTTAAACCCTTGATGCACCCGCGGCCTTGGTCTCACGGACTTAACCGTCCGCTTCTCTTTACGCTTCAGCACGAGCTTGGGCACATCTTTGGCCTACAGGACGATCACTACGGTAGCGTCGGGTTGATGGATGCTAAGCTCGTCGAAAGAGTCACCGAGCGGTCTAACGTCCGGGATATGAATAAGGTAAATGCGATCATCAGTTCTTATCCTTTCGGCTGCAATATGAAGTTAGAAAGTCACGGCGCCTATTCGTTTCTTACCTCTGAAAGCGAGAAGGGAAAGTGGGTCTTGGTTGAAGTTCTCTCTCGGAACGGACGAATCCAAATAATGCATGATAAAAAGCTCTGGGGTGAGATCGAACTTTCTTTCGACCGCGCAGTTTCTACCAATGATGTGAGCGCGATCTCCGTCTATCTGACTCGAGCTCAGCGAGTTTTTCGTAACCTCCCACGGGAAGCTTATAATCAACACCTCGAGATCTATCATAATTCGGAGTATGAGCTCCGCGATCAGCAACTGAAGCTTGTGAGTGGAGAGGTGAAAAAATTCAACATGGAGTTTGACCGTAACTGTACGGCCCTTGGCTTCCCAGACGTCTGAGGATTTTGTCGGGTCCATTCATTTTTGCCTTAGGGTATTTGATGTTCTGGACTCGGATTTAAAAAGGATTTAAGAGTGGACGCCCAATTCTGGATCAACGCCTGGATAGAAGGCCGGACCGCCTTCCACCAGTCTAAGTATAACGAAAAGCTTCTCGCGTACTTTCCAACGCTGTCTCCTACACAAGGTCAGTCCGTCCTCGTTCCCCTCTGTGGGAAAAGTAAGGACCTCTGCTGGCTTCGGGATCAGGGGCTTGTGGTCCGAGGCATTGAACTCTACGAAGAAGCGGTCGCGGCCTTTTTTCCTGAGAATGCTTTCCCTTCTCCGACCATCACTCGTCATCAGGAATTTGTGACCTACGAATCAGACGGCGTCACGATCGACTGCGGAGATTTCTTGAAGTTCGAAGGGTCAGACTCATTTGACTTTGCCTACGACCGGGCCGCCCTGGTCGCTTTACCGGAGTCGATGCGCAAGGCCTATGCCGAGAAAGTGCAAACCCTTCTTCGAAGAGGAGGGAAGTGTCTTCTTATGACGTATGAGTATGACCAGCTCGAACTTCAAGGCCCACCCTTTAGCGTCGATGAAGTTCAGGTCCGCCAATTGTACGGTCAGCGTTGTGATGTGAAGTTACTTGACCGCAGGGAGCTTAAAGTAGAAGGGTCACGCTTAGGAACTCTTCCCTCTCTCCGAGAAGCCGTTTATCAATTAACGAAGAGGCACTAGTCGATCTTCACACCGGCGTCTTTGAGTTCGCCCTTGAGGCCCCAAATTCTTTTCAGAAGCTTGGGGGAGTGAGACCCAAGGTAGGCCATGAGGTTGAATTTAAGAAATCGCCCGACAAAAAGTGCGATGGTAAATTCCAGCGTCGGCGTGTGGGCGAGGGCCGCGAGGATAACGACGGGTTGCTGTAAAAACGGGCTGGCACCAACGGCGAAGACGATCCAGATGCCGTACTTCACGAAAAAGGTCTCGCTCCACATCCAGGCCGTGGTTTGCTCGATCCCAGGGAAGAACTCCATCACCCAAGGAAGTCCCATGCGTTCAACCAGGAGACCGAGAGTGACTGCCCCTGCGGTAGAACCTACAGAGACAAAAAGTGCGTAAAGCGCCCAGCGGCGCGGGAACAGCATTGAACTAGCGATGAGGATGCCGTCGTTCGGGATCACGATAAAAATACTATCGAGTGCTGCGAGGAGACCGATGAACGGAGCATACCACCAGCGGTCGGTGAAGCGCTCCAACTTCTGGACATAGGTCTGAATTCTAAGATGTATTTTCTCTGCAGTCGACATTCTACCCTCGAGGAGATGAGTTACTATTCTAATCAATATGTTCTATGAGCACAAACTCTTACGGGTGCCAGTCTAGGGCACCCGCGGCTTTCGGTAGGGTATTGTGGCCCACGATTTCATGACTCATGGGCCCACTCGTCTATTCTCGGGGTTCTAAATTAGGCGAGGAAAGTTTTATCCTTTAAAGCTTTGACCGTTTCGTCGCATCCACCGATGAGTTTTCCTTTAACAAAAACCTGCGGGTAGGTTGGCCAGCCGCTCCAGAGCTTGATCGCTAGACGCGGCCTCCATCCGGAGAAATAGCTGCCATATTCGAGGTAAGCATACTTGATTCCGGCCTCGTCGAGGGCCTTGCGTGCCTTTTTGACCACGGGGTTCTGGGCCATGCCGACGATCACAACGTCGTTGGTAGCGAGGGTGGTGATCACTTCCGTGACAACCGAGGAATGGTAACCTGTGATCGCCTTCAGGGCCTCTGGGTGAATTTTGTCTGAGGTGAGAATGTCTCTGTTCATAGGATCTCCTTCTGTGTCGTGAACTGTCGTTGGACTAGGGTATGGTAGAGACCCGCGGAGTCTCGCAAGAGCTCTTCGTGGGTGCCGGACTGGACGATTATTCCGTCTTCGAGCACGAGGATTTTATCCACCCGCTTGACCGTCGACAGGCGGTGAGCGATGACGATCGTCGCTCGCTGGCCCAGTTGCTCCTCGAGGGCCTTTTGGACCAGGTGCTCGGATTCGGTGTCGAGGGAACTCGTCGCTTCATCGAGGATAAGGAGCTGGGGATTGCGCAGAATCGCTCGGGCGATGGCGACCCTTTGCTTCTGGCCACCGGAGAGCTGAACGCCGCGCTCGCCAACGAGAGTCTGGTACCCATCGGGAAACTTCATGATGAAGTCATGAGCAAACGCCTTCCTGGCCGCGGCCACAATCGCCTCTTCCGTCGCACCGGGGGCACCGTAGCGGATATTGTCGAGGAGAGTCTCAGAAATGAGCACGGGCTCTTGAGAGACCACTCCGATGCTGGCGCGAAGAGAGCGGAGGGCATAGTCGTGGGACAGGCGGTCACCGAAGGTCACTTCTCCGGAGCTTGGTGGGTAATGGCCCAGGAGTAACTGGACAATCGTTGATTTACCCGAACCCGAGGGGCCAACGATCGCGACGGTTTCCTTTGGTGCAATCGAAAAGCTCACACCTTTTAAGATCGGGAACTCGGGCCTTGAGGGATACGAGAAATGAACATCACGGAAGGCGATTTCGGCAGTTGGGACTACTTTAATCCCAGTGTCGAGATCCTCCACCGGGCGCTCGAGGAGTTCGAAGATTCTTCCTCCTGCCCCGATGGCGGACATAAAGTCAGTCCAGAGGCTTCCCAGCATGCCGACGGAAAAGGCAACAGTGATCACATAAAGCAGAAAGGAAGTGAGGGTGCCGACGCTGAGCTCATCGGCAATGACCAATCGGCCTCCGTACCAGATGATGAAGACGATAGCACCCAGACCTAACAGCGATACAAGGTTTGTGAACCAAGCGACCTGCCGGATCTTATCCTTGGAGAGGAGGAGCGAAGCATCGAGGCGAGCACTGTAGCGCTGGCGCTCAAAGTCTTCCTGAACAAAAGCCTTGACCGTTCTGACTGCGGCCAGACTACTCTCGGCGACGTCAGTCGATGTCGCTAGAGCGTCCTGACCTCGCCGTGAGATCGCTTTAACTCTCTTGCCGAATTGGGCCGCGAGAAATCCCAGAGGGGGAATGATCACCAGGATAAAGAGTGTGAGTTTTGCGGAGGTAAAAAAGAGCATGCCGAGTCCTCCGAGGGCCTGGACACCGGAGCGGACGAGCATGGAGATATTTACACTGAGAGCATTCTGAAGGAGAGCGGTATCGCTGGAGAGTCTCCCCAGGAGTTCGCCGGTTTTACTTCGGTCAAAGAAGGCGACATCCTGGCCCAGGATTTGGGAGAAGAGTCGTTCCCGGAGGCGCTTCACTGTTTGTTCACCAGCGAGGGTGAAGTAGTAGTAGCGAAGGGCCGAAGCCCCGGATTGGATGATGAAGACACCCAGGGCGATGAAGGCCGCAGTGTTGAGCTGGGAGAGGTTTTTGTAAATGAGAGCGTCGTCGATGATCTTCTTCACTGCCTGAGGGTACGCCAGAAGAGCGGCCGAGCTTAAGGCGAGAAAGAAGAGGCCTCGCCCGAGAAGAGGCCATTCGCTGCGGGAGAGGCCAAGAAGTTTTTTAATTGTACTCATGGGGATCAAAGTAAAGTTTAGTTTACGTATTGTAAAGTTTAGTTTACCTTGGTTCTCAGATGAACCTCACCAATAACCTTAAGCACCTTCGGAGACTGCGCGGCGAAGTCTCTCAGCAGCAACTGGCCGAGATGGTCGGCTGTTCACGGCAGACCATCATTTCCATCGAGAGTGGCTGCAAGAATCCCTCGGTTGAACTGGCCCTTAAGCTGGCCCATGCTCTCGAGACCCCGTTAGATCAGATCTTTTCCCTCGAAGAAGGGAAAGACAAAGCGCGGTTCTGTCAGAAGGTTGCTAACTTCTTTAAGTGCCGCGCGAAGAGTTGAAACGATGCCCTCTTAGAGATTAGAGGATGGTTCCATGATATAGAGGGCCGGACGGCTGAACTGCGCCGTAAGACCTCGGAGGATGCGGATGTCAGAGTCGGCGTAGACTTCAAGGAGTTGGCCCCCGAATCCAACTGGTGGCAGCCAGCGTGGCAGGTGAACCACTCCAATCTTTCCGGCCTCGAGTTTTGCAGGAAGCTCAGAGAAGCCGCGCTCCGGGATATTCCGAAGAAGAACGCTGTTCCTGACGAAAATGCCCTCGATTGCCTGGGCCGTGATGGTGTAGTTCCCTTTCAACAAAAATACGGTTTTAACTCCGGCCCGCTCAAACAAAGCGACGTTATAGAAAATCCCCTCAGGCATGATGACCTGGTAGATGTGATCTGTCCGTGACCCCGCAGGAATAGTCCCGTCACCCGTTGTGGAGTAGGGGCCGAAGACTTGCCGCCAAGGCCCGATGATGCGGCCTGCTCGCTCTTCCATGGAAAGAGGAGGGAGGAGACGCTCGAGATCCTGAACCTTCTCTTCGATCTGGGCCTGGAGTTTGCCGTCCTGATCTGTTTTTCCTTCGAACTTCTTGGCGAGAGTCATGATCTCTGACTTAAGCTCTGTGATCCTCGGATCAGAGGCCCCCGCAACAGATAGAGAGAGGAGAAGGAAAACACTGAGGATCAGCTTCATGGGTAACTCCTTATAAAGATCTATTTATCATCTCGAGACTCTCACCCTTCGACTAGTCTTTAAAGCATCGACAAGACTTGGGCATCCCCGGGACTAGCGCAAAGACCCGAGGGCCAGAAGGGCCGCAACAAGGCCTAAATTTAGAACGCCTGCAAGGAGTGGCCATGCATACTTTTTGTTTCGCTTAAACGTAAGCCAGACAAAGTAAAAATTCCCACAAAGGAGGACCGCGGCGGTGAAGCGCAGGAGAGGATTGATGGGGAGCTTGTCCTGAAGAAGTGTGACGATGAGCGCGTAGCCCGTGATTTTAACGACGATAATGGCCGCAAGGATTTTGAAGAATTGTCCGAACATGCCTTCTAGTATAACTCGTGACAGACCGAGGCTCAAGAAGAGGGGGCCTGAGATAGGCCCCCTTAGATTATTCTTCTTCGTTTTCTTTTTCTTCCATGGACTGCCGGCGGGCCTTACTTTCGTCTTTCATCGCCTTCTTGCCTTCCATCTGATCTTCCTTACAACCCATGAGCGCCACTTTGTCCTTAGCGCCATTCACACAGATACTGTAAGTCTCAATCATCGCCGTCTTCATGCGGGCCCTCTCTTGCATGGTGTTCTTGGCGTCGCTGAAGCTCATTTTGTCGATTTTCTGATTCCAATCTTCATGTTGCGCTGCGAGTGCAGCAAAGGAAAGGGTGAGTGTCAGTGCGGTGATCAGTGCTTTCATACGTTACCTCCTGGGTAATCGGTGAGTGGTCGATCTCCACGTGATAGTAGGGGAGTTATCCCTCCTCTTGAACCCGAGACGCGTTGATTTGCGGCAATCTTTTGTTTGAACGATTGACTCTCTTAGGTATTCCTAAGACAGCGCATAAAGGTAAGTGTTGAGGGCCTGATCAAGCCAGCGGGAGTAACCCAGGCCATCCTTAGCGAGGTAGCCTATGTGGCCACCGTGGCGCTCGATGTGAACGAAGCAGTGATCTGAAAAAAGTGCGTCCCGGTAGTCTTCGGCGCTGACAAAGGGGTCATCCTCAGCGGTGATGATCACGGTTGGGATGGCAATCTGGGCAAGATGAGATTTGGCCGAACAAGTGGCGTAGTAGTCGGCGCGATCAAGGAAGCCCCCCAGAGGGGCCGTGAGGACCTCGTCGAACTCGCGCACGTCCCGGATCTGGGCCAGTTTCCCTGCGTCTCTTGGACGATTCTTTCGGATGTAGCGAGCGAGCTCGATGGTGAAGCTCTTATCATAGAGACGGTTAAGACCCTCTTTGAGCTTTATTGACGCTCGGTTTAGGTTGATCGGAGCATTCACCGCAATCGCCGCGTCCGGGAGAATCTCAGCGCGGAACTTCGCGGCCAAAAGGAGGAGGGCATTGGCACTCAAGCTGAACCCGACAGCGATATGACGGTGCCCAGGAAATCGTGCGCGTCCGTACTCGATTACTTTCGACAGGTCTTCGGAGCGACCAGAGTGATAGGGCCCTTCTGCTAGGCCCGCGCCGGCGCCACAGCCCCGATGATTAATCAGGAACACATGGTGCCCCAGTGCTCTCGCCTGAATGGCCGAGCGCTGCATGTAAGTGGCGTCGGTGGTTCCACCTAGACCGTGGAAAAAATAGACAACG
>JAIYDC010000119.1 GCA_027487685.1 Pseudomonadota bacterium | reverse complement strand
GAAGAGGTTTAAGTTGACTCGTTTTAAGTATAGGTAGCGCGAAAAGTTCCAGTCTGGATAGAAGAGCGGGAGGAGATAGTTCCCGGAGTACTTCACGAATTCTTGCAAAAACGTGCTAACAGTCCCCCGTGGGTAGAGTATTTGAGACGCGTACTCGTAGCCGCCACTGCGCTGCCGCTCGTAGGCGATCTGCTGGTAGAAGGAGTGATGGTGCCAAGGTCCGGGGAGAAATAGCTGAGCGTCTGCGGTAGCAAGACTGCCCCGCTGACCAGTGCCAGTGATATCCTGGCCCTCTTCGATGCGGCCGTCGAAAGTCAATCCCAGAACCGGGTTGATGTCTCGCCGTGAGAAGCGCTGGAGGTAAGAGTAAGTCACAGCTATTCCAGGGGAGTGAAGTGCGCCGTCGGTAACTTCATCCTTTCCCCCAAGCATTTTATTAGTGACCTTGATCAAGCGAGAAAAAGCACGAGCGGTGAAATTCTCCAGAAACACCCCGGAGATTCGGCGCCAGGGAATGCTTACTCCGGCCTCGAAGGTTCCCTCCTCCCACTTGTCCTCAAACTCCCCGCCGCTTTGGCGGTAGGTCTGGCGGCGAGAGCCGTAGGCCCCGCGCAAATCAAAAACCGGATAGTGGTGCGACCAAGTAGCACTGGTAAATCCCTGAAGCGTTTGTTCGTTGAGATTATACTCTCCCCCGGCCGTCAGGCTGAAATTGTTCAGCACATCCCGCGAGAGTCCTAGCACCGTTACAGTGTTTGAAAGCGGAGGAGCAAGAAGGATCCAGCTGTGAAGGTTCACAGCTTTTTGAGTCTGAGAGTAATCCTTCACCACAAATTCTTCGCTCACTTGAAGGTCGCTCTCCAGGTCAGCGAATTTTTCGCTGGCCGCAAACTTCTCATAAATGGGATAGAAGCTCCCATGAGAGTGCTCTTCAGCGTCCCAGGGGAGAGATTTTTCCACGACGTTCATGCCATGAACTGTGTAGTCATTGTAAAGAAGCTTGCCTTCAGAGAGCTGAGGGGCATAGGCCCCGAAGAGCGCCGAAGTGAGTTGCCGTGGTCCGTTCTCGGTCAGAACAAACAAGTTATCAATCCCCGACTCTGGGCCCTCATAGAAAATGTGCTGATCCTCAACGGCGACAAAGCCGATGTTCTCCAGGCGAGGGCCTAAGAGTAAGGTCTCCTCCCGGGTCACCAGGTGAAGTTTAATAATAGATTTTAGGTCCTCACGATCACGAGTCACGAGGATGACCTCCTCGGTACCGAACCAATCTAGACCTGTCACGGTCTTATCTGCCGGGTATGGGAGACGGAGGATTTCCGTTCCGTGACTATCAACGACGACCAGCGCCTGCCCTTGGCCCACGGACCACTCAACGTAGAGGATTTTCTCCCCACCGGGATCAGGAACAGCAAGTCGGCCCTTGGTCCTCCGCTTGTCCAAAGTAAACTTCTTTGTCTGGTAATCGTAAACGCGCAAGCGGGAAAAATCACGTTGCCCCCAGCGCGGATCAAACTCCCATTCAAAGAAGGCAAGCTTACCTCCGCGAAGTTTGAACGGGTACTCATTTTGAAGAATACCTGGATAGAAGAGCCGCTGCTCTTTAGAACCATCCAGGACCACGAACTGGTCTACAAACGATAGGCCACTCTTCAGTGCCAGAATCTTGCCGTCCGGGGTGCGCTGGGGGTAACGGTAGTTGGTCCAGCCGAAGCGCTTGGCCCGATTGCTCAGTGCATACGGCGTCGGGACAAGGGCATCAGTGCGGGCCCTCCACTCGGCGACGAGTTCCTTCATAACATCAGCATAAAAGGTCTCAAAGGATTCACCCGTGAGGTCATCGGTAGCATTGTAGAAAGAGAGCGGATTATAGCTGGTCTCCGCGGAGCGATTGACGAGTTTAGACAAGAAAAGATCGCCGTACCGGTTCCTGAGCCACGAAGTGTAAAAGTAGCCATAGAGGTAATGGTTCGGGACATAATCCTCGTAGGAGCCTAAGTGGGCCTTGTCATAGTCCCATTTTTTCCCAGAGAGCAGAAGGGTTCGAAGGTCCCGGTCAAAGAGCGGCAGACGACCCCGGCCACCGCGAGTCAGAGCGGTTTCCATACCAACAGCGTCGCCCTCCAGGAACCAAGGGGGGATCGTGAGACCAATACCTAGGGCCTGGCCAATCTGACCCAGGATAATTTCATAAAAGGGGTTAATCCCCCGCCGCGTCTTCTCAAATTGCACGACGTGACGGAACTCGTGGATGGCGATGGTCTTCACCCATTCAGTGTTTGTGAGTTCGGGATCCACCGCCGGGGTCATGTACCACTCGCTCCGTCGTGGAGCGAGGGTCACAAGGGCATTGGAGTTTACAGACTGGTTATGAAGCACGAGGGGTATCCGGCCAGGACGGACCTCTAAGGAGCGCGTGACGAAGGGATACGCCTTCTCGAGAAGATGGGCAGCACGCTTGGCCTCAGAGGTGAGTTCCTCAGGGAAGATGACCTCAAAGTGAGGTGTCGTGATGTGCTTCCACCTGAGCGAAGAAGGGTTTTGTTGATAATCGGCCTGTATCAGAGGTGACTCGATGACAGAGGCAGTCGTGCCGATGGTCCAAAATGCGGCCAGGACGAGCAGTAGAGTCTTCACTTTTTATCACTTTTCCCGGAAAGTCCCAGGAGTTCCTGCCACAAACCCGCGGCAACGATACCGAGCCGATGTTTTTTAAGGCGGATGAGGTTGATCGTGAGGCGGCGAGGACGGACAGAGTCGAAGTCCAGTGCGACCAGTTTTTTTTCCCGCAACTCGCGCTCGATACTATGCTCGGTGAGGTGCCCCCAACCGAGACCCGCAAGAATAATCTCGCGCTTAAAGTTGCTGTCTCCAATACGCCACTTCTTTCCGCCCTCGAGAAGGCCAAAGCTCACACCTGCTGTTCCGATGCGGTCCCCGACGACTACCTGATCGATCTCCCGCAGGTCAGTTTCATGCCAGATTTTGTGAGAGCGATAAAGCTCACGACTCATCACCGGAACCATCGTCACCGTAGTCACGGGAACAACTTCAAGGGCATCGCTCTCGGAAACAAAGTGAGTGATACCCATCTGAGCTTCACCACTGAGAACCCGGCGCTCAGCTTCACTCAGAATCTCAAATCCCAGGTTCAGGCGCGTATTAGGGAAGCGCTCGCCAAAGGTTTTAAAAAGCAGAAGAAGCTTTGGCAGCGGCGAGATTCCGTCGACAGCAATAAAGAGCTCTGGTTCCTCTTGGTTCTGGAAGCTCCGGGCAAGACCTTCGAGTTCCGCCATCCCCTGGAGAACTTTAAATGAGCGCTCAAAGAATGCCCGGCCATGAGCAGTGAGGCTTGGCCGGTAGCCACTCCGATCAAACAGCTCAACCTCTATTTCTTCCTCAAGCTTTTTCACCGCCAGGCTGATGGCCGGTTGCGTTCGATGCAGCTGCGCAGCAGCGGCCTTAAAGCTTCCGGACTCGATGATCTTATGAAAAACGAGAACTTGATCGAAAGTCATATGTATAACAATTATTTATAGTGTTTATGAAAAAAACTGTCTTTTTTTTTATCAAAATATAACTCATGATGGAAGCACTAAAACAAACGGTTCCCGAACACCTAAGGAGTTCCTCATGAAAACTTTGATTGCAACCCTATTCGCCGTAACAGCGTTCAGCGCGGCGGCCCAGACTTACAACATCGACGCTGGTGCAAGTAAGATCACTTACGTCGGTAAGAAATTAAACGGTGAACACACAGGTAACGTTACGTTCAAGAGCGGATCCCTCATGTTCAAAGATGACCTTATCACTGGCGGCGAGCTTGTGGCCGACATGAACACCCTCAGCAGCACCGACATCACTGACAAGGAGTACAACGGTAAGTACGTTGTTCACATGAAATCTCCAGATTTCTTCAATACCGAAAAGTTCCCAACCTCAACACTTAAGATCACCGGCTCGAAGAAGACAGACAAAGGCCTAGAAGTTTCTGGTACCCTCACAATGATTGGTCAGACAGTTCCTGTGACTTTCGTAGTCACTGGTCTTAACAAAACTGACGCATCTGTATCGGCCAAGACTAACATGACTCTCGATCGGACGAAGTGGGGCCTGAAGTACGGTTCAACTAACTTCTTCAAAGGTCTTGGGGACAAGGCAATTAACGACGAGTTCACTCTCGCCATTAACGTGACTGCCAAAAAGTAAATCACACCTAGGGGCCCTTTTACGGGCCCCTTTTTTTCTCGCTCACCTGTCCCCTTCCGTTTACAATCTTTCCCATGATCCGCTTTATTTTTCTCTATTTCCTCCTTTCAGCTGCGGGCCACTCCGCCACGATCGCGATCATCGATACGGGATTTGACCTGGACCACAACTACCTGGCACCAAGGCTTTTAAAAGGTCAAACCGACGAGGAAGTCATAGACTTTTACGGCTTGGACTTCTTTGACAATAGTCACATCAAGCGATCAGTCATCGAAGACCGTTCCGACCTGGAAGATGTTCTGCGCTACCGCGACCTACGCGCCAAGGGGCACCGTCAAGGGCTTTCACTTGATGAATTCAACTGGTACAAAAAACAGAACGCCGACAAAAGCTTCATGGAGAAGGTCCGGCTGTTTAAAAAGCATAGCCATGGAACCATCGTGGCCGGGATTGCTCTCAGGGAAGGGGAGAACATAAGTATTTTTCCCATCCGGGGACTGAACCTCC
Source organism: Pseudomonadota bacterium (assembly GCA_027487685.1). GTDB lineage: Bacteria > Bdellovibrionota > Bacteriovoracia > Bacteriovoracales > Bacteriovoracaceae > Peredibacter. Next base: position 26,870 of record JAIYDC010000119.1, on the reverse strand, counting down.
CGAACCCTGTGGTGGCAGTCGAGGCAGGCCTGCCTGAAACTGCCCCGGTGGCCAGAGGTAAGACGCCAGAGGAGAGGTTCCAGCAGGAGATCCAGCAATCCCGGGATCGTATTGCCCAAAAGTTTTCTCGCATCTGCCGCTTCGTGGCCAGCAAACGCATCGAGGTCGTCAATGCCTCCTACGGCATCACTTATAAAAACGTGGTCACAAAGTTCCGCGAGCGCTACCGCGAGCTCACCGGTGCGGACATAGCGGAACCGCAGCTGATGGCCATCGTGGACGACTATTTCCAAAAGCTCTATGAAAGTGGAGAGCGGACCATGCGGCGGCATCCGAACATCCTGTTCATCTTCTCGGCCGGCAACTCTGGTCTGGATAATGACAACTTCCATCACTACCCCTCTCGGATCAGGGTAGATAACGCCATCGCGGTAGCTGCCATGAACGGCGATTACCTCGCGACCTTTTCCAACTTCGGGTTGCGCCACGTGGACATCGGAGCACCGGGGGTTGCGATTCCTTCGATCATCCCAACGGTTTACGGTGAAAACGGAAAAACTGTGATCTCGCCGGCCAGTGGGACTTCCATGGCCGCACCTTACGTCGCAAATATCGCGGCCCAGGTCAAAAACACCAACCCGGCACTCACACCAGCACACATCCGCCGCATCATCCTTGAAACTGGACAAACCAAAGACCACCTAAAAAGTCGGCTGGTTTCCGGAGCGATCGTCGACAACACCCAAGCGCTGAGGGCCGCTCTTCTATCCAAAGATCTGCCCCTCGATCAGGCCATTAGCCTGGGGGCCTCAGGACTTATTCCGATGGAAGATAAGATTAGTTTTGGACTTCCACCTGCGGTCTCTCCCGAGCAGATGCAAAAGAAAATCCTGGACGCCATCCCTTCCGTGATCACTCCCTCCGAGGTGGACGAAGAACCGAGCGCTCCTACCAAAGAAGAGTCTTCTTCACCTCGGGAGCAAGAGAAAGTGCCACAGGACAGTTCAGTCCTGCCTCTTTCAGGGACTGAAGCGCCTCCGGCGAAATCCGCTGATCCAGCCCCTGCCAATCAAATCGAAGAACCACCTCGGCCACCGACCGAGGGGAAGGCCGCATCACCTTCTGAACTTCCACCGTCACCGCCGGAAACTCCAAACCAAGGGCCCGTGCCTTCATCGCCATAATGGTCAGCATGCAGCTCGCAAGTGACGTGCTCAAAAGGTCCGTGGGAGAAAAGGCTTCCCCTTTTCCTTGATTATCTTTGGGAGCGTCGGTGTGGATTGTATTCCGGGAGTCTAGGTGGACCGCTTCAGTCCGGAGATCTCCCTGGTAAGAGACTTTCATTTGATGCATGTGAAATCCTTTGAATTTGAGAAGAAAGGTTCTCACAGAAGGAGGCCCCTGTTAAGGGGCCTCCCCGTCATCTGGGAGGAAAATCCTAGCTCTTCAGTTCCGGAGCAACCGGTGTGTTACTTCGGTCTGAAATTGTAATTTTTATTGGGCGGGTCTTCTCTTCTTTCGGGAGAATCAGAGTCAACACTCCGTTTTCGAATTGGGCTTCTATCGCCTCCGCGCGGACGTTCTGGGGAATCGTAAAGACCCGTGCGAATTTTCCAAATCGCCGGTCAGAACGCAGCAGTTGAACTTTCTCCCCAAGGGGGAGTGGTCTTCGCTCACCCATGAGGTGGAGTTGATTATCTTTAACTTCGATTGAAAGGTCTTCCCTGACAACGCCGGGGAGATCAACGCAGATGACATAAACCATTTCCTCTTCACGGACTTCAGTGGCGGGAATAAAGTTTGCTGGGGCCGTGCTAAGATCAAAGATCCGCTCGATGTCCTTCTCCCAAGCGCTCGGTACGCTTCTGCGTAGGGGTTTTAATTCCAGATGATACATGTTGCCTCCTGTTGTTTTAGTTAGCGTAATGCTCGCCTTCTCTTTGGATAAGATGAGATGAATCGTCGGAACGTCAAGTGCGGGCGAAAAAAAATTAGAGCTGAAGCAAGTGACCTACAAGCGCGCCCCCAAGGATCACCCAGGCAGAATTCAGGCGCGTAAACTTGAGCACCCCAATGGCACTAAGAGCGATCGCTGCAGTCGGAACACTCACCACACTCTTCATTCCAAGCTGGGCCGTGACCAGCGCCATCAGTGCGAAGGAGGCGGCATTTACCCCATCAAGAAAGCGCGAGAGGACCGGTGAAGAACGAAGCCGTGGCAGAAACGGGGCACTCACGGCAACAAAGAAAAACGAGGGAAGAAAAATGCCAAGGGTTGCTAACATGGCGCCCGTTCCGCCCTGAAGAAGGTAGCCGATAAAAGTTGCTGTCGTAAGAACAGGCCCGGGAGTGAATTGGCCTACGCTGATAGCGTCCAGAAGTTGGTTCGCTGTGAGCCAGCCGCGCTCATCCACGAGTTCAGTTTTAAGAAAAGACAGGAGCACATAACCCGAGCCGAAGAGCACCGACCCTACCTTCAGGAAAAAGACAAAGATCGAACTTCCCGTGACCGGCAAGGCCTGTACACACAGTGCCAGGGGTGCAAGGGACAATCTCCCGCTGCCAGACAGGATGGCCCCGGCAAGAAAGATCACCGCGACTTCATTAACACCCATCGCTGCTAGAGCCAGGGAGATTCCCGCAGCGAGCCCTTCACGGACATTCCGGAGGGCACTTTCTCGAAACTTCAAAAGTGCTAGGAAAACGATCGCAACGATCACTGGGCGGATGCCTGAGAGCACAGGTTCAAGTATTGGCAAAGATACGAAGCGCACGTAAAGCATCGCCAGGCACAGCACCGAGAGGAAGGCGGGCAGGATGAATGAGACTCCGGCGACCGCGAGACCTCGCCGACCGCCCAGTCTGTGGCCAATGGAGATGGCGAGTTCTGTCGAGTTAGGGCCCGGAATGAGGTTCGTTGCACCCACGAGGTCAAAGAACTCATCTCTTCTGAGCCACCCCCGCTTCTCCACAATTTCATCATGCATCATTGCAATGTGGGCCGCCGGGCCCCCAAAACCGAGAGTTCCGAGCTTCAAAAAAACCCGGATGATATCTGTCATAGGAATGGCGTGAACAGCATTTGACATACAAAAACAGTATCAAAAAAAGACCCAGTTTAGTCTGGAAAATGAGAGCTCTTAACACTAAGATAACCTCACCATACAGGAGACACCTATGACCAAAAAAGTGACCGCGAAAGGCAAAAGGCCCGCTCGCCCCCAAACCAAAGTTGTAAACCCTGTCCCAAAGAAGGCGGTTAAAACTTCTAAGAAAACTCCTCTCAAGAAACCAGCTCCGAAAAAGGTCTCGGCCCTGGCACCAACGGCCCAGACCGTCGACTCCCTTCTGGAACTCATCCGCATCACCTCGACCGTCATCCCCGATGACGTCGCAAAGACACTGATGCACGCACGCTCCCAGGAGGAGCAAAACACAACCGCTTCCTACGCCATGAACATCATCAAAGACAACATGGATCTCGCCAAGTTTAAATCACAGCCACTCTGTCAGGACACGGGAACGGTAATCTTCTTCGTTTACCACCCTCCTGGTTTTTTCCAGAACCAGTTTAAAGAACTGATCAAGAAGGCGGTGGTGAAGGCGACTCAAAAAGGTTACCTGCGCCAGAACTCAGTTAACTCTCTGACCGGCGAGAACGCGGGAACCAACCTGGGCGAAGGTCACCCGTCGATCCATTTCTATGAGACCACAAAAAAAGAAGTCGAAGTAAAGCTGGTCCTGAAAGGCGGCGGTTGCGAAAACGTCTCCGCTCAATACTCTCTACCGGACACGACACTCGGCGCGGGCCGTGATCTTGAGGGTGTCCGGAAAGTGGTCATCGATGCTGTCCACAAGGCCCAGGGAAAAGGCTGCGGCCCTGGTGCTCTCGGTGTCTGCGTCGGTGGCGACCGCGCCGACTCGGCCTACGCGGCCAAGAAGCAGCTCCTCCGGAAGCTCGACGACACCAACCCAATGCCCGAACTCGCCAAGCTTGAAGCTGAGATCGTCACAACTTGCAATAAGCTCGGGATTGGCCCGATGGGCTTCGGCGGCAAGACGACACTGATCTCCTGTAAGGTAACTCACGCCAACCGAGTCCCAGCATCATTCTTCGTTTCCATCTCGTACATGTGCTGGGCCTTCCGCCGTCAAGGCGTGGTCCTCGACGCTAAGAAAAACACCATCAAGAAATGGCTCTACTAGGAACATGACATGAAACGCTTAACCTACCCTTTCTCTCCCGAGGCCGTCCGTGAACTTATGGTCGGCGATATGGTTCTTATCACTGGCAAGCTCTTCACCGGCCGGGATGCGGTCCATAAGTACCTTCACGAGGGCAATAAGTGTCCCGTGAACCTTGAGAACCAAATCATCTACCACTGCGGTCCGGTGACCATGAAAGATAAAAAAACCGGCAAGTGGACAGTCACGGCCGCGGGCCCCACGACGTCGATCCGCGAAGAGCCGTACCAGTGGGAAGTAATCCGTGATCACGGGATCGTCGGCGTCATCGGTAAAGGTGGCATGGGGCAGAAGACTCTCGATGCTTGCAAAGAATACGGCTGCGTCTACCTCCACGCCGTAGGTGGTGCCGCTCAGGTGTTGGCAGAGAAGATCAAGTCTGTTGATGGTCTATTTCTCGAAGAGTTTGGTCTTCCCGAGGCGATCTGGGAGCTCACCGTTGAGGACTTCCCAGTGGTCGTCACCATGGACTCCCATGGAAACTCCCTCCATAAAGACGTCGAAGCCGCTTCCAAAGAAATCCTGAAAACAGTTCTCTAAAAACCTCGGGGCCCATTTGGGCCCCAACTTTTTACTGGATGACGCTCTTAAAAAAGAGTCGCATCTGCACCCAGGCGCGCTTGGCCGAGAGTTCATTGTAGGCAACACCTTTTGAGGGATCATTTCCAGCGTCTGGTACAGTAAACGAATGGACAGTATTCCCGTAGGCAATGAGTTGCCAGTCGGCCTTTGCCGTCCGCATCTCTTCCTGAAACTTCTGAACCATCTCATCCGGGACATAGGGATCATCGCCCCCCTGAAGAACGAGGACTTTCGCCTCGATCTTACCCGGTGCCCTCATCGGCGCCTCAAGGCCCCCATGAAAGCTCACCACACCCTTGACTGGTGCTCCGGCACGAGCGAGTTCAAGGGAAACAGTCCCACCGAAGCAAAACCCCATGGCGGCGAGCTTCGTCTGGTCGACGCGCTTACTGCGATGAAGAACCTCAAGTGCGGCCAGTGCCCGCTGCCGCATGAGGGGACGATTCTGCTTAAACTTAGAAGAAATCTCCATCGCTGACTTAAAGTCTTTGGGATTGTTCCCGACTCCATAAAAATCGGCAGCAAAAGTCACGTACCCGAATTCGGCCAGCTCCAGCGCCTTACCCTTAGAAAAGGGACTAATACCCATCCATTCAGAGAAAACTACGACTCCTGGCAAAGGTGTCTTTACGGCATCGTCATAGGCGAGCTGCCCCTCAAGCTTCACGCCGTCTTGCTCATAGGCAATCATTTCCGTTACAACCTTCGCCTCTAAGAGTGCGGGCAGGAAAAGGATCATCAGTAAATACTTCATGGAAACCTCCAGGGAGTTTTTGACTCTTCTAGGCGGACAGGGGCTAATGTCAAAGAGGCAAACCGACGATAAAGTCATATGACCTTAGAAAAACTTTTTCGCCTCAAGTATGATCTCCTTGCACGTAGAGAAAAATCCTTCGAGTTAACTGGCCAGGCAGAGGCCGAAGCCTACCGACGGGGCTTCGATCAGGCACTAGAAGAGTTTTTCCGAGAGGCCTTAAGCGAAGTGCTAGAAACCGAGACTGAAAAAAAATCCGCCTAAGCCTACCACCGGTAGATCGAACTCGCCCAGGTAAAGCCCGAACCAAAGACAGCGCTGGCCACCAGGCTCCCCTTCTTCAGCTTCCCGGCCTTCACCGCCTCCGCCATCCCAATAGGAATCGTCGCCGCAGTGGTGTTTCCGTACTTTTGGATAGTATTGAAAACTTTCTCTTCAGGAATTTTGAGCTCATTGGCCACCATCTGGTTGATCCGCATATTCGCTTGATGGAAGAGGAAGAGGTCGATGTCGTCCAAGGTGAATTCGTTGGCCTTGAGCGCCAAGTGAGTCGCTTCGCACAGCCGCTTCACGGCGTTGGCGAAGACCTTCTTGCCGTTCATGAAGGGAAAGTGTTTCAGCTCGTCAATCATGCCATGATCCATGCGGTTCGGTCCAAGGGCCATGCCTGGGGCCTCAATCCAAAGCTCCTTAGCATTCTGACCTTCGGCGAAGAGGTGCGTGGAGAAGACGTGGGAGTCACGCCTCCGGTCGGTCACTTCTTTCCGGCGCATCACGATGGCACCGGCCCCGTCGCCAAAGAGCACAGCGATGTCTCGGCCTCTGGTGGTCTGGTCGAGGCCTTTGGAGTGGATTTCAGCGCCCACCACAAGGATGGTCTTATACTGGCCTGACTTAATAAAGGCGTCGGCGATGCTCATCGCATAGATAAAACCAGAGCACTGCTGGCGCACGTCGAGAGCGGGGATGCCGGTGATGCCCAGTTTGGGTTGGAGGAAGCAAGCATTGCCGGGAAAATCGTGATCTGGTGAAATGTGCGCAAAGATGAGGCAGTCGATTTCACTCTTATCGATGCCAGCATTAGCAATCGCTGCTTGCGCCGCCTCGAGCCCTAAGTCAGTGGTGGTGACGTCCGGGGCCACCCAGCGGCGCTCCTCAATTCCCGAGCGCTGGACGATCCAATCGTGGGACGTCTCCATCAGCTTTTCGAGATCGTGGTTAGTGACTACGCGAGGCGGGACGTACATCCCATGGCCGATGATTTCTGAATTAAACATGGGAGCAGTCCTTTGCTGTTGAGGTCAGGCCCTCCATGGGCCCGCCAGGGTTTTACTCGGCGAAGGCTTCGTTCCACTCTAGGTTATGGTAAACCTTCACCACGTCGTCGTCGCCTTCTAGAACATCGATGAGCTTCTGGATTTTATCAAAGCTCTCTTTAGTGACTTCTTTTGTATTCAGGGGCAGCCGCTCAAGGCCCGAGTCCTCTATCTTGAGTTTCAGGACATCAAGCTTTTTATAGATGTCATGATAAGAATCAGTCGGGGCCTTAACAGTGACGAAGCCATCCTCGAGCTCGACGTCGTCGATGTTAAAATCGATGAGTTCCATCATGAGGTCATCCGTCGAGAGCTTATTCATATGCTCTTCTTTGATCGTAAACAGGGCCTTCCTCTCAAAGACAAACTGCAAGCAACCGGGAGTTCCCAGCGCCCCACCGTATTTATTAAAGTAGGAGCGCACGTTACTGACGGTCCGGGTGGGGTTGTCGGTCGCTGTCTCGATGAACACCGCCACTCCGTCAAGGCCATAGCCTTCGTAGTTGATCTCTTCCATGATTGCCCCGTCCTGACCCAGGCCTTTCTTGATCGCCTTGTCGACATTATCGCGAGGGACGTTGTTATCTTTGGCCTTCTGGAGGGCAATTTTAAGGGCAAAGTTGGCCTCAACTTCCGCATGGCCCGCGTTTTTTACCGCCATTAAGATTTCCCGCAGAACCTTGGTGTAACTCTGTGAGCGCGCCTTATCCTGCGCGGCTTTCTTCATCTTAATGTTATTCCATTTGCGTCCCACGTAAGTCTCCTCTGGAGCTGATCAAAAATTATTCGTTGAGTATAACTTAAAACCAACACATTGGCCCCAAAAAGAGGCTAATAACGCGGAGTTGCGGCCGGATCTCGGTGTTCAAGAACCATGATGATCCCTTTACCTTCACTCAAATCCGATAAAGAATAAACCTCAGGACCGTTGTAGGCTATCCCGCCTTCGCACTGACCCTTACCGGCCCTCACAAATCTACCAACCTCTTAGGAGTCCTCCATGAAACAACTGATTGCCTGCCTTGCCCTATTGAGCCTTTCGGCCTTCGCCCTCGACACCGGAGCTCCGGCGCCAGACTTTACGCTCCCTGGTCTTGAGAAAGAAACCAAACTCTCGGAACTTAAAGGCAAAATCGTAGTCCTCGAATGGCTGAACCATGGATGCCCTTTCGTGAAAAAGCACTACGGCACTGAAAACATGCAGGCCCTCCAGAAAAAATATACTGAGAAAGGTGTCGTATGGCTCTCGGTCATCTCTTCAGCAGCTGGAAAGCAAGGCCACGTGGACAGGAATGGTGCCCGAACCGAGAAGGCCTCAAGCCGGTCTGCGGCCTCAGACATCCTCCTCGATCCAGTAGGAAAAGTGGGACAGCTTTACGGCGCCAAAACGACTCCTCACATGTTCGTGATTGGGCGTGATGGACTCGTCGCCTACCAGGGGGCCATTGACGACAGGTCCAACCTGGACTGGGCTGCAGTCAAAGGTGCTAAAAACTTTGTGGCCCAGGCCCTCGACGAACTCCTGGATGCCAAGAGGGTCTCGATGCCAACGACCAAGGCCTACGGCTGCGCAGTCAAATATTAAGCGACCGGTTCGCTCAGGAAGGCCCCTGCTTTTTTCCACTTGGAATAGAGCAAGACTTTGCGCTAAAATCAAATTTGATGATGGAATTTCTCAAGGAGGAGAAATGATTTTTAAATTCACCGTAGGAATGATGGCCATTGGTCTTTACATCATGACCCAGTACCTTCAATAACGGCCTATACTCTAAATCGAAATACTAAGATGTCCTTTCCATCCACCGTGATGAGGGACATCTCCTCTTCGAAACCCTCTTCTCGCATCGCTGCAAGAAACTGCTGCACATAGGCCCGGCCCGGGTCGCTCAAAATAACTTCTCCTCCCCTTCGAGCAAAGGCAATGAGCCCCTTCGCTACCTCGCGGGGATGCTTTGACTCGTAGAGGACGTCAGAACCAAGGACGACGTCAAAGGTCTCGCCACCGAGATTTTCCGCCCGCCAGTTAAGGCGACGGTAACCGACCTGTATGGATGAGTGCCGGCAGTTCCGAAGGAAATACCCCTCCGCATCGGGGTGAAAGTCGGTCGCGAGGACATCCCCACCGGCATAGGCCGCCACAAGAGAAGGAAGCCCGAGTCCGGCCCCAAGCTCAAGCACCTTTTTGTCACGGACGATCTCAGGGTTGGCCGCCAGGTACTGGGCAAGTGCCTCGGCCGCGGGCCAGAGGATCCCAAAGTAGGGGCAGAGGTCCTCAGCGAAGGGATCCCGCTGCTCCTCTGGACTGAGTGCCGCGCAGACGAGGTCGATGGCCTCATCCAGGTCCCGGATCGCCTCGACGACGAAGACTTTGTCGCCGATTTTTCGGGAGCGCGTGACCGTTGGATATTTCACAGACAAAAATTCCATGGTCCTCATGCTAGCACGGATCTCCTTGACCGGCGCGGAACATTTGTTTCTAATGCCGGTATGACCTGGCCCTCCCTGACTTTTTTCACCACCGATCACGTCGAAGTGCCGCTGCCACCCGGCCATCGCTTCCCAATGGAGAAGTACCGCCTGCTGAGGGAAAAACTTCTTCGGGACGGCGTCGTCACGGAGAACCAACTGGTTCCTGCGGGCCCCGCCAGTGACATTGATCTCCTTCGCGCCCATGACCGCCGCTACGTCGAGGGACTCCGGGATCACACTCTCCCCGAGAAGGAGTTGCGGCCCATCGGCCTAACCTGGTCCCCACAGCTTCTAGAACGATCCCTGACTTCTGTTGGGGGCTTCATTGCAGCGACGGATCGTGCTCTGAAAGATGGCTTCTCAGGTCTCTTGGCGGGAGGAACTCACCACGCCCACGCTGACCGGGGAGAGGGCTACTGCGTGTTTAATGACTTCGCCGTTGCGGCCCTCAGACTTCTGGAACTTGGGAAAGTGAAACGGATTCTTATCATCGACCTCGACGTCCACCAAGGTAATGGCAACAGCTCGATCCTGGGTAACCGCGAGGACGTCTTTATTCTGAGCCTACACGGAGAGCGGAACTACCCCTTCCGGAAAGTGCCATCACACCTTGATGTGGCACTTCCCGAGGGAACAACGGATGAGACCTATCTCGAGGCACTCGACAATGCTCTCGCCTCTGTGACCTTCTCGCCGGATATTATCTTCTATCAAGCGGGAGTGGATAACCTGCGAGAGGATCTTCTGGGAACGTTCCACATGACCTTCAAAGGCCTGTCCGCACGTGACCGGCGTGTCCTTGAATATGCCAACGGCATACCGGTCGCTTTGGCGATTGGCGGCGGCTACGCAAGGCCCATAGAATTGACGGTGGAGGCCTACGCCAATACCTTCAAGGTGGCCAAGGAGTTCCTCAAGAAGTGAGATATGGCCGGTAAAAGTGTGATTGACCCTCTGCCTCTTTAATCCCATTATACTTAGAATGAATTTCGCCGAATTGCCTTGAATAACAGTTTTAAAAAAATTGGATCTCTCGCTTGAAATTAAAAGAATATCTCATTTACTGCCCTGGCATCATCCAACTAACCATCATACCTATCGCTATGTTTTATTTTCAAACAAATCAAGTTGGTTTTTTTTCTAACTTTTCGGTTTTTTCAAATTTCAGGCATGACCACGCAAAAAGAACTCTTTCTCTCACTCTAAAGTCCGGGCGAGAACAAGAATGTAAGATTTTGGATGAAAACAAAACAAACAAGATCCTCCAGATTCAAGAGGAGTTAAACACTATGCAAAGAGAGTTTGAATTTAAAATGAATGAACAGCTCAGACAAGGCATCTCTCCGTTAACTCCCTGTTACATTGTGAAAATCATCCTCGTTAGATTCAATAAGTTAGAATATGCCCGAGATCAAAAAATCAAGAGCTCAGACATCTTGTGGAAGTCAGAATGAGAAAATTCTTAGATCAACTCATCACATCAGCAAATCTTGTCATCCTCATATCATTATCCAATCTGATCTATGAAAAGCATTTACAGCTGGAAAATCAGGCCGAAATATACTTCTTCATTTTGTTTCTATTTGTGCTGCTCAACTTCTATACGGTTGTTAAATGGAATCGATTCCTAAGCGCAATCTTAATCTCATGTGAGATCCTATTTTGCTTTTTCTTGTCAGAGTACATTTACTTAGGGCACTCATATCACTTTTGGTTTTGGTCCGTTTTAATTTGGACCTCTTTAGGGATGTTGAAAAAAAATATTACTTTTGATGACCAATTAAAGAGTGTTCAATTTTTCATCCTCAGTCTTTATACCTGCGCGGGGTTTGGGAAAATTTTCGGAATCTTCCGTAGCAAAGATTCTGTTTTCTCTGGTGTTGGACTAATCTCTTCCCTACTCACCGATGTTTACTTAAAACTCCCTCCGTTCATAGTTAAGCTCGTAGCAGAGAATATTGCCGTAACCAATTTCTTCATCGCTATGGCGATGATCTTACAGATCTCTGCCGTTTTCTTGTTTTTTGTTTTCCCCAGAAAATACTTAGGGTTGCCCTTTATCTTCTTTCACATGATGAACATTTTCATACTCGGAACATCTTTTGCCGAGGCAGTTCTAACTTTAATCGTTTTCTTTCTGGTTCCTTATTTTGACATCAAGGAAGAACCGAACTAAAAACGCAGAAGGGTATTCAGGGCAACTCTTCCTCGGGAAGCCGTTTTTAAATCATGCCTAATCAGCTTAAAACAATTCCCAGAGATAGGTTCATATGACAAAATTGACCTCAGAGCATGATCTGAGTCATGGTTTTAGAAGCCCTTCGCTGCTTAAATAAGACATGGCCTTTTACATTGTGGTGAAGGGGAAGTTATCCCCTTTTCAATTTCAATATCTCGATAATAAGGTAAGCGTTCGGCTGGAGCAAACTCTGGTGCACGGAGGGCCTACCCCCCCAAAAAAATCGACTCTCTCTAAGGACATTTTTGCTATTGATATCATGGCCAGCAAAATCATTACTCTAAGTCCCGCGGCCAGGATTAAAGATGCTGAAATGTTGATGATGAAGCATAAAATTCATCACATTCCCCTCACTATCGACAGCAAACTCACTGGTCTGGTATCTAAACGCGATATACCTGAAAACATGATTGAATCGGAAAAAGAATGCAGGCTGGATAAGGTTATGTCGAAAATGGTTCTGGCCGCGACTGAAAGCACGCCACTCAGACATGTGGCGGAGGTTTTTTTGAATGAGAATATTAATTCTTTGCCGATCGTCGATGATGATTTTATTTTGACAGGAATTGTCACCAATCGGGATTTAATTCGTTGGTTGCTAGATCATCAGAAGTTCACAAAGTAGAGAGCTGGCCTATTTAATCAGACACAAAGTCTTATTGCGAGTCCGCTGCAAACGAACAAAAAACCTTCATTGCTAGGGCTCATCGCATTCGCATTTTTCTTTTATAAGATAACTTTTAAGTTCAGCTTAAGACTTCCCAAGATTATCTGGGTCGCTGTTTTTAACTGACCATTGATTCATCACACAGTTGTTCCAGCCTATATTTAAGACGTAGCTTTTGGAGTTTCCTGCAAGGCCATGCTGCATACAGCGCTTAGGATCAATATTGTTTCGGCAGTTTTCCACATTCAGCGTCTTGAAAAGTTCGGACAGAGTTTTTTCATCTGTCAGTGCTCGGGCGATTTTTACGCATTTCTCATTGAGTTTCTTCCCGCGAAAATCCTTCGTAAGCTCCGAGGGATCATTCTTCGTAAGGAAGTTTTCCTTGCTCTTATCAACATAGTCTTTCAATTCCATTTGCTCAAGGTAGTAGTCACGGATCTTTTCCCACTTTGGATCCTTCGGGAGCGAGAGCTTGAGGACTTTTTCCTTGGCGTTTTCTTCCATTGAGATAGATGAGATCATGAGTGCATTTTTTATTTCAAGGGGAGAGTTCTTATCCAAATCGATCATTGCTTTGCAACTGCACAACTCGGTGGAGTATTCGATTGGCACAAGCTTCATTGCGAAGGTCGATGCTGAAATAGTCAAAAAAATCCAAGTCCAGATGATGAACACCACTCCTGATAAGATCAATATTATGCCAGATTTATTTTATAATCCATTCAGATTACGGAGTACTCACAGAAAATGGCCGGAGATAAAGATGGCCGGTCCCGAGTCATTTTAACCCTTCGATGGCGTGACCTTCAGGTCAAATAGATCTTAATCCATATACTTTCGCTCAAGTTCAAACCAATCTGAACCAAGCTCAGGAACCTCTTCGAGTGAATGTCCATCCCCGAGTGCAGCAAGTACTTCCTGAGTCGGAACCGTTCCTCCGGTGCGTCGAAGGAACCTGATCTTGACAAGCCCCGTGGCCACCAGTTGTCCACCCCGATGAAAACGCTGCTGGATAAAGAAGTAACGTTCATCATGGCCTCGTATAACCGTGTGAAGCTCAAATTTATCCCAGAGTTGGAGTGACCGCTTAAACTTTATGGTCTCCCCTGCCACAACGGAGTACCAACCCAAATCGCGGGACTTATCGTAAGCGCCATTCCGGAAAATCGCATCCCAGCGACCAAAGTCCATATAGGAAAAATAGACGCCGTTATTCACATGCCAGAGGATGTCGAGATCCGTCGGGAGCACCCGCATCGTGATCACTGTCCGGTCACTGAAGCTCGCCTTCGCGAGAAACTTCTTACGCAAAAAGATAAGAATCGTCCTAAGAATCATATGCATAAACTACCTCTCAATGATCGCCGCGACACCCATACCCCCGGCGGTACAGATTGAAATGAGAACCCGGCCTTGCCCTTTTTCTTGCAGCATCTTCGCCGCGCTGGCGACGATCCGTCCCCCGGTTGCGGCAAAGGGATGACCCAGGGCAAGACTCCCCCCTTTGACGTTCATCTTACTGCGGTCAATGCTACCCAGAGGCCTCTCCCGGTGAAGCACCGTCCGGCAGTAGTCTGGATCTTCCCAGGCCTTGAGTGTGCACAGGACCTGGCCCGCGAAGGCCTCGTGAATCTCGTAGAAGTCGAAGTCCTGGAGGGTGAGATTATTGCGCGCAAGAAGCCGAGACACCGCCACAGTGGGTCCCATCAGAAGACCAGCTCCCGCAACGATGTCGACAGCACTCACCTCGCAGTCTCTGAAATAGGCCATGGGTGAGAGACCCTGATCCCGCGCCCAGTCCTCGCTGGCGAGGAGAACAGCAGACGCCCCATCCGTCAGTGGTGTGGAGTTGCCGGCGGTGAGAGAGCCTGCAGGTGAGGGATCGAACGCTGGCCGGAGTTTAGAAAGCTTCTCAAGAGTGGTATCAGCGCGAGTGATGGTGTCGCGCTTCACGCCCCGGAATTCAACGAGCATACCGTCAAAAAAACCGGCGCTATAGGCCTGGGCCGCGCTCTGATGAGACGCAAGTGCGAGCTCGTCCTGCGCCTCGCGAGAAATCCCCCACTCTTTCACCATGAGCTCACAGTGCTCGCCCATGGATAGACCGGTTCTAGGCTCCTTGACCGTAGGGAACTGGGGCTTAAGAAGTGTCGGAGAGAATCGAGTGAGGACCCGCAGCTTCTCGGGTACGGTGCGAGCATTTTGAAGCTTGATCAACCAGTGAGTGAGTTTCCGTTCACCAATGAGAGGAATATCCGAATTTGTATCTGTTCCTCCGGCGATGCCAACGTCAATCTGGCCCGCGGCGATCTTAAGCGCCACCAGGTTTGCGGCCTCAAGGCCCGTGCCGCATGCGCGCTGAATATTCAGACCCGGGGTTCGAGGATCGAGCCTTGAACCGAGGACAACTTCACGGGCGAGGTTCCAATCCAGAGGATGATTCATAACCGAGCCCGTGATCACGTCACCCAGGCACTTGCCCTGAAGACTTTTGGACTCAACCAGGCCCGCGATAGCAGCACTTAGAAGTTCTTGGTTAGAGGCCCCCTGATACTGCGCCATCGATTTAACGAAGGGGGTTCTTCGTCCGGCGAGGATAACGACTTTTCTCATGGCCTTCCTTTTGACAACCTACCGGTAGGTAGGTTATTCTAGCATAACGGAGAAAGTGAAATATGTCCATGCCATCGACTAAAATTCAGCTTCTGCACGAGGCAAGCCGCATGCTCTTGGACCGGGGGTTTCACGGCTTTAGCCTCCAGGAACTGGCGGTGAAGCTCAAGATAAAGAAGGCAAGTCTCTTTCACCACTACCCCTCAAAAACTGCCCTGGCCGTAGAACTCTACCGATTCTATCAGACCTCCTTCAGCACCTGGGCCCAGCGCCACGAACACCTTACCCCTGAGCGGCAACTGCTCCAGTACGCACAGACTCTCACCACCTGGATCTGCGAAAAGCAACGTGTCTGCCCGGTGGGGGCCCTCAGTCTGGAGTGGCATTTGGTCGCGCCAGAACTCCAGGTTGAAATCAAAACACTCCACGAGCTCCAGCGGCGCTGGCTCACAGGTCTCTTCCGCCACATCTCAGTCTCCGTGCCTAGGGCCCGTGCCGTCGAAGCGACCGTCGCCTTGATCCAGGGAAGCATCCAACTCGCCCGCCTCAATGATGATCCAAAGCTTGTGCTCCGAACCCTCAAAACCTATCTCAAGAGTATCAAAAAATGACCGTTCATGAAAACTGGCTCAAACAACTGGACTCTCTCAGAAGTGAAAGTCTCACACTGCCGCCTCCGACGCTGGCGGAGTTAGGACTAGAGTACCTCGAAATTGAAGCGGGAAAATCCATGGTCGCACGAGTCCCGTTCCAAAAACGTTTCACCAATCCCGTCGGCGTTTACCAAGGGGGAATGCTTGGGGCCTGTCTCGATGAGGTTTTTGGCCCCCTCGCCTACCTCACCGCAGGTGGAGCGACGCTGACGCTCTCCATGGCCGTTACCTATCTCGGGACCTTCACCGCTGATCAAGGCTCGTGTTGTATCACTGCTGTGGTGTTAAAAAAGACCAAAAATTTTATCTTCCTCCGAGCAGATGTCACAGCTCCCAACGGAGATCTCATCGCCCACGCCGAAACTCACGTCAAGGTTCTCTAAGATGATAAACTTCATCAAAATCCGCCAGCACTTCCTGGATAAGCTCATCAACTTCTACGGGCCTTTCGTCGGTGCCGGAGTCAAGCTCCTCATCATGAGTCCCGACTACCGCCGCGCCAGGGTGGCGATGAAGCTCACCTTTTACAACAAAAACTACATGGGCACACAGTTCGGAGGCTCCCTCTATGCGATGACTGACCCATGGTACATGCTGATGTTGATCAAAAACTTAGGCCAGGATTATATCGTCTGGGACAAGGCCGCGACGATCAACTTCCGTAGACCAGGGAAGGGCACAGTCTACGCTGACTTCAATCTGACCGAAGAGCATCTTCTAGAGATCACTCAGACACTCAAGACAGTGAATAAAATGGATTACGTCTTCAAGGTGGAAGTCCGAGACGGTGACGGGAAACTCATCGCGGAGGTCGACAAGGTTCTCTACATCAGGCGCAAGTCCTAGACGGCGTGGGCCCGCTGGTACTCATCCTCGGAAGAGTAGAGGGACCAGCCCCGGGACTTTTTGAAAAAACTCATTTTCTCGCCACTGTCCAGGGTTCCTATGAGGCGCTTGCCGTCGGCACTCTCGCCAATGATCGTGAAGTATTTGATTTGGTGGGTCCAGTCGTTGAATCGAACGCGGATGTTCGTCTTACGTCCCGACACTTTCCAAACGCGTTCCAGTGAATGCCAATTCATGTTCCCCTCCTCGAGCTGGTGTGCTAAAGATCTTAGCCCATGACCTCACAAAGATCCATGAAATCCTCCTCCAGAGCGGGACGCTTCAAGAAGAGGCTCGTCACTGAAGAAGCACTCCTGAAGGAGGGCCCGGCGATGCTGGAGGTGTTGGCGCCGTTTCACGTTCTATATGCTTCCGGAAAACTCAGTGGGCCGGAATTCACCGCGGCCTATATCATAGGCTACCTCTCCCACCGATTCCCAAGCTCCTGGCCCGGCGCCTCGCGGGAGATCTGCCGCGTTCCGGGATTTCCCTGGAGGGAACTCCCCTTCCGCTTTGAGGCCAACGTTGAGCGTAGGCTCCAAGGAATAGAATCCCTGGCAGAAATCCTCGCGAGCTTCGCGCTCCGCTCAACACCCTTGGCGGTCAATCGGGCACTTCTTGAATGGCACCGCGGGCATTATCCGTTAGAACTAATGTTCCGTATCCCTCGTCCTCAGGAAGTGCTGCGCCAACAGACACAAGGCCGACGGTGTGTGACGGCCATCATCGACGCGCGGGTCTCAAGCTACATCTTAGGTGAACGGGATGCCTTGAGCTTTACCATGCATGATCTCATCCACGCAGATCACTTTTACTTTGATAACCACTGCTACGAGGGCCAGCTCGGTTTTTACGGACTCATCGAGCGGACCCTGGACTACTTCGACCTGACCCATGAAAAATTCGCGGGCGAGTTCGACTACGTCATCTCAGACATGAACGCCTACGCGATCCACCTCTTAAAATGCCTGAAGTCGGCGATGGTGTTCTATTTTAGTGAAGACTACTTCCGCCGGTGGCCCGCCCACCTGAATCCACCGGCCGCACTCTTTGATTTAAATACTCCCACCTACAACCCTCACACGATGGATCAAGAAATCCTGGATTGGCTTTCGGCCTTCAGGTCAGAGAACCGCCAGAGTCCATAGTAGTATAACGCAGCGGCCGTGCCGAAGTGCCAGAGCGCATGAAACTGGAACAGACTTCCCGGGTCACAGGCCACATGGGCTTCGTCTAGAACGAAAAATGAAAAAGACACGAGGAGGATAAAAAGGCTTCTGCGAAAATACTTTGCCCGCAGGAAAGCGAGCCCTTGCTCACGGATGACGTCACCAACAGAGAGGGCGAAGATGAATAAGCAGAGGCCTATGCGAGACCACTTATCAGGGATAGAATACATGCCGAGGACCAGAAGCCCATAGTAGAGGGCGAGGGCGAAGAAGATAAACACCGCAGACCGCCGCAAAAGCAGCATGATATTCACGAGTGCAAAGAAGCTAAAGATAAGGATGATCGCTGCAAAGTCAAATGACAGACCAAGTCGGGTGAAGCTCATGTGCCCGAGATGGCTCGATCCTCCCAAAACAACACAGGCGAGGACCCAAAATTTGAATTCTGGCCTGGGGTTCTTGACCGAACGCACGAGCAGGAATGCCGCTATGAGGTAGGCGAGAGAACTCCAGAAGGAAGCCGGCTGGCGGATCAGAGCATCCCGCGGGGCCTCACACTGGCACCGCGAGGCCACACACGACGCTTGTTCAAACCGCTCCCAAATAATCATGGGAGGTAGGAGGCGGAGTTCTTCTCATTTTCCGATACCTGCACCAGGGTGATCCATGCGCGGTCACCGTAGAGCTTCCTGAGAATCCTCGAAGCCTCTTCGTAAACATACTGAGCTGTTCCCTCCATACCCGGATTAGGAAGAACCCGGAGCTGAATGGCGCCATCAGCTTGGAGGCGCTGGAAGGTCTCCAGCTGAGGATCGTCCTGGGCCACGAGGAAGGTATGATCAAAAGTGTACTCGAGCCAGAGCTTGAGTTCTTTGAGACCACCGAAGTCCACCACCCACCCTTCTTTCGTCAGTTCCCTGGCAGCAAACTCAAAATAAAATTCTCTTGAGTAACCGTGGACGAACCGGCAATGAGACTCGGCCCTCCACTGCCGGTGGGTGCAAGGGAAACCGGTAAAGCGCTTAGTAGATTTAAAATTTTTCGGATTCATGGGTATTCCTCACTTAGAAATGATGCTGATTAAACTACATTCTATCATTTGCTGGGCCGGTGTTGAACCTGCAATGGCCCCAGCGAGAGCTCACGCCAGGCCTCTGTTTTCTGCCTGAGATTCTTAAGCACCCGAAGGTAGCGTCGCCCGGCGAGATCGATCGCCAGGTGGCGCACGAAACGCTTCATGAGGTAGCGCTCAGGTGTGCGGTAGATGTCTTCTTCGGTCGCTTCGGTATAACCGTAGCCAACCACATGGTTCTCTCGTATCAGCACCAGACAGCGCTCTCCGAGAGTTCGGCCCTCCCCCACGAGGACCAGATTCTCACTGGGAAAGCGTGCCTCGCGGGAGAGCTTCTCCACCTTTTGATTATGCCGAAGAATTTCTTCCTTCGACTTACCCCCGTCGCGGTAGAGGAACTTCTCAGGCCGCAGCTGGGACTCGAGCTCACGAAGTTTATCACGGGCGTCGCAGTAGTTCAGAAAATACCACAGACCTGCGACACCTTTGCGCCGTGGTCTGATCCGAAAGAAGTCCTCGCCCCCAACGTTGCGGTGAGAATCAATCACCCAGCACAAGCGCTCATTAGATTGCAGCACCTTCCGGAACTCGGCGATCAGTGCCGAGCCTGTGGCCTCGACGACGAGGTCCCGAGTACTCTGGAGAAGCTCACGATTTTCAGGTTTCACCATCAAAAGCTCCCGGGCCGTTTTCTCCATATTGAAGGACGCCTCCTGACGGAGATTTTTTCCTGAACCGTCCCGGAGGGAGAGCAGACCTGCCTTGGCGGGAATTTTTTTAAGCAGGCGCTCGTGATGGGGCAGGAAGAGAATCTTGGGATAGGTTTTAAGGCGCAGCTGCAAGAGCTGCCGGAAGAGTTCGAGAGTCGCCCGAGCATCGCCAATCGCCCGGTGCCGGTCTTCTATCTTGATCCTAAAAAAGCTACAGAGAGCGTCGAGATTATAGTTCTGAAGCCCGGGAATCTCCTCCTGGGCCACCTTCAACGTGCAAAACTGCTTGAGCTTAAGGTCCTGACCCATTTCAGTATACTTCTTCCGAAGAAGACCCAGGTCGAACTCCGTATTATGGGAGACGAAAACCGCACCTTCGAGGCGCATCCGGATCGAATCGGCCAGGTCATAGAATTTCGGTGCAACCTGGAGTTCACGATTCGTGATGGAGGTAAGGCCCGAGATGAACTCGGGTATCGGACGGAGCGGATTGATCAGGGTTTCAAAAACCTCGATCACACGGTCATCCTCGAAGGTGATGAGAGCGATTTCGATCAGATCCCGGTCGGCGTCCAGGCCTGTCGCTTCGATGTCACAGATCACGTACCTCTTCGCAGTCATGGAAACCATTCTAGAGGGTTCCGAACCTCCCGCCAAGTTCTTGACCGAAATCTGAAGAGTACGGTACAAAATCATCATGAACTTTAAACTAGACGAAAGCTGGCGCGCACATCTAGGGCCTGAATTCGAACGCTCCTACCTTCTTGACCTCTTCGGCTACCTCAAGGATGAGCGCCTCAAGGGAATCGAGGTTTATCCTCCGGCAGACGAAGTCTTCGAGGCGTTCCGTCTTACTCCTCTGTCAAAAGTTAAGGTCGTGATCCTGGGTCAGGATCCCTACCACGGCGAGGGTCAGGCCCATGGGCTGGCGTTTTCCGTACGGCGAGGAGTGAGAACACCCCCATCGCTGGTGAATATCTTCAAGGAGCTCAGCTCGGATACGGGGCTACCAATACCTGATCATGGATCCCTCGACTCCTGGGCACGGCAGGGAGTTTTACTCCTTAATACCGTCCTCACAGTCCAGTCTGGTAAGGCCGGAAGTCATCATAAAAAGGGTTGGGAAGAGTTCACGGATAAGGTGATTGAAGTGCTGAACTTAGAGCGAGAAAACCTGGTCTTTATTCTCTGGGGTTCACCCGCCCAGGCCAAGGCCAAGCAACTGGACTCATCCCGGCATCTTATTTTAAAGTCCGTACATCCTTCACCACTTTCCTCCTACCGTGGCTTTTTCGGATCAAAACCCTTCTCTCAGTCCAACGCCTATCTCAAGGCCCACGACATCACCCCCGTAGACTGGCGTCTTACCTGAGGCGACGGACAACTGCCAAAAAGAAAGGCCCCCAACCCGTATTATCCGGGAGCACCTGGTGGCCAAACTCAGTGGGTTCACCAAAGGGAAACTCAGGGCGAATCAGCTCGAAGCGTCCGGCCCTTTTCTGGTAAAGTTTCCGGATGATGTCGTCGTTCTCAAGCTGTGAGAGTGCACAGGTAGAGTAGACGACAGTCCCCCCCACCTTGACGATATCTAGTGCCGCGGCGAGCATGGCGAACTGCGAGATTGCGATCGCCTTGGTCCGTCCCGGCGCCCAAACTGAAAGCTCCTTCGGATCCTCCAGGACGTGGCGTTCAGAAGAGCATGGAGCATCAAGTAGCACTTTGTCGTAGATCGACTTCTGGTAGAGGCCCCACTTACTGGCATCGTGGGCGGTGATCGTATGGTTTTTTTGCTCGGATTTCGGAAGATAATCGTCAAAGATGCGGTGGATGCGGGCGCGCCGCGCGGCCGATCGGTCATTGGACACAAGAAGTCCCTGATTCCGGAGCTTGAAGGCACAGAGGAGACTTTTTCCACCAGGTGCGGCGCAAAGGTCAACCACCTTCTCCCCCGGAACAAGGTCGAGTGCCTCAACCGGCAAGATACTGGCCGCATCTAGGAGGTAATAATTCATATAACCCGAGTCCGTCTTCTCCGGGGGAGGAAAAGAGTCCCTCACGTCATGGTCGAAGGTGAGACCCGTCAAACACACGGGTTTCTCGGGAAAAACAAACTTACTAAACGGGTTTACGACGGCCACGTGTTTTTTTGGCATAAGAAGCGACTCCCGTAGCCGAGGCCAGCGCTCGCCATACATCGCCGCGTAAAACTCTTCAAATCCGGAAGCCCCTTTGGTCATTAAAGAATTGTACCAAGCGTTTCCGGTAATTGACAGGGCCACATCGCCTTCGATGACAGGGCCGTCTCACTTGGCGAAGTGCCAGACCCACGGGTAGAATAGGATCATGAAAAATATAATGGTCATCATTTCATTATTCATTTCGATGACTGCAGGAGCAAAAAAAATGACGAAGGAAACTGCGACACTGGCCGGAGGTTGTTTTTGGGGCATGGAAGAAATCATCCGGAATATTCCAGGAGTTCTCAAAACGGAGGTCGGTTACAGCGGTGGATCAGTGGATAATCCCAACTACAACATCGTTAAGCTCGGCACCACGAACCACGCTGAATCCATCCAGATCGAATTTGACCCCGCCAAACTTTCCTACATAGATCTCCTGGGCTACTTCTTCCGGATGCACGACCCGACCACTGTGAACCAGCAAGGCAACGACAAGGGCACCCAGTACCGCTCAGTCATCTTTTTCCATTCCCCTGAACAGAGGTCGGCGGCCGAGCAAGTGATCCAGAGAATCGAAGCCTCTAAGAAATGGCCCCGCCCTATCGTGACTCAGGTGGTTCCTGCTACGAAATTTTATCCTGCCGAGGACTATCACCAGGACTACCTTCAAAAAAATCCGCAAGGCTATACCTGCCACTGGCTCCGGGACTAATCCGGGGCTAGAGGGCCTCAAACGGGATATAGGGGACGGTTGGGTTTTCCTGAAAAAAAGTCTCGAGATAGCTTCGGGTCTTGCCGTCGAGATTCATAAACTCGACTCCGACTTGAGACTTTTTCTGTCCACCCAAGGCCGGCCGCATCCAACGGCAAATGCCACTGCCAGAAAAGCGCTGATGACCGACAGAAACTTTAAACTCCACAGCGTCTCCAACGTCGATCCGCTTGCCTTGGGTATCAACGTGTAGCGAGACTCCCCCTCGACCTAAAAAGACCTTATCATCCAGGGCCTGGACCACCGTTTGCACCGAAACATCCACAGTGAAGCGCTTATCAAAAGGCTCTGTATAGCGGGTCACAAGCTTTATCAGGTGGTCGAGCTGAAAAGGTTTATGGATCAGCGCCTCGGCACCTTTATTAAATGCATCTTCAGTGGTGATGTCTGCAAAACCAGTGATGAGGATCAGAGGAACGTTTACGTTCCGGGATTTCACAAACTCCAAAAGATCAATTCCGCTACCTCCGGGCATACGGATATCAGAAATGATCAGATCGACGTGGTGCTGAGACAGGAGGCGCTGTGCAGAGATAATGTTTTCCGCCTGGAAAACCTTGGCCCCCATAAACTCGAGCTCGCTGGCGAGGATATCGCGCAGATCTGCCTCGTCATCGACGACCAGGAGGGTCTTACCTTTGAGAATGTCCTCACCCATCACAACTTCCTTCTGCGCAGGACCTTATCAGAGTGGGGCCCACTGTGTAGACTTAATGCTTCCTTAAGGCTAACGCGTATCCCGAGATCCGGGTGGAGGACTATGAAATTCTTACTGGCACTTCTGCTTCCTGTCATGGCCTTGTCTGAGACTGAGGTTGAGGTCGAGGAGACCCGAGCATCCATCGGGGCCTTGATCCGTCCTCTGATGCCCGGGCAAAAAGGCCGGGCCGCACCAGGGGGCCTGGGGTTTGAGGCATGTGAAAAGCACAAGATCGACTGGTCGTCCTTAATACTTCAGCAGAGGCCAACGACCATGGAATATACCTTCCGTGAAGGCTGCGACATCCAGGGTAAAATCACTCCCCAAGTCTTTCGCTCATTCCCTATTGACCTGAAGATCAAGGGTCTTCAACGGTTCGATCGCATCCAGGCGACAGGAACCATGAGCGCGGAACTTGAGGCAAGACCTGTTTTTAAACTTCAAATACGTGAAGGAATCCTGAGTGGGAAAAACTCCCGAGCTCTTTTTGAAACGGACTATGCCGCCAGGCCTCAGGTACGAGAAGGCAGCACTGAGATGGAAAACTTGGGAGGCGAGTTGCGGATCAGGGAAATCAACGGCAAATCTGTTTCCATCAAGGAAAAGATCCTTGTAAAATAAGCGGGGTCAGAATGACCCCTTCCCTATCTTCTTACTTCTCTAACCGTTCGGATGGAGTCATTTCCGAACTCACCCTTTTTTTCATTTGATGCTATGCCGTAAGACATGGTTAATATAAGCGTAAGTAGTGAAAAAACTAGCGTTCTCATAGCAATCTCCTTGGAGATACTCATTTTGTATATCTACTTATCCCATAAATGAGGGGGCGAAGATAATCGAAAATGCCGATGAGATGATAGATTTAAACTATATCTAACAGCCAGATGAAAGAATGTTTATGAAAATGAATTAGAAGTAATACCGTGCCCCTAAGAGGAGGTTCAGATCGAGGCCAGTGCGGGAAATAAAATCAATAACGGGGGCGGCCTCAAAAAATAGGTCGGCATCCCTGTCCTTGACCATGTGCGCAAGCCCCACGGGAAAACGGACACCAATTTGGATGTCGTCGGCAAACTTCATCCGGCCTCCGATACCGTAGTAAAGATCGAGAGGGTGCTCTTCATTCAAATAATAATCGGACAGTCGGTGAAAGAGATAATCAGAGTGAACTGAAAGATGACTCCTTCTACCGATGGACATTCCCAGGCCGGCATCGACGGCAGTGCTCTCCCCTAGCCAGCGCTTTGCACTTATACCCAGTGGGCTTCCCATCGCAATTCCAAGGCCGGTTCGTTCGGCAAGGGCAAGGGGGGAAACAAGAATAAGCAACAACAAAAAGATAGTCTTCATGGAAAAAAATATTAAGCCCAGGGGTTGCCACCTGTCAAAGGTACCGGTTCAATAGTTCTCTATGGGTCTACGAAGCATGCTGCTCTTTATCTCAGTCATCATCATAGGCTTCTGCCTCTCCCTATATGTTCAAACCGGGCAAGAGGGACGGACCCTCAACTGGGACCATTATGAAAATCAGAAACCTGACGCTCAGCGGATGCTCTCGCTGGAAGAATTTAACCAGAAGATCGTGCCCTACAGGCTGGAGTCTTTGATTCAAGAGATCTCCGAGAGGAACCGTCTTCTCGGTCAGAAGACCCGGGTGATGCAACTTAATTCAGGCAATGGTCGCATCCTAATGGAACTCCGGAAGCTATTCCCTGAACTAGAGCTTTACGGCGTTAATCGTGAGAAGACCCATCAGTTCTACCGCCGAGAAAGCTTTATCCCAACCGCCTTGAAGTTTGAACTGTTCAATAAAGACGAACTTCAAAACATCGAACTCCCCTACATCGTCTTCGAAGACCTCGACTTCGGTGGCCGGATACCTTACGACGATAAAAAATTTGATCTGATCTTCTCGGAGGAGACGGTCGGGAAGATTAAGTATAAATTTGAGCTCTTCGACGAGATCCTGCGGGTCTTGAGGCCCCAAGGCCTCTCGCTCCATACAGATGTGACGGGGATTCAAGTGTATTCCCGAGGTGCCATCCTCGACCTTCGGGATGCACTCGGGGAGTTTCGCCGCCGCGGGATCGAAATCAACCTTCTGGAGAACCGTAGCGGGCTGCGCTTTAGAAGACCCGATATCGACATGGAATTTCCAGTGACTCCCCATCAAGAAATGCCGGCCTCTGCCCTGGGCCTTCCCCAGGAACTCAAGCGGCCTGACATGGGTTACAATCTACGGCAGTAAATTCAGGCAAAAAAAAGGGGCCCTGTGTGATTCACATCACATAGGGCCCCGGGTAGAAAAGTGGACTAAGATCCGCAGCTGACACAGTCCTCTGGATTATCCAGTGAACAGACCAGAGCGGCCTCTTGCTCAACTGCTGGTGTAGTCGTCGCTTCCTTAATGGTGAACTTGATGGCATCCACCGCCGGGCGGGTTCTGAGGTAGTACATACCAGTCTTAAGCCCCAGTTTCCAGGCCGCGAAGTGCAGCGAGGAGAGCTTGCCGAAGTTGGTATCTTCCATATGGATATTCAGGGACTGGGACTGGTCAATATAGGCCCCGCGGTCCGCGGCCATCTCAAGGATCGACTTTTGCTTAATCTCCCACACGGTCTTGTAGAGGTCCTTCAACTCGGTTGGAATCTCCGGGATGTACTGAACAGAACCACTGTGCGCAATGATCCGGTCCTTCATCTCTTCGTTCCAGAGTCCAATCGCCATAAGGTCGCGGACGAGGAATTTGTTCACAACAGCGAACTCACCAGAGAGCACTCGGCGGGTGTAGATGTTCGATGTGACCGGCTCAATACACTCGTTGTTCCCCAGGATTTGGGAAGTTGAGGCGGTCGGCATTGGCGCGAGGAGGAGCGAGTTACGAACGCCGTACTGCTTGATCTTCGCCCGAAGTGCCTTCCAGTCCCAGCGCGTAGACGGAGTAACTCCCCACATGTCCGGCTGAATGATCCCTTGGGACATCGGTGAACCAGCATAAGAATCATAATGACCGCTCTCTTTGGCGAGGTCGGCCGAGGCTGAAAGGGCCGCGAAGTAGATGGTCTCGAAGATTTCCTTATTCACCGCCCGAGCGCCCTCTGAATCGAAGGGAAGCCGGAGTTTGAAGAACGTATCGGCAAGACCTTGAACGCCGATGCCAATAGGACGGTTCTTCATATTCGAATAGCGCGCCTCTTCCACCGGGTAGTAATTGAGGTCGATGATGCGGTTGAGGTTCTTGGTGACCTGATACGTCACATCGAAAAGGGTCTTGTGATCGACGGCATTATTTTCTACGAACTTCGGCAGTGCAATGGAGGCGAGGTTACAAACCGCGATCTCTTTCTCAGACGTGTACTGAATAATTTCCGTGCAAAGATTCGAAGACTTGATTGTTCCGAGGTTTTTCTGGTTAGACTTTTCATTGGCCGCATCTTTGTACAGCATGAAAGGCGAACCCGTCTCAATCTGAGACGAGATGATCTTGTACCAGAGGTCCCGCGCCTTGAGAGTCTTAAGCCCCCGTCCTTCTGACTCATAACGCTCGTAGAGTTCTTCGAACTTCGCACCAAAACAGTCAGAGAGGCCTGGTGACTTATTCGGGCACATGAGGGTCCAGTTGCCGTCTGTCTCCACGCGTTTCATGAAAAGGTCATTCACCCATAGGGCGTAAAAAAGATCCCGAGCGCGGAGTTCGTCCTTGCCGTGGTTTTTCTTCAGGTCAAGGAAGTCTTCGATATCCGAGTGCCAAGGCTCAAGATAAATGGCAAAAGCACCCTTGCGCTTTCCGCCGCCCTGATCGACATAGCGGGCGGTATCATTGAAGACACGAAGCATAGGAACG
>JAIYDC010000139.1 GCA_027487685.1 Pseudomonadota bacterium | reverse complement strand
GCTTCACCCGAAGTTGAGTATGGGCCGCAACTCCGCCGGGAATGGTAACCGTGACGAATCCGGAACGGACTCCATCAAACTCATCCTGAAAACTCATGGCGCTCACTGAAAATGCCGTCTCGTTACTTATGAGATAGGTGATGATGACTTCAGTTTTCTCCCGGGCATTGTTCGGCGCTTGTCTTACGACGGTAATTCCTCCGGCGATCCGCCAGGTCTTGAAGTAGAGGAACACTAGCAGACCGATGATGGCCAGGGCAACCGACCACGCCAGCGGTGAACGGAACCCCAAAAGGCCTAGACCAAGAGCGAGAGTGAAGAGGATCGCAAAGGGATTAAAGACCTGAGTATTGTAGACAAAATTGTAGTTTAAGCGCCGAAAGTTGCGCTCGAAATGGAAGTAGTCACGTAGGCGCGGTGGCGTGACTCTCCGACGAAATTTCATCGCGTCGGCACCCGCACTTGATCGAGGATTTCTTGAAGAATGTCCTTCTTCGTTTTCCCCTGAAAGCGACTTTCGCTCGTCTGAGCAATCCGGTGCTCGAGGACCTGCGGAAGAAGTTTGTAGAGCATCCCCGGCCTCAAGAAGTTTTCTCCCGCAAGAAACGCCTGGGCCTGGCCGAGCTTCATCAAAGCAAGGGACGCTCGCGGACTCGCCGGAAGAGAAATATCCCGGTGTTCACGGGTCTTCTGAATGACATCTAGGATGTACTTCATGGTGGATTCTGCGACTTCAACTTGCGTGACGGCCTTCTTAATCTCACGTATGTGCCCGAGCTTCACCACCGGCTGGAGCTTCTGAAAGGGATCCTCCGACTTGCGACCAAGGAGAATTTGGAGCTCGGCTTCTCTCGAGGGGTAACCTAGAGAGAGCTTCACGCTGAAGCGGTCGAGCTGGGCCTCAGGCAAGGGGAAAGTTCCGTGCTGTTCGATGGGATTTTGAAAAAAAAAAACAAAAAATTCGCTATCAAGGGGATGACTCGTCTTATCCACAGTCACCTGAAACTCCGCCATAGCCTCCAAGAGCGCTGACTGGGTCCGTGGAGTCGCCCGGTTGATTTCGTCAGCAAGAAGTACCGTGGAAAAAACAGGTCCCTTATTAAACTGAAACTGGCGGGCGACATCATCATAGATGGTACTACCAGTGACGTCTGAGGGGAGAAGATCCGGCGTGAACTGCACACGGCCGAACTCTGCGCTGACACTCCGGGCAATCGCCCTCGCGAGCATCGTTTTCCCAGTACCGGGATTATCCTCGATCAGGACATGACCTCCGGCAAACCAGCAAGAGAGGATCAGTTTAATCGCTTCCTCTTTTCCATGGATTATGGAACTCACGTTCTTAAGTAGAACTTCAAAGGCATTGCGGGCGAGCTGTGTCATATCGGCTCTTCGACAAATCAAGGGACCTGTTGAGAAAAAAGAGAAGCCTGATAGAATGTGTGAAAATTGGCCCCGACGCTTAAGTTGCCGGCTTCGTTAGTATCCGACTAAAGAGGCAAGTTTTTACCGGACTCGACGCCACAATGGTCCGATGACACAATAAGTATAAGAGCTACGGAGAGGAAAAATTTTCCATTTCTCCTAAGTTTTTGGCGGCAGGAAGCCGACAAGAGCCATACACCACGGAGGTCTCTCATGAAAAAACTAATCCTTTTGACGATGACAGCATTGCTTGCCATCGCTTGCGCCCACGGAGACAGAAACCCTGCGTCCGTGGAGCAGGAACAAGCTTCACGCCACGAGCAGTTCCAGCACGGCGTCTTCGACCGTCCTAATCCGAACTAGATTTAAAAAAAAAGGGGCCCGGATCATTTCTGATCTGGGCCCCTTTTTTATTGAGGTCTTAAAAGACGAGGCCATTGATCCAGGCGCCAACAGAGGTCGTATCAATGTGAGTCTTCTTTCCATCGAATGGCCATGCCATGACGTAGGTCCATAAATTTAAGTGCTTATTAATAGCAAATGTAGGACCGACAGAGGTCGATGTTGGCCAGCGCTTGAGGTACATAGGGTCAGACTCGACGAACTGACGAAATGAGAGGTCAAAGCCAGCCCGAATACCGTAAACATCATTGTAAGCGTAGTTAACGCTTGGAGACACAGCAAGGATCATGCGTGGTTTTTCACCCGGGTCTCGACCGCTGGCTTCCCACTCTGGCTCGACAGCTTCGTCGTCGGCGTAGAAGAAAATCCGAGGTGAGAGGATTGCGTAGAAAGACCAGCGGTCAGAGAACTGATAGTTGAGACCTGTGAAGAGCCCTGGATTAAAAATGGTCTTCCTGAAACGTGCGTCCCGCCCATTGAGTTCAGGAATATCGGTATTAAATGCACCTCTAAGGCTCCATTTATCACCACCAGCTAGCTTACCAGAAATACCGATCCGAAATCCCTGGAAGCGCCAAGCAGGTTCTGTTGGGAGTCCACGTTTCGTGTCGCCTCGGTAAGTCATAAACACATGCTCAAGGCGAGTCTGGAGGTCAAGATTATAACGGCTATTGAGTTTGTATGTTGTAGATATGAGATTGAATACGTTTAGACCATCATCAAGACGCCCACCAAGTTCATTCTTAGGAACCTTACCGTCACCAAGCGAGTTCGCTTCCAGAAACGAGAAGTAGTTCATCCCCCAAGGCGAGGTCTTATCTTCCTGTGCGTGGGAAAGGGTGGACCCGATCATTAAAAAAGCGAATAGTAGTGTTAACTTCATAAGCATCTCCAAGCTAAGTTCTTGAACTAGTCATAACGAATAAAATTCTTTTTAGAAAGCCTTTAGGTTGCGGGCATGTAAATTTATGCGCAGTGGTCATTCTGACACTACCCCCCAGAGGATTTTTCACCGACTTTTAACAAAAAAGACAGTCGAACGGTGAAGTCGCCGTAAGATTTTATCTAAAACTGTCAGGAGATTTGGGTGCAACAAGGCACCAGCAGATCTTTAAAGAAGTCGGGAGGAATGACCCTCCCGACTAACTAGCTATTTACAGTCTGGGCGATTGTTATTCATCTGATCAATGACACCCTCGACGGTGCACACCTTGGCATTCTCCCGCTTGAGGTAATCCATCAGCATCGTGGATGCTGTGACAGATTGCGGGTGGATATCATGGAAAAGAATCACACCCGAGTTCTTAGCTGAGGCCCTCATCTGCCTGAGGGAGCGCTCGTAGATGGACTGAGGGTTCTTATCTTGCCAATCAAGAGTATCAACGGTCCAAAAGATGTGAACCATATTGTGTTCAGCGATCTTGGCACGAACGTTACTCACACTCACCCCGGCGCCATAAGGAAGGCGGAAGTTTTTGATCGTTACCCCAAGCTGGTCCTGGACCACCTTTTTTGCGGTACCAATTTCACGCTCCAATTGTGCTGGAGTTACCTTCGTCAGCTGCTGGTGAGTGTAGGAGTGAAGGGCAATCTCATGGCCTCCTTGCTTCACGCGCTGAGAAAGGGCCGGATTAGACTCGACCTGTTTGGCGAGAACAAAGAACGACGCCAGAAGACCCCGGTCTTTCAGGTTCACGAGTATCTGGTCCGTGGTCCGCGCCGGACCATCGTCATAGGTCAAGGACCAAGTATTTTCTGGGTAATTTCTTCCGGAAATATTACCGTTAGTGCCAGCAGACGGTTGAATGGTATCTGCGCTCGTGCCTCGGCCCAACTCAGAGAGGAGGGACTTCATTTCTTTTGAGAGGGCCTTAATGTCTTTTTCAAGCTTCTTAAAGCTCGCCTTCTTCTTCTCTTCTTTGAGGGTCAGCTTCAGAACTTCAGGATCAACCTTGTAGTTGTTCATCTCCACATAAAAGGCCCGCCGAGTGGCGCGCAAAAGCACCATATTCCTCCAGAGCACTTGTTTCACGGCCAGATCCTCCTCACGATCCCGAAGCTCCTTAAGAGTGGTGAAGAGCTCAGTCTGATGCTCGCGCAGGTTTGAGAGGATGAGGGGCTTCAGGTTCTCAGGAATCAGGCTTGTGGGCGTATCCAGGCCATCGTAGAACTTTCCGATCTCATTGAGTGCCAGCTGGGCATTGGACTTCTGCTCGGGAGTGAACTCAGGGAGTGCAGTAACAAGTACCAGATTTACATAGAGATCACCGAATTCATGTTCGAAGAGATCAACATAGTTTCTGACAGCGAGTAGAGAACTATAAGAGTTGGAACGCATGGCCCTCTCAGGTCTTTTTTCAAGCTCAGCGTCGAAACTGTAGAGGTGAACCTGGCCAATCAAGTAGGCATGAAAGATTCCATCCATCAGCCTTTGAACCCGGCCTTGTAACTTCGCCGGATCTCCTACCTGTTCGGTCAGTGCGGCGATGGAACGGTAGGGATGAGCAGTGAGCGCGGTCTGCGACAATGGCGCCTTCGAGGGCCCCCATGAGCAAGCGGCAACAAGAGAAAGAAGGAGCAGTGAAGGTTGTTTCATTGAGCGCATGTGTTCTCCTGGATGCGTATTCTTATTAGAAATCGTATCGGTCAAAAGCAGGGATGAGTGAGAACTTTCATGCTTTTAGTCAGTATAGAAGTCCTTAGCTTTCCGGACGAGGTCCGTCAGGAATGGCCGGATCCTGATCCGGACTTCTCTTGGGGCGGCCTCTAGAAGCTGGACGTAGTCACCCTTCACATAGAGCAACTTGTTTGCCTGTGAATCCCAGCGGATATTCTCTGTGTCTGTCACTGGCATCGAAATATCAGGGATACCGTCACTGAACATGAGTGTGAGGTAACGGATGTCCCGCTGGGCCTCAAATGCCTTATGATTCAGGAGCTTCTCCTCCCGGAGTTTGGACTTCTTAAGATCGAACAGGGACACCAGTTCCAGAGTCAATGCGTTCTTCGGATCATTCATTCTTTTCCTCCTTGAAAAGAGCTTCCGTTTTGCCACAGAAACAATGCAAAAGAAGAAGAATCTTTTATCAAAAAAGAGGATCTCTCCACTCTTTACTTCCATGGAGTTACAAGCGCCCGTTATGAGGGAGAACGAAACAATAAACTCGGTTTAATTAAATCCTCGCCCTTCCGATAAGGACATACGGAGATAGGTATGAAAATTCTGTTCCTCATGACATTGTGGCTTTGCGCCGGGATTGCTTTCGCTTCACCTGGAAGCTACGCTTGGAAAAAAGCAGACCTTGCCGGAAAGATCTTTCTCCTCCAAGAGTACAAAGCCTTCTACCTGGAAATCGGCAATACAGAATCCCTCGCCGACTTAGAGGCAAAGACCTCATTACGTTGGCAAGAGTTCTTCATCAGTTCGGCCTGGGCCTCGGAAAACCTTGATTGCTTTTACGTCGGATGGCCCAGCCGCAGAGTGAATAACGTTTGCACATCACCGGCACGAAACAATCCTGCTTACCAGACCGGTGCCTGCAGCAGCGGAGAACTTCAGTGCCAACCCCGCTTTTACGGAAAAGACCTTTGCGTCCCCATTGGAACTCAAGCCCAGCGAAATTCCGCCATGGCCGCCTGCGAACGTAAATTTCAAGAGAGCGGCCGCTCTGCCGCCGATGTCATTGCGCAGACTCAAGCAGAAGGAAAGGAAGCGGCACTCCTGGAGTTGATTGGGGCCGCAGACCGCATTTGCGGAGAGAGTGAACAACGGGGAAGAGGCATTTGCCCTAGAATAGCAGCGGCAGTCAACCGCGTGCGCTCCGGCGCTTCTGAAGCTGTCCCCACTGAACCTAGAATTGGGGCCAGGGCCACCGCGGAGGGTGCAACGCCTCCGACTCGCACTCGTGGGCCGCAAACACGTGCCCCAACTGCAACACCACCAGATACCATCAACCGAAGGCCTACGACGGGCACCACACCAAGAGTTGCGGCCCCCATGGCGGCTCAACCTCCGGTAAGACGTCCTACCCAGACACAGGAGCAACTCGAACAGGCCGTGGTCATCGCTAATCGTGGCCTCCAGCAAGTTAACCTCTCCGATGACTGTGAGGTCGAGCGGCAGGGCCAGCCGTTCGAACGAGATGAGCCTCGTAATTTTCAGTTCGTTAGCCTAGGTGCTCAACTTGATGAAAACTGGGATACGTTGGTCACTAATTCCAATCTAGGCCCTGTCCCCCGTGGCTTCCAGATCGTTAATCGTGGTCCCAACGAAATCGTGGCAACTGGGGATCAACGTGAGTGGCAGTTCATCTCTTCGGACAATTCCAGAAGAGAAACCTACATCACGATTGGTGATGGCATAGGCGGACGAGTTTCAAATAACCTGGAATCGGTGATTGTCCTGATCCCTAGACGAGTTCAGCCAAGAGTCGAGTCTCTCGGGAACGTCGTTCGGGTGACCCTCGCAACCGGCGAACGAGTCATCTTTGATAAGGCCTCAGGTCGAGTCCTCCGAGGCGCATTCAGAGAAAACCGTGTCACCCAAGGAAATTTCAACAACGTCGCCTACACCGGTACCGGGATTAGCATCAGAATAAATAAGCGCGCTGGAGATCCCAGAGAAAGCCAAGGCCAAGCGACCATCACTCAGAATGGCCGTTCCTGCCAGGTCCCGACCTCTCAACTTTGGAACAGAGACGCAAACTTCCGCTACAGCGATGACCGCCAACTCGTCCAATTCCTGAATCAACGATGCAGCGGAGGCCGCTTCAGTATATGAAGACCGAACTCAAGAGCCTCTTTAGCACCAAAGAGATTGCTCCTTTCACAACTCCCAAGGATCACCTGAATGCCCTATGCTTACTGGTCCTTTATGGGATTCCTGCTGCCCTGATTTTCAACTTTTCCGCAGTTAGTGGAACGCTCTTCACCACACTGTATACAGTTTTAGGTTTTTTAATCATGGGTGCGGTTCAGCACACTCTTGGGACCTTCGTCCACGAAGCGGCCCATCTCCACTTATTTCAGCATAAAAAATTGAATCAAATCGCGGGCCACTACCTCTGCGCGGCTCCACTTCTGAGCTACCTCGAGGATTACCGCTACTTTCATTTCGAACACCATCGGCACACAGGGAAGATCGATCGAGATCCGGAACTCCTGTTCTACCGGGCGATGGGAATCGGGCCTACGGTATCCTCCCGAGGCCAGGTCGTGAGACTTTTTCTCCTCGATCTTACGGGTATTCATTATTTCAAGGGACTCAAGTATCTCCTGGGCTTCTTTCAAGACAAGCGAGACCGGGGAGTCATTAAAAAACCGACGGTCTCGGAGCACATGGGGCTATTGGCCTGGGTGACGCTCATTCCTTGGCTGTTCTGGTCAAGCGGTCTCTTCCTTCCGTTCTTACTTTTCTGGCTTCTTCCATTGATGACACTCTCACCGCTCCTCTTGCGCTGGCATGGATTTGGCGAACACGTCCGAGAGCAGGGAGACGACGCCTTTGAAAATACCATCACCCACAAATTCGGCGTCGTTGCGACACTCTTCCTCTACCCGATCAACTCGTCCTATCACCTTGAGCACCACCTCTTTCCCCAGGTTCCTTGGTACCATCTGAAACGGCTCCACCTCTTCGCCCTTCAGCACCCAATCTACCGAGAGAAAACTGCCCCGCTGACCGTAGATAGCTACTTTCTAGGAGAGAACAGTGTTGTAAACCGGGCTTTCCCGATCGTAGGCAGCGGCTTATAATCGGAGCATGTACGGCATTTTACTCATCGGAATTTCAGTTTTCGCAGGTTTCCTTGGCTCCCTTCTAGGACTCGGCGGGGGGATCATCGTCGTTCCGGCCCTAACATTGATCTTCAACGTGGATATCCGCTACGCTGTGGCCGCAAGTTTAGTGTCGATCATCGCTACCTCCTCCGGTGCCGCCGCGAGCTTCTTGCGCGATAACTTAACTAACCTGCGCGTGGCGGTCCTGCTTGAAGTAGGCACTGTCGCCGGCGCCATGACGGGGTTCCTCATGGCTGCACGAATCAACGCCCAGGCGCTCTTTCTCCTTTTCGGAGGCTTTCTTTTTTTCTCGGCGATGATGATGCTACGGAAGAAGCAGGATCAACGGGCCCTTATTGATCACCCATGGTCAGCAACACTAGGGCTCGGAGGTGAATTTAAGAGTGAGACAGGCGAGCTTGTGGCCTACAAGGTCGCGGCAGTTCCCCTGGGACTTGTGGCCATGTACGGTGCGGGGATCCTCTCTGCTCTCCTCGGGATCGGGAGCGGGATTTTCAAGGTCCTCGCTATGGACAATGCGATGAAGCTTCCTATGAAGGTCTCCTCGGCGACATCAAACTTCATGATTGGCGTCACAGCAACTGCCAGCGCTGGGGCCTACTTCATGCGGGGAGATATCAGACCAGAAATTGCCGGGCCTGTCGCCCTCGGAATTATCGTCGGTTCTTGGTTAGGTGCACGGGCCATGATTCATCTTCCGGCCAAGCTTATCCGGAAGATCTTTGTCTTAGTACTAGTCGTAGTTTCAGTGCAGATGATCCTACGGGGGCTACGCGGATGAAAAACGACTCAAAACTAGAATTGAAAATCTCCGTTTTCCTTAGGGCCGGAGTGATCTTGGCGGGGGCACTGATCGCTGTCGGCCAGGCGATGAAGTTTCGCCTGGACGCCAACCCGTTCTTTAACTTTCAAACCTACGATCCCATCCCGCTTCAAGAACTCATCCTCTTCCACCTGCAGCGAAGGGACTACGCCACTCTGGTTTCTTATGCGGGGCTCGTCGTCTTGATCTGCCTGCCCCTTTTCCGAGTGCTCTTTACGGCCTACTTGTTTATTCGGCAGAAAGAATTCGCACTGGCGGGCATCGCGAGCGGAGTTATTCTAGCGCTGCTTCTCGCCATGGGACTCGGGGTAGAGCTCTAGCTCCTCAGCTTATTGCTTTCTTTTCTCATGAGGGGTAATAAGCAAGCATGAAAAATGATCAAACCACGCACTCAATTCCTTTGGGATACCTCCTCTGGGTCTTTGGCTTTACCGGATCACACCGCTTCTACTATGGGAAACCCATCACAGGAGTGCTGTATTTTTGTACCTTAGGGCTCTTGATGGTGGGATGGATCGTCGACGTCTTTCTTATCCCTGGGATGGAGCGGGAGTCGGCCAGGCGCTTTGCTCCCGGCCCCTACAACTATAGCGTGGCCTGGCTCCTTCTGACCTTTCTGGGCATTTTCGGGGCCCATCGTTTTTACCTGGGTAAATGGATCACGGGTGTTATCTGGCTCTGCACCGGTGGCTTCTTTCTGGTAGGGTACCTATTCGACTTCCTTAATCTCAACGATCTCGTCTCAGAAAGAAATCATCTTAATTCATAAAATCGCGAAGGCCTCTTTCGAGGCCTTCTTAAGCTAGTGGCCCTGAATCTTCTTACGATTACTCACGATGGAAACCATTACGGATGTAAAGAGGATCGTAAAGATCACGCCCATCGTAACGGCAACCGGCATATGATACCAGTGCATGATTAACATCTTTGCTCCAATGAACATGAGAATAAGGGCGAGGCCATACTTGAGGTAATGAAACATGTCGGCGAAGCCTTTGAGGGCAAAGTAGAGGGATCGGAGACCCAAGATCGCAAAGACGTTTGAAGTAAACACGAGGAAGGGGTCACTGGTGATCCCAATGATGGCAGGGATTGAATCGATGGCAAAGACCAAGTCGGAGAATTCGACAAAAATCAGCGTGATGAAAAGTGGGGTGATCATCCATTTGCCGCCAGTCTTAACGAAAAACTTATCTTCGTGAAAATGCGGTGACGTTGGGAAGATCTTCTTGGTCCAGGTGATAACCCAACTCTTCTCAAGATCATGTTCCTCGCCCTGTGGCATGAGCATTTTCAGACCGGAGAAGACGAGGAACGCTCCGAAAAAATAAATGACCCAAGTGAATTTCGCAAGGATAGCGATCCCGGCCCAGATAAAGAAGGCACGCATCACCAGGGCACCGAGGATCCCATAGAAAAGGACCTTGTGCTGGTACTGATTCGGAATTTTGAAATAGCCAAAGATAAGTAAAAAGACAAAGAGGTTATCCACGGACAGGGACTTCTCGATCACGTAGCCTGTCAGGAAGAGCATGAAATCTTCCTGGCCGCGCCAGTAAAGAATAATCACATTGAAAACCATCGCCAAGGCGATCCAAACACCAGACCAGATGATCGACTCTTTAAAGCCAACGGTATGGGATTTTTTATGGAAAATGCCGAGGTCCAGCAGCAGTACGACCAAGATGAAAGCGACAAATGCGATCCAGATGGCCAGCGATGTTTCGTGATGCATAAAGTTTCCTCTATTCCAAGTTTCTGATATTCTAATACTTTCTAATGGGCCTTGTCATGAAAATAGACCTTATCTCGGAATCAGAATTATGAGTACGCGGCTTATGCAGGCCCTTGAAAAAGTGCGAGCGCTTCCCAAGATCACCCTGGGGGAGATCGTGAAGCATGTGGAGAGCGAGGCGATCCTCATCTTATGCCTCGTGACGATAATCCCGTTCATGCAGCCGATTCCAATCCCCGGACTCTCGAGTGTCCTGGGACTCATCGTTATAATGCAGGGTCTGGGTCTCATCTTCTGGGGCCGACCACTTCTCACAAAGAAAATGAGTGAAGTGGCCATTGCGCCAGATAAGTTTGACATCATCTACCGAGCAGCACTGCGTTTCACAGGATTCACAGCGCGGCTTTCAGCGTTTAAGCATCCGGTCACAAAATCTCGTTTGACGGAGATTTTCTGCGGTTTCTCCATCGTTCTCTCAGCGGCGTTCTTGTCGCTTCCTCTGCCCATTCCCTTCTCGAATTTCGTCCCTGCTCTAGCGATCTTCCTGATCTGCATCGGCTTACTCGAGGAGGACGTCGTCTTGGTACTGATGGGCCATGGTATCACTGCCACAGTCTGCGTGATGGCGGTGTTCTCTTACCAGATTTTCCGAGAGCGTTTCCACAGCTGGCCCTAGTGAGCTTGGTCCAGCGTGCAGCCAGCGGTTCCACCTGAAAGCGACAGAGATTCTGTCTTGATCTCAACGGGCTTCTTGGCCTTCTCGTCACAATCTTCCAGCTTCTCGTCCAGTGCTTTTAGCTTCTCATTCACTACTTTCTGCTGCTTTACGACTCGATCGTCTTTTGTCACCGGGAGGGTCTTAGCTTTGCCGGCCGGGGCCGCCCCCACGTTAAAAGCTAGCACCAGAACAATCAAGAGAACTTTCATTTTTACTCCTTACTGTAGTTAACGGCTCGAAGGCCCATGAACGCCCGGTACCAGGTCCGGGGGAGAATACTTAAAAAGCGAACGATAGAGGCGAAGAAAAATGGGAAAGCATACACCATCTTCTTTTTCTCGATGGCCCGGGCGATCAGCAAGGCCGCACGAGGCGCCGGAACAAGAAAAGGCATCGAGTGCGTGTTAGTCGCCGTGAGCGGAGTCTCGACGAAGCCGGGACAGATGGTGGTCACAGCGATGTTAAACTTCCGAAGGTCAAGGTGAAGGGATTCGCAGTACTTTAACACGGCCGCCTTGGTGGCACTATACGCGGAGACTCCCGGCAGACCATTGTAACCAGCAATTGATGAGATCGCCACGAGTTGTCCTTTGCCTGAGGGAATCATGACATCCAGGGCGGCCTCGAAGGCATACATCACCCCCAAGAGATTGACATGGACCATCTTATAGCTCCAATCGAAGTCTGGCACTTTGGTCTTAAATTTGTAACCGATGCCAGCGTTGGCGATCAAAAGATCAAGACCGATGACCCGGGAGAAATCAGCAATCGCTGCCTTCAAAGCTGTGCGGTCAGAAACGTCCACCGGATAAAAAGAGACATGCTCGCGGTCCGTCAGAAAACTCTCCTGGAATTTAATCGGATCACGTCCGCAGAGCCCCACCTTCCAGCCCCGGAGAAGGTAGAGCTTCGCTAGCTCCATACCAATGCCCGTAGTTCCTCCGGTGATAAAAACAGCTTTCATAACCAATCCCTTTTCGATGGGAAAATGCTAACACGGGATGGGGTTCTTCACCATTGGCCAACGCGGAAAACAATTTTGCTTATGGCCTGATTTCAGCTTGACGAGTGCGCGGCAGGTCTTTATAGTTGATGAAAATTCCGGGGGAGTAGTTAAGTTGGTTATAACGTCTGCCTGTCACGCAGAAGGCCGCGGGTTCGAGTCCCGTCTCTCCCGCCATTTTTTAACTC
>JAIYDC010000009.1 GCA_027487685.1 Pseudomonadota bacterium | reverse complement strand
TTTTTTTTTTTATAATGATTGATAGTTTCTGGGCTCGTGCTTTACAGGTGAGATGTAATTAGTATTTGGTCCAGGAATATCCTGCGAATTCTGGGAGGGTTTCCAGTGGGCAAACTCGTAACTGGATTTAATATGAATCCCAACAGTATTTTTTAATTCTAGCAAATTTAAGGATTTTTCACAGCCAAGAATTTATTCGCAGCAAATACAACTTCTTGTTATAAAAAGACAAACTTAACTTTTTGATACTTGATGGTTATCTAAGCGATAAAGGAAATGAAAAGCCCTGTATATTAAACAGGGCTTTCGCATTAGATAGAGATAGTGATTTTTCTGTAAAAGTATCCGCACGTATAAATTAATCCCCCCATCACAAATAGGCTTACGATCCTTTGACCCTGATCTAGCTGGCTAAAAGTGGTGGTTAAAAAATATACAATTGCAAAAAAAATCACAGGGAAAGACGATTTACCGATTGTGGCGTCCTGTTGTTTCATTCCTCGGTAAAGAATGAAGAATGCATAGGCAGTCCAAAGTGGCGGCACTCCGTAAACTCCCACAAATTCTTTAAGACGGAAGATTGCGATCATTATTTGCGAGTGAGTTATAAAGAGTATCAATTCGGAAAAGTTTCTTCTTTTACAAATTGCATGTGACATCGATGACAGTCCGATCATACCGTAGAAGAACCCAAAAACGGATAAAATCCAGGGATCGGTAATTTCAGTGTTAAAACTTAAGTCCAGAATTCCATATGCAACTAGCAGCCCTAATACAATTTTTACTCCCTTGAATTCTGGCCGAGATGGTTTGTCCAAGAAAACTAGTGCTGACAAAAGAATGATTGCGATAGTGACAAATCGAGCAAGATCATTCATGGCAACGAAGTAAAGTGAATGAGAGAGCACAATTGTAACAAATGTATAAATGAAAGAAGAGCTATCCATTTTTTCAGAATTAAGTTTGGACTTAGTGAATTGCAGGAGTACCAGCAAGCCGATCGAAAAAAAGACTGCAAAGGATGTTGCAAAATGCGGATTGATTGCATTCAAGAGGTAGAAAACATGGCCATAGAAAAATAGAAATACTGGGAAAAACTGCTGGGTTTCTTTTGCGGTAAGTTTGGCCTTATTCATGATTGAATAAGCAGCCACGGCGAACGAATATAGAGCCGCTTGAAAAATTTGAAGACTAATTAGTGGCCATTTGAAATCAATTTGACCCGCCAATGACAACAACGAGACAGTAAAAAAAGAAAAAAATGCACTAATGACTATGATGAAACGGATTTTAAGCTTTATGGCAGTTAGTGAGAAAATTATGTTCCATGCAATAAGATAACAGGCAATGTAGTTTAATGAACTGAATCCATTCTTTAAAGCAACTGCCCCTATAAATGTCCCCGCAATGGCCATGATCGCATACGTTTCTTCTTTAAACCTTGAAAGCATCCAAAGTGACAAGACGCCCACCATAGAAATTAAAATCAATCCATACTGAGGAGATAGAAGTTGGTGGTAAAAGACACACCCATAGATAACCAGGTTGAGCGTGATGATTCCGACGGATGGAATGAATGCCAAGTATGAGCGGTCTTCAATCTTGAAAAATAAAGGGGAGAGAGTGAGCGTGAGGCCAAAAAGTGTGGCAAGCACCATTTGTCTTACGGGTGTAAGCCATCCACTATCGATTGAAAATTTGATAAGCAGAACTATGGCGAATACAACACAAGATGCCCCGAGGTAGCCCAAGATATTGCTGGGCTTTTTTTTATCTACGACAACTTCATCTCGCTTAACTTGTTCTTGAGGTATAAACGGTGGTGGATCTTCAATGTCTTTATCCTGAAAAGTTATCGACTCAAGTCTTTTTAGTCGATGCTTGAGAGATGTGATCTCAATAAGCAGTGCTTTATAATGTTCATCTATCATACTCATCTCCGTTTAAGTTCTGCTTTAAGTATAGAGGAGTTGGTTTTTTAATGAATAAAAAATGCCCAGTGGGTTAAACTGGGTTTTAGTATTTTCACTTCTTGCGAAGATCGAAAATGAATTTAAAAAATGGGGTGGCAGTAGATATTGGGAACAATCATAAACAGCACCCCATTTCTGCCACGTACATTATGGAGTCTAAGTAATTGTAACTTTGGTACATTTTGCTATCATTCATGAATAAAAGGTTATGCATGAAACAAGATGAACCATTCGACCCAATAACAAAAAGTAAAGCTCCACCATCGAATCTTAAGTTCCGCATCGTTGATCGAAATGATCGTGATGCAATTATAACTCTCATGGCGATTCGCAATCCACTGGACAAATTATCTCAGATTTCTGAAAAAACTGTTAAAGAACTTAATCTCGTGGAAATTGATCCTACTTATAGGCTTTATGTAGCAGAACTTGATGGTAAGGTTGTTGGATTTTGCCGTTATTACCATAGTTCAGGTCTAGCGGAAGCAAAAAAGGTCTATCCTGCTCCCGAAGGTTGGTATGGAATGGGAATCATGGTCGACCCCACAATGCGTAGACAAGGCATTGCACGCTTTATAAGTTTGAACAGGCTTAAGGTTCTCAAAGAAAGTGGTGCTACCGAATTTTATTCTATTGTAGATGCTAAACTTCTCCCAATTTAAATTTCAGGTAGGGCCTTCACGGCCCGTCTGATCTTCGCTATCCTGAGTCCATGCCAGGTTTTTTGACCCCCGAGCAAAGACAGGAACTTCTTTCAGAACTCCGTAAAGAGGATAAGCGCAAGTACGCAGACCGATTTCGTGTCATCTTGCTCCTCGATGAAGGCAAAACTTATAAAGACATTGCCAAGTTTCT
>JAIYDC010000044.1 GCA_027487685.1 Pseudomonadota bacterium | reverse complement strand
CGGTCGTCGAGGTACTTCCAAAAACTTAACTCTAACTTCCGGCACGTCGATGCCAGCGACAGCATGAGGTCCCAAGCACGGACTCCGCTAATGGATCGGTTCTGCAGCGAGATCTTTCGTTTGATCACCCTTTCCCTGACGTCGAGTTCCGCTTGATTATTATGCAGCGGAAGCTGTGGGTATTTAACGAAGAGGAGAAGTCCCTCTATGTTCTCCCAAGTCCGCTTAAGCTGATCATCCAACGGTTTTACTAGCGTCTTGATCGAGCAAATCCTTTGGAACTCCTCTCGGATTTTGATTCTAAGTTCTCGAGAGCTCTTCGCCTTGAAGCGAAGGAGTAGTCCATAAAAACTGCGCCACTTCGCAACGAGCTGATCCAGCGTCTCGCTCTCGATCCGCTTAAATACTTCGCAGAGCTTGTACTTTCTAATCTCGTGCACCCAGCAGAGTTGGTGATTGCAAACCATGTCTACAAAGTTTGGAGCGTCATCGGAGATGAGGAATTTTAATGGCGGACCCAGTTGACTAGATCGCAG
This sequence comes from Pseudomonadota bacterium, assembly GCA_027487685.1. GTDB lineage: Bacteria > Bdellovibrionota > Bacteriovoracia > Bacteriovoracales > Bacteriovoracaceae > Peredibacter. Next base: position 8,256 of record JAIYDC010000044.1, on the reverse strand, counting down.
CGCTGCAACTGCCGTTGCGGTTCTAATGATATCCTTTTTCCACTTCTCAAGGTCTTCCCTGGAGTAGTACTGCTCCGACTTAAGCCTCGAGAAGTGGTTGGTGATCTCCGGCTTCTTAAGCTTTTGAGCGATGAATCTGACCGCGACGTTGTCTATCAGGAACTTCTGTACACTACCAAGAAGTGCCGCCACTAAAGACCAGCGATTCTTCTCGGGACTAGTCGTGTACTGGGTATAAAATCGATCGCTCGCAGAGAAGGTGTAATAACTCTGACCATTGAACTTCGCATTCGATCTCCTCGTTCTTTGCTTTCTTTCGGTGCTCTTTTTTAGGAGGCGGATTGAGGTCTTGGGTGGAGGTGGGTTTGATTTCGGGTTTGGGTTTTTCGCCTTTCAGGCGGTGGATTTCGTCATCTTGTTGACGAAGCATTTCTTCGAGTTCGATAACTTTTATCTTATGATCAATCGCCTCTTAAAAGGAAGCGGCCGTAGAAACGGCCGCTTCAATAATATTAAACTTAGAGGTCGCTTTTACTTGTTATCGACAGCTAACGACCTTCACGCCGAAGTTACAAGAATACTTCGAGTGGGTATCTTTAAGAGCATTGACCTCTGCCTCAGTGACGTTGCGGCCACGGGCCCCAACCATAAATCGTTCGTCCGGAATTCCATTCGCACTCACGCAAGCAGCGGTACAGAAGTTCCTAGCATCGCGAGCACGGATGGCCTCGCACTTATAGGTTTGAACACCGTAGTTACATGAGTAAGTCTGCTGTGTTGCCTGTTTCGCCAGAAGGTCTGCCTCGAGTTCCGTGAAAGCAGTCGCCGTCATGAGGTAGCGAGTATCGATGATGCTACTGTAAGAGATGCAACCGGCAGCACAGAAGAACTCGTTGCTCGGGTAGTTGCCTTCAAGTTCGTCGATCCGGCGCTGAAGACGACGATTCGCTTCTCGGAGGCGGAAATTTTCTGTTCGTAAATATTCAAGTTCTCCACTATCCGGATTGCCGGCCTCACAAGCACGTAACCGGGCAGAGACGTCAGCGAGACGTTCGCGCAGCTGCTGAACTCGGATTTGGCATGAGTCCTGGGAGAAAGCGGGAAGGCAGAAGACGAGGGTAAGAAGAATGACGAGCAATTTCATTTTGTACTCCTATTTAAGTGACTAAATAGGTTTACTAGAATTTTTTAAGTAAGGCCATTCGGATAAGGAGATAACTCGCTGCGCCCCAGAAAATCCAGGTGAGGGGCGGAATGTCATAGAGAGAAGTCACCACTGTATTACGGATAAAGATGGCGCCGATGAGAAGGCAGACACAGGTCAGAAGGGACTGGCCTAGGATAAAAAGAGAGCGTGAGATACTTCGAGAAAGCGTATCAAGATCCCTGATCCGGAGCTCTAGAGAATAATTGTTTCGGGCAGCTTCTTTAAGGAACCACTTCAAGTGCTTGGGTACAATACGGAGAGAGCTGATGACATCCTTCGCGACCCACATGAGTTCTTCCTGGGCGTTCTTCTTTGATAGAAGTTCATTCACGAGCTTTGGGAGATCCTTTTCGAGGACCTTGAAGATGTTAACGTCAAGGCCGATGGATTTACCAACACCATCGAGGGTCATCAGGGCCCGGAAGATGATGAACCATTCGCGCGGAAGATAGAGTTCATGCTTTGAGAGCGTTCGGATCAGGTTCCGAACCAGCTCGGTCATATTCGTCTCTTTGACGGACAAACCGATGTAGGGCGAGATGGCATCTTTAATATCTCGGATCAGCTCCTCGTGGTCTGGTACTGACTCGTACTCCGCGACCTCAAGAAACTCGTAGACGAGATTATCGAAATTGTAAGTCAGAACGGCGTAAAGAATAGCCACGAGATTTGCTCGGTTGCGCTTACTCAAATTGCCCATGAGGCCAAAATCAATGATGCCGATCCGCCGGTCGTGGAGGACGAGAAAATTACCTCCGTGGAGGTCGGCGTGAAAGAAGCCATCGGCCAGGAGTGTATGGGTGAAGAGTTCAATACTCTTCTCAAGCTTCTCCCCCATGTCAGGACCCATCTCCTCGAGAGAGCGGTACTGATTAAACGGCTTCCCGTCGAGGAACTCTAAAACGAGGACCTCCTTCGTGCTGTACTCACGGTAGACTTTAGGAACGACAAGAAACTTATCCTTATCGATGACCTCAAGATTGCGGCGAAGCCTTTCACAGTTCTGGGCCTCGACTAAGAAATTGAGCTCATTTTGCGTACTCTTGAAAAAGTCAGAAATCATCTTCGACATGCCAAGAAAACGGATCTCGGCGGAAACCTTCTCCAGCTTTTCGACGATAAAGAACAGGATCTCAAAGTCGGTCATGATCAGCTTGGTGATCTTTGGCCGCCGAACCTTAACAACGACCTTTTGTCCATCATGCAGTTGTGCTCGGTAAACGACACCGATCGATGCGGTACCGATCGGAGTCGAGTCGATCGACAGGAAAACCTCGGACAGGCTTTTCCCCAGATTATCTTCGATAACCTTTTGCGCCACCTCAAAGGGAATGCCCTTTACCTGATTCTGGAGAAGTTTCAGCTCACGGATAAGCGATGGCTCGAGAAGGTCTTCGCGGGTTGCCATCAGTTGTCCGAGTTTAATAAAACTCGGACCCAGTTCCTCAAAGCTACGCCGGAGCTGCTCGCCGAAGATCTGCCACCACTCATCATTAGAAAGGTCTTCGCGCTTAAGCTCTGAAACTCGCGCCGGGAGGACGAACCCAGGAATAAGCTTATCGAGTCCCGACTTCAAGATCAACTCAGCGAAACCGTGACGGCTCAGAACAGTCAGAATCTCCCGAAAACGGGAAACGTTCTTAATTGTTTTCGTAATACCGAGACTGGTCTTGATGATGTCCATATGGAACTCTAGTCGCTTTTCTTCCTATGGTAAGTTAAAATGCAAAGAGTACCAAAGCTCATTGAGCAAGAACTTATTACCCCTATGCTAAAGCTGACTATTTTAATTATTCTCATTTTCTCCATCGCTGCTCGCGGAGCGGAAACCTGCAGTCGAGTTGCGACTATTAACTACCAGGAAATCCTAGTCGATGTGAGTAACAAAAACCGAGGTGAGGGGCTGCGCTATTATCTCGAGAAAGACGAGGTTTCTCGAGGGCTCCTCAACGAGTATCAGTCGAATAATATCCCTACCTGGAAAAGTGCGGCCCTGAGCACCGCCGGGACCGCTCTGATGATAGGGGGCCTTGTGAGCTCCGGGAGCGGAAACTCAAAGACCACTCGCAATTCCCTGCTCTTTGGCGGCGCAACGATGATCGCTGTGAGCTACCTCATCTCTAAGACGAATCAGTACAACAACGAGTATTTACTTTTAAAATCAGTTGAGGAATATAACAAGCGCAATACGCCCAAAATCTTTTTTTCACCGACGGATCCTAAACAGGGCCTGGGAGCAGGAATCGGTATCGGGCAGGAGTTTTGAGTGCCGATTAATTGTCATAAATGCGCTAAACTGCTTCCTGAGACGTTTAAAATCCTGGTGGGCCGTCGAGACACCTGCCCTGCTTGTGGCGCGGACATTCGCTGCTGCAAACTCTGCCAATTCTTCGATCCTAAGGCGTATAATGAATGCAGGGAATCTTCCGCCGACCGCGTCACTGATAAAGAGAAAGCTAACTTTTGTGATTATTTTAAGATAGGCTCTCCAGGGTCTGATCCAGACAAAGCACGACAGGACGCGCTCGCTAAAGCGGCCGCACTCTTTAAGAAATAACTGAGGAATCTATGAGTGAACCGATAACCCTTAAAGGCAAGAAGCTCCTAGAGGACGAACTAAAGAACCTTATTACCGTCGAGCGGGAGCAAATTAAGCAGGCCATCTCCGAAGCTCGGGAGCTCGGTGACCTTAAGGAAAATGCTGAATACTCTGCAGCGAAGGAACGGCAGTCCATTATTGAGGGCCGGATCCTCGACGTGCAGTCAAAGCTCGCTAGGGGCCGTGTCGTAGACACCATGAACATCAAGTCCGAGAAGATTGTCTTCGGTGCGACTGTAACGGTGTACGATCAGCAGAAAAAAATCACCCTCACGTTCCAACTCGTTGGCGAAGACGAAGCGATGACGGACGTAGCGAAGATCTCCTACAATTCTCCATTGGGTAGGGCCCTCATTGGGAAAGAGTCCGGGGACGAAGTGATAGTCAAGGCCCCGAAGGGCGATTTGACCTATGAAGTCCAAGACATCAAGTACTGCTGAGCTCAGCTGGACCTCATCACTCGAACAGCTAACTCAAGGCCGAAGACCTTCACCGACGATTGAAAAACTCTCCGCTATTGGGATTAGGTCAATCATCGATCTGCTGTGGATTCTTCCCCTGCGAATCAATAAAATGCCAAGTCTTATGCCCTTCAGGGAGGCGCGTCTCGAAGAGTTCTTCAAGGGGGCCGGGAAAGTTCTCCATGTGGACGTGAAGCCTGCGTTCGGTCGGCGCGGGAAGGGTAATATTCTTCTCTACAACGCTCATATGGTGATTAAGGACGATCAGTCCCTGGAAACCCTGAGTCTGCGTTGGTTCAATGTCTATCCTAATCAGAAGAAGCAGATCGAGGGATTAGATCAGGTTGTCTTTCTCGGTCTGGTCCAGGAATTCAAGGCCCAGCGCCAGGTCATCAATCCCCAGCTTATCGACCCCAACGCAGCATCAGCGGCCTATCTCATCGAGTATCCGACTGTGAACAAGATTGCCGGATCTTTTGTCCGTAAGGTATTCGACCTCATACCGATCCGCCTCTGGGACGAGATCCCAGAAACCATTCCGGCCCTGGGGTACGACGCCAAGCTAGGCCTGGGTCAGGCATTTAAGATTATTCACGGTAAGGTCTCTCCTGAAAACTTTACGCTGAAGCTGCGTGACGCTGCCGAGGAGCGCTTAGTTTATGAAGAATTTCTTATCGATCAATTGAAGATCCAGGCACGGCGCAAATTCATTAAACGAAAGGCGGCACCTATTCTAAGCCTGGATGACGGCCGGGTCGCAGACCTTGTCCACCACCTTCCGTTTGAACTGACACTAGACCAAAAGAAGGTCTTTGATGAAGTCGTTCGAGACCTTCGCTCAGGCTCCCCCATGATGAGAATGGTTCAAGGTGACGTCGGGTGCGGAAAAACCATCGTCGCTTTCCTCGCTGCCAGGGTCACGAACAAGGCGGGTTCACAAGTAGCACTCATGTGCCCCACTGAGACCCTGGCCACCCAGCACTTCGAATCTTTCCGGGCCCTGAATCCGGCCCTCAACCTCGAGCTCCTTCTAGGATCAACAAAGGCCAAAGAAAAGAGAGAAATCCTCAAGCGACTGGCCAGTGGAGAGACCGAAATCGTCATCGGTACCCACGCGCTCTTTCAAGATTCGGTCACCTTCGCGAAACTGGGACTCGTCGTCATAGACGAGCAACATAAGTTTGGCGTGGAACAAAGGCTGCGGCTAGTGGCCAAGGGCACCGGCACTCATTGCCTCATCATGACTGCGACTCCGATCCCCAGGACACTAAGCCTTGCGCAGTATGGAGACCTCGACATTTCGACGATCCGGATGATGCCAGCAGGACGCCGTGGAATCAAGACCCGGATAACTGAGCCCGGAAACTACTCGAAGTACCTGGACTTTGTTCGTGGACGGTTGGCACTAGGTGAGCAGGCCTACTTTGTCTTCCCAGCAATCGACGAAAGTGAAACTGCGGACCTTCAAAGCGTTAAGGAAAATGCTAAAAAGTATCAGGAACTTCTCGCTGGTTACCGGGTAGAAATGCTCCACGGACAACTCAAATCCGAGGAGAAGGAGGCAACGGTTCGCGCCTTCCGAGATAAAAGCGTCGATGTCCTCATCGCTACCAGCGTCATCGAGGTGGGTATCAACGTTCCGAATGCTACCATCATGAGCATCTATAACCCTGAACGCTTTGGGCTCTCTTCACTCCATCAGCTCCGTGGCCGGGTAGGCCGCGGCGACCGGCCCGGCTTCTGCTTCCTCGTTCTGGATAAAGACCTTCCACCCGAGACACTCCAGAGGCTACGAGTCATCGAGCAGAACCTAGACGGCTTCGTCATCGCTGAGGAGGACCTACGGTTTCGTGGTGAAGGCGACCTCTTTGGAGTGGACCAATCGGGAACAACATCGACCAAAAAACTTGCAAACTTCCTAACCCATTCGGCCATTCTTGAGCAGGTCGTCCGAGATGTTGAGGGGCTTCAGCAATCAAGGCCTGAGCTTCTCGCCCCCCACCTTGAAAGACTCGCAAAAGACCAGAAAATCCTCGATACTATCTAAGAGGTAAGTATGATTCAGCTGGAAATCTTAGAGGGCCCGGACAGGAACGTCATCGCCGCGATTACGTACCACCAGAATCAGATCTATTTAGGCCGAGAGACCGGTGACCTTAAGATCCAGGACCCGGGTCTTCTCCCTTCCCATGCCATGCTGGAAGTCATAGCTTCCGACCTTCTTTTTCACCCGCAGAAAGCGGTGGAGCATTACCTCTTGAACGGAAAGCGGGCGACGACTATTCGAAAGCTTAAAGTAGGAGACCATGTGACGATCAGCAGGACGGTCTTTCGGGTAATGGCCTTCAATGAGACCCTTCGGGAGTCGAAAAAAGAGTTCCTGGAACGGAGGCTCGCCGGACTCATAGACGAGGCTTCCCCTAAGCTCGCGGTGATCGAAATTCTAACCAAACTCCAAAAGCAGTGACCATGTTCCAAAACAGCGACGCCAATTTTTTTAAAACCGACGACAACGAACAGATTTTTTTCGTGAAGAACTTCAATCAAGTGGATTCAGTAAAACCTGTTCTGGTCTTTAACTATGGGCTGGTGTGCTCAAATCATCACTGGAAGTTTCAAGCGACACACTTCGACCGCGCCGGGTATCAAATTTTGATCCACGATTACCGTGGACATTTTCAATCAACAGGTGCCCATGAGGTCGATAAGCTTACTTTTCCCCAGATGGCCCGAGATGTTGCTGACCTTTGCAAATTTCTGCGGATAAAGCGAGCAGTCATGCTAGGCCACTCAATGGGCGTCAACATCTGCCTTCAGCTCGCAAAGGATTTTCCGGATCTGGTTGCGGGGATGGTTCTCATTTCTGGGACCTTTCTGAGCGTCAAGGATATTATGTTCGATACCAACTTGATGGAGTTCGTAGCTCCCATCTTTGCTTTGGGTCTTGAGAAATACCCCGAGGTCGTAAAGAAAATCTGGTCGACCGGGGGCCTCAACCCGCTAATCCGCGAACTGATCCATGCGACGGGCTTTAACCGGGGAAAAGTTTCAAAGGAATTCATCGAGATCTATCTCAATCGCGTAGGTCAGCTCGGCGCCGACGTCTTCTATCAGTTGTTCATGGAGATGACTCGGCAGAATATAATTGGGAGCATTGAGAAGATGGCAGTCCCTGCACTCGTTATCGGTGGGCACAAAGACAATGTTATCCCAAACCATCTCCAGCGGACTCTGGCAGGCCTTCTGCCTCAATCGGAAACTTACTTCCTGAAGGATGGCTCTCACGTTCCCCAGGCCGACTATCCAGACCTGATAAACGAGAGGATCGAGCTTTTCCTGGCCCAGCGTTTCTAATCAATTTTTACATTATGGAGTTCGAGGATCGGCCGGAAAATCCGCTTCATGGCGGACTTAAGCTGAGATTTCTTATACTCAACGTGGGAAGCCTCACCCTGGGTGTTCTTCAGGTGGCTTTCATAGTCTGTGATCTGAACCTCAAAGGGATAAAAAAAGCGGACGTCACGGGAGATGGCAGAGGTATCGAGGTGGAGGAGGGCCTGGGAAACCGGATTCTCCTTGTCCTTCAGCGCCTGCTTACGGACTTCATTAAACGATGCCATGAAAGGGTTTCGGTACTTGATGAGCTGTCGACCCGTGAAATGAATGGCCCGGTACTCATCTAGAGTATGGCGGTTTTCTTGTTGGCCTCTGTTGGGACCGCAGTCATCGATCAGTGTGTTTAACCGCTGATAGAAAGTATCTTCAGCGTATTGCTCGCGGATAGCGTCTTTATAGAGTGAATAGATCCGCCGTCTTAAGAGTTTCAAGTCAACTAACGTGTTTTGCGAGCGGCTCGGCTTGATATTATTGATGATGATTACGTGGTTACGGTGGAGGAACCGAATCACACGGAGAGCGTCGAGCTTGTTATAAGTGATTATCCTAACGCCGATCCGATCGAAAAGCTCTTCGGCCACGTTCTCCTGCTT